>CAYZBB010000005.1:0-106665 GCA_964476495.1 uncultured Actinomycetes bacterium | reverse complement strand
CGTCCAGTCCGACACGGTCGCGCAGGGCTTCGGCTCGCTGGGCCTGATGACCTCGGTGCTGATGACGCCGGACGGCAGGACGGTGGAGGCCGAGGCCGCGCACGGCACCGTCACCCGGCATTACCGGCAGCACCAGGCCGGCAAGCCGACGTCCACCAACCCGATCGCCTCGATCTACGCCTGGACGGGCGGTCTCAAGCACCGCGGCAAGCTCGACGGCACGCCCGAGGTGATCGCCTTCGCCGAGACCCTCGAGGATGTGATCATCTCCACCGTCGAGAGCGGCCGGATGACCAAGGACCTGGCGCTGCTGGTCGGTCCGGATCAGGAGTGGCTGACCACCGAGGAGTTCCTCGTCGCGCTCGACCAGAACCTGGCGGATCGGCTCGGCTGACGCGGTTGGGCCAGGGTTGCCTTCGGTTCGCTGATCAATCCCGCGGTGAACCGGGTCAAGTCCGGTGCGCAGACACGGAGATGATCAGCGAACCTCCCGGGTGCCACGCCCCAGCGCATCCCCGGTGCCAGGCCCAGCTGACCCGCTGGCTGGTGGCCGTTCCGGCTCAGACAGGCTCAGACCGGCCAGGCGGGCGTATCGGTGCCCTGCGCGAAGAACATCCACTCGTACCGGCTGGAGCGTTCAAACGCCGCGATCATCGCCTGACGCTCGGCGGGGGACGATGCGCGGGCTGCTCTATCTGAGAAGGCGATGGCCCGTACGGTGAGTTCGGCGAACGCCGGGTCGGCGTAGGTGTCGATCCAGGCCGCATACGGATGCTCACCCGCGGCACGCAGCGCCCCGAGTCGCTCGCCGATGTGCTGGTACAGCCAGAAGCAGGGCAGTACGGACGAAATCGCTTCGGCATAGGATCCCGTCGCGCAACAGCGGTGCAGGTGGTCCAGGTACGCGGTCGTGATCGGGGAGGCCGCGGAGGCCTCGTCGGGCAGCGACTCCCCGTGCGCCGTCAGAAGCGTCCGGTGCAGCGCCATCTCCGCCTCCAAGGCGCCGGCGGAGGCGCGCGCGAAGAACTCCTGCGCATCCTGATCGGGCGCCAACGCGGCCACCCGGGCCAAGCAGCGGGCGTATTCGCGCAGGTACCAGGCGTCCTGGGCGAGGTAGAACCGGAAGTTCGGCCAGGGTAGTGACCCGTCCGCCAGCGCGGTGATGAACGGCATCGTCTCGATCGCGGCCCGGATCGGTTCGATCAGCTGCCAGACGGAGGTCGAGAACGGCTGTGTCGAGCCGGACGCGGGGAACAGGGCATGCAGGTGGTCGACCGGACCGCGACCCCGGCCGACGCCCAGCTCGACACCGCCGGCCAGCGCGCCGGTCAGCCATGCCTTGGCGTCGATCGCCGCGGCCGCCCAGGAGTCGCGTTGCGGGCGCAGGGCCGCCAGGGCCGAGGACAGCGAACACCCGGTGCCATGGGTGTTGCGGGTGTCGACCCAGCGGCCGCGCACCACCGTCACCGATCCGTCCGGACCCACAAGCGCATCGGTCGCCTGCCGGCCCGGGTCGGCTCCCGATGAATCGAGGTGGCCACCCTTGACCAGCACCTGGCTGCCGGTCGTCGATGCCAGCGCCTTGCCCTGGGTGATCGCCTCGTCCAGGTCCTGCGCGGGCTCGTCGCCGACGAGCGCGGCCAGTTCGGCGACGTTCGGGGTGAGCAGGTCGGCCTGCGGCAGCAGCGCGCGAAGAGCGTCTTCGGCGTCGGCGTCCAGCAACCGGTCGCCGCTGGTTGCGACCATCACCGGATCGAGCACCACGAACGGCGGCCGGTGCGCCGCCAGCCAGCGGCCGACGACTGCGATGTTGTCCGCCGACCCGAGCATTCCGATCTTCACCGCGTCCACGGTGATGTCGTCGCTGATCGCGTCGAGCTGCTCGGCCAGGAACGACGCCGGCGGACTGAACACCCCGCGCACCCCCGTTGTGTTCTGCGCGGTGAGCGACGCGATCGCCGCCATGCCGTATACACCTTGCGCAGCAAAGGTTTTCAGATCGGCTTGGATACCGGCCCCGCCGGACGGATCGGATCCGGCGATGGACAGCACACGGACGGTCATACGACATCCCTTCGCTAGCATGACCTAGATCAGGTGGTACGGGTGTGCTCTCAGCCCGTGCTCGGGCACCCCGTGTCGATCAGCAACGTATCAGCGTTGCGCGTTGACAGGGCGGGCGGCCGCTGCCTACCCTCCCGGCATGCGGATGTGGGCCGGACGTACCGTCGTGGCCCCGACCCCTGCGCTGAGCCGGTGTGATCATCGCCGCCGGCATGTCGATCTGCGCCGGGTCGCCAGCGCGATGTGTTGCCGCTGACTTCAGGTTCGAGCCGACGCTCGAACCTGGGCTGATGCTTTCCCGGCACCTGTTGCCGGGCAACTTATTTCGGCACACCCGCGAGAGGGCCTCGCGCAATGACGCATACCCGCACGATCGACATCCATCAGCACCTGTGGCCGCCCGAACTGCTGGCGGCGCTGCGCCGGCGCACCACACCACCGAGGCTGGACGGTTGGACCCTTCACCTGGCCGGCGAGCCGCCATTTCGGGTCGACGGAGGCGACCACGACTCGGACCGGCGCCGCGACCTTGACGGCGGTCGCATCGTCATCGGGTTGTCCAGCCCCCTTGGTATCGAGGACCTACCGCCCGACGAGTCGCAGCCACTGCTCGATGCCTGGCACCAGGGAGCGGCCGCGCTGCAACCCGAGTTCGAGGCATGGGCGGCGGTCAACCGGTACGAGCCCGACCTGTCCGGCCTCACCGACCGGCTCCGCGGCGGGTTCGTCGGGCTGCAGATCCCGGCCGGCTGGCTCCCCAACCCGTCCGCGGTGGACGGGTTGGGGGACATCCTGCAGATCGTGCAGGACCACGACCGCCCACTGTTCGTCCACCCCGGGCCGGTGCCCGCCGCCGACGGAACCCGGCCGGACTGGTGGGCAGCGGTCGTCGACTACCCGGCCCAGCTGCACGCCGCCTGGTGGTCCTGGCACGCGACCGGCCGCGACCGGTTCCCGCTGCTGCGGATCTGTTTTGCTGCCGGAGCGGGGCTGGCGCCGGCCCACCACGAGCGGTTCTTGGCCCGCGGTGGAAGGCCGCAACCGGTCGATCCGAACACCTTCGTCGACACCTCGTCGTACTCGCGGCAAGGCGTGGACGCTCTGACCCGCGCGCTGGGCGTCGACCCGATCGTCGTCGGCAGCGACCGGCCCTACGGCCTGTCACACCACACCGACCTGGGCGGGGCCGCCCGCGTCGCCTTCACGCAGACCAACCCTCATCGACTGCTCACGGGAGCACAGCCATGACCAGCACCGAAACAACCGAACCGGCGGCAAACATCGTCGCCCGGCTGGACGGGCCGACGGTCGCCGCCCGCCGGACCCACCGGATCGCCGACATGGCCGGCCGGATGACCCTGGACACTCTGCCCGGTCGTGACCTGGATGCCGAAGAACTGGTCGACCTGGCCGCCAGCATCGCCGCCGACTCGGCTCCGCTCGAGCCGCACGTTGCCTTCAGCAACGAGAAGCGGCACTACGTGAGCCTGCACCGGGACAGCCATGTCGACGTGTGGTTGTTGTGCTGGACCCCACAGAACGACACCGGCTGGCACGACCACGACATCTCCTCGGGCGCGGTCGCCGTGCTGCGTGGGGCGCTCACCGAACACAACCTGGCGGTGGCCGACGGCAGCATCCGCACCGATGTGTCCGCCGGTGCCGTGTTCGGTTTCGGCCCGGACCACATCCACCGGCTCACCGGGCGGGACATGGGAAGCGTTTCGGTGCACGCCTACTCGCCGCCGCTGTGGCGAATGGGTCAATACACTTTGGGACCCGGCGGCTTGCTGCGTCGGCGGACGGTGTCGTACGCCGACGAGCTACGGCCGGCCGAGGGATAGGGGGCTGCTGCCGTTCGATCGCGTCGGGCGTACGGATCGCCCGAGGCGACGGCCGATGAGACGCTGAGCCGATGAACGGCTCGAGCCCGCCCGCGGTGCGGGACCCGGCCTCGCGCCGCGACTCGGCGGTTTGTCGGGCTACCGGGCGGTGAACGGCTAAGCGGCCCACGCACCGGGCCAAACCGGCGGATGCGCGATCGCGGCATCGGCCCTCATGGCCGCGCTGATGACGACGTGCTGCAGTGGGGAGCGACGGTGACGGGAGACTGTCCGGCGCGGTCGGCCTGTCGCCGGATGGCAAGATCGGCGCCATGAGTGAGCCAAGGCCGATCAGGCGCCCGCGGGTGCTGTCCGGCATCCAGCCCACCGCCGATTCGTTCCACATCGGCAACTACTTGGGCGCGCTGCGGCAATGGGTGCAGATGCAGGACACCCACGAGTGCTTCTACTCGGTGGTCGACCTTCACGCGATCACCATCGACCAGGATCCGGCGGTGCTTCGTCAGCGGACCCGGGTGGCGGCGGCCCAACTATTGGCCTTGGGCATCGACCCGGACCGTTCCACCCTGTTCGTGCAGTCCCAGGTGCCCGCGCACACCCAGCTGTCCTGGGTGCTGGAGTGCATGACCGGGTTCGGCGAGGCCAGCCGGATGACCCAGTTCAAGGACAAGTCGCAGCGCGGCGGCGCCGACCGGTCCAGCGTCGGCCTGTTCACCTATCCGATCCTGCAGGCCGCGGACATCCTGGCCTATCAGGCCGACGCGGTGCCCGTCGGCGAGGACCAGCGGCAGCACCTCGAGCTGACCCGCAATCTCGCCCAGCGGTTCAACGCCAGGTTCGGGCCGACATTCGTGGTGCCCGAGCCATACATCCTCAAGACGACCGCGAAGATCTACGACCTGACCGAGCCGCGGGCGAAGATGAGCAAGTCGCTGCCGAACGGCACCCTGGACCTGCTGGCCCCGGTGAAGGCGTCGATCAAGCGCATCAAGTCGGCGGTCACCGACGCCGAACGGGAGATCCGCTACGACGAGGAGAGCAAGCCCGGGGTGTCCAACCTTCTCGGGCTGCTGTCCGAGCTGCGCCAGGCGCCGATCGCCGAACTGGAGCGCGAGTACGCCGGCCGCGGCTACGGCGACCTGAAGAACGGCCTGGCGGAGGCGTTCGTCGCGTTCGTTGAGCCGATGCAGCAGCGGGTGCAGACCTACCTGACCGATCCCGCCGAGCTGGACAAGGTGCTGGATGCCGGTGCTGAACGGGCCCGGCTGGTCGCCGACATCACCGCGGCGACCGTGTACGAGAAGGTCGGGCTCGTCGCCGGCTGACCGGTGCATCCGGGCGCGGTGGGGGAACATCCTCACCAGCGCGCCACCCGTTCGACCACCCGCACCCCGGAGGTCCCATGGTCACCACGCCGGAGCGGGCCACCGGACCGAATCCGGTGCCCGCCGATCCGCCGCCGGTTGGACGGCTCGTGCTGCTGGGCAAGCGGATCGCGTCCCGGCCCGGCGTCAAGCACCTGATCGCCGCCATCACCCGCTACGGCGACCGGTTGGGCAGCCAGTTCGCCGGTGCCATGACCTACTTCTCGTTCCTGTCCCTCGTGCCGATCCTGATGGTCGGGTTTTCCGTCGGCGGCATCGTGCTGCGGAACAACCCGGAGCTGTTGAACACTCTGCGCGACCAGGTCGCCGACCTGCTGCCCAGCGGTATCGCCGAACCGATCCTCGCGCTGATCGACAGCGTCGTGGCCAATCCCCTCGGCGTCGGCATCGTGGGTCTGCTGATCGCCCTGTACTCCGGCATCGGCTGGATGGGCAACCTGCGTAAGGCCATCCGGGCGTTGTGGGGCCGTAAGTTCGAGACGGGCAAGGCGACCGCGGACAGCCTGGTGATCGGCACCATAAAGGATCTGGGCGCGTTGGCCGGGCTTGCCGTGGCGGTGACGGTTTCGCTGGGCCTGTCGGCGATCGGCGCCCAGTTCGCCGGCACCATCCTGGGCTGGCTCGGGTTGTCCGATCAGCCGTGGTTGGTGCCGGCGCTCACCGTGGTGCCGATCCTCATCGCGATGGCCGCCGACGTCCTGATCTTCATGTGGGTCTACACGATCCTGCCGCCGAAGAGCCAGCGGTCGTCGACGAAGGCCCGGCTGCGGGGGTCGGTCGTCGCCGCGATCGGCTTCGAGATCCTCAAGTACGCACTGACCACGATCCTGCCGGCGTTCACCAGCACCTCCAGGACCGCGATCATCTTCGGTCCGATCATCGGTCTGCTGTTCTTCTTCAACCTGGTCGCCCAGCTCGTGCTGTTCGTGGCCGCCTGGGTCGCCACTGCGCCGGGCGGACAGGAAGAGGAGGACGACGAGCCGCTGCCTGAGGTGCCCGAGGCGACGTTCATCGTCCGTAAGGAGCCGTCGCGGGTGAGGTCGGCCGTCCTGCTGGGAGTGGGGGCGGCCGTCGGCTGGCGGGCGAGCCGGCGCAAGGACTGATCACCGAGTACCAGGTTCGTCAGCAGTGTCATGTTCAGCAGTGTCATGTTCAGCAGTGTCATGTTCGGTGTCCGTGGCCGACCCGGTCGGAGTCCCGGTCTGCGGCGAAGCAACCTCTGATACCGCATTGCCTTCGGAATCCGCATGGCCTTTGGAATCCGCATCACCCTCGCTGTCGGCGTTGCCCGCCGCATCGGTGACCGCTGCGGTCGTCGCCGCGGCAGCACCACCTTGGTCGGCAGGTGTCTCGGTTTCCCCGGGCATCGTCTTGGCGTCCCCGGCGAAGGTCGCCTTCCTGTTCAGGTGACGTCGCCACATCAGCAGGACCACTCCGGCGGCCACCACGACCAGCCCGATCCCGGCCAGAATCCAGGCGACGGGGATCCCGCTGGACGACTCGCCGGCCGTGGGTACCGTTGCCGCCGCCGACAATGATGTCGAAGATCGGGCAGCTGTCGGAGCGGATGCGGACGGGGTGATGCTCGGCGTGGGCGATGGCGCCGAGGTCGCCTCGGCCAACGAAGTCACCAGCTTCCCGACCGGCGCGGTACCCGCGGGCAGCGCGAACCCCCATTCCAGCAGGGACCCTGCCTGCATCCACTGGCGTCGCGGCTGTTGGGTGCCGTTCATCATCGTGACGACCAGCCGCCGGCCGTCCCTGGCAGCCATCCCCACGAAGGTGTTACCGGCGTCGTCGGTGAACCCGGTCTTGCCCCCGAGCGCGCCTGGGAACTGGGCAAGCAACTGGTTGTCGTTGGCGGCGATGTATCCCTCGCCGTCGGCCGCCGGCACCCGGATGTCGGGCCTGGCGATGATCTCCGGGAACGGCGGCGTGGCCATGTCTGCCCGGGCGAACAGGGCCAGGTCGTACGCCGACGTCGACTGGCCCGGGCCGTCCAGCCCGGAAGGGGTGGCGGCCCTGGTGTCCAGTGCACCCAGCGCCTTCGCGGTCGCGTTCATGTCCGCGATGGTCTTGTCGTAGCCGCCGTTCGCCCGCGCCAGCGCGTTGGCCGCGTCGTTCCCGGAGATCATCACCAGGTAGGACAGGAGGTCCTTGACCGTGTACTTGCCGCCGGCCTCCATGCCTACCCGCGTGCCGTCCTGAGCGGTGTCCGCCTGGGTGCCCTCGACCACCTGGTCCAGGTGCGTCAGGTTCTTGAGCATGACCTGCGCGGTCAGCAGCTTGAGGGTGCTGGCCGGTCGGTAGCGTCCGTGCGGGTCCTTGGCGGCCAGCACCGCCCCGGTGTCCAGGTCGGCGATCAGCCAGGCGCCCGCCGAGATGTCGGAGGGAAGCGCCGGAGCGTTCGCGGGCAGCGCGAACCCGCAGGTCCCGAGCTGCTCGCCGCCCACCGGCAGCGCTGGGACCGGCAGCGGCTCGGGTGGGGACTGACCGTCTGGCACGTCCTCGGAGGTGTCCACGGCCGGCGGCGGCCGGTCGCGCTGCGCGCAGTCGTCGGTGGAAGGAGTCTGGACGGTGACGCTCGGTCCGACGTAAGGGTCGGTGTTCGGAGCACCGACGGCCGGTGTTGCGGCGGCGAAGCTGATCAGGAACGCGGCCCCGAACAGGGCGACGCGCCGGGGCAGGGAGGCGGACATCGTGACCTACCGTAACGTCCGTCCCGTGAGCACTCCGTCAGCGGGCGGTGGCGCCCTGCTTGGCAGAGTCCTGCGGCGCAGCCTGGGCCTCCGCGATCTGCCGGCGGACGTCCTCCATGTCCAGGTCGCGGACCGCGGTGATCAGCTGCTCCAGTGACGGCGCCGGCAGCGCCCCCGGCTGCGAGAACACCAGGATTCCGTCCCGAAACGCCATCAGCGTCGGGATCGATCGAATGTTCGCGGCCGCCGCAAGTTGCTGCTCGGCCTCGGTGTCGATCTTGCCGAACACGATGTCGGAATGTTGCTCAGAGGCCGCCTCGAACACCGGGCCGAACATCCGGCACGGACCGCACCAGGCGGCCCAGAAGTCGACGAGGACGATGCCGTCGCCCGACACCGTCTGTTCGAAATTCGATCTGGTCAGTTCGAGCGTGGCCATCAATGCTTCCTTCCGGATTCGTCGCGAAGTCTGCCACGCATAACCCGGACGAGGACCCGGTCATTCCCGCGCCGTTCGCCACGCCGGTCGGACCCGCGGACCCGCACCCCGCGGCGCGCGCCGGGAAGTAGTTCGCTGATCAAGTCCGCGTTGCGGCGCCCGAGGTGTCCGGTCCGGCGCCGCATTGATCAGCGCACCTGCGTCGGCCCGCGTTCAGATCCGCCGGAACATCAACGCGCGCTTGACCTCCTGGATCGCCTTGGTGACCTGGATGCCGCGCGGGCAGGCGTCGGTGCAGTTGAAGGTGGTGCGGCAGCGCCAGACTCCTTCGGCGTCGGAGAGGATCTCCAGCCGTTCCTGAGCGCCCTCGTCGCGGGAGTCGAAGATGAACCGGTGCGCGTTGACGATGGCCGCCGGGCCCACGTAGGCGTCCTCGGACCAGTACACCGGACACGACGTGGTGCAGCAGGCGCACAGGATGCACTTGGTGGTGTCGTCGAACCGGTCGCGGTCCTTGGACGACTGCACGAACTCCCGGGTCGGCAGGTTGCCGTGGGTGATCAGGAACGGCTTCACCGCGCGGTAGGCGTCGAAGAACGGCTCCATGTCCACGATCAGGTCCTTGAGCAGTGGCAGACCCTTGATCGGCTCGATGGTCACCTCGTTGCGCTTGTCACCGATGAGGTCCTTGACCAACACCTTGCAGCCCAACCGGTTCCGGCCGTTGATCCGCATGGCGTCGGACCCGCACACCCCGTGCGCGCACGACCGCCGGAACGTCAGGGTGCCGTCGACGTACCACTTGATGTAGTGCAGGACGTTCAGCAGGCGGTCACCGGGTTGGGCCGGCACCCGGTAGGACTCCATGTGCGGCAGGTCGTCCACCTCCGGGTTGTACCGCTGGATCCTGACCGTCAGCATCACCGCACCCTCGGGGATCGGCGGCAGATCGGCACGCTCCCGCCCGGTTTCGGTCGCGGCATCCGTGGCGGTCGTCATCAGTACTTGCGCTCCATCGGCTGGTAGCGGGTCTGGACCACCGGCTTGTAGTCCAGGCGGATGTCCGCGGTGAGCTCGTTGCCCTGCTTGTACGCCATGGTGTGCCGCATCCAGTTGGCGTCGTCCCGGTTCGGGTAGTCCTCCCGGGCGTGCCCGCCCCGGGACTCCTGCCGGACGAGGGCGCCGACCACCAGCACCTCGGCCAGCTCCAGCAGGAAGCCCAGCTCGACGGCCTCCAGCAGGTCGGTGTTGTAGCGCTGCCCCTTGTCCTGGACGGACACCCGCGAATAGCGCTCCTTGAGCAGCCGGACGTCGTTCAGTGCCTCCTTGAGCGTCGCCTCGGTGCGGTACACCGCCGCGTTGATGTCCATGGTGGTCTGCAGCGCCGTGCGGATGTCGGCCACCCGCTCCTTGCCGGTGGATTCCCGCAGCCGGCCCACCATGTCCACCACGGCGGCCTCGGGGTTGTCCGGCACCTGGACGAACTCTCCCGCGTTGGCGTGGTCGGCGGCCGCGATGCCGGCCCGGCGGCCGAACACATTGATGTCCAGCAGCGAGTTGGTGCCCAGCCGGTTCGATCCGTGCACCGACACGCAGGCGCACTCGCCCGCGGCGAAGAGGCCCGGCACGACGTCGGTGTTGTTGCGCAGCACCTGACCGGTGATGCTGGTCGGGATGCCGCCCATCACGTAGTGGCAGGTGGGGAAGACCGGCACCGGCTCGTCCAGCGGCTCGACACCCAGGTAGGTGCGCGAGAACTCCGCGATGTCCGGCAGTTTCGTCTCCAGCACCTCGGCGCCCAGGTGGGTGACGTCCAGCAGCACGTAGTCCTTGTTGGGCCCGGCGCCGCGGCCCTCGCGGACCTCCATCACCATCGATCGGGCCACGATGTCCCGGGGGGCCAGATCCTTGATGGTGGGCGCGTACCGCTCCATGAACCGCTCGCCCTGCGCGTTGCGCAGGATCCCGCCCTCGCCGCGGACCGCCTCGGAGATCAGGATGCCCAGCCCGGCCAGGCCCGTCGGGTGGAACTGGAAGAACTCCATGTCCTCCAGCGGCAGGCCCTTGCGGAACACGATGCCCAGCCCGTCGCCGGTCAGCGTGTGCGCGTTGGAGGTCGTCTTGAAGATCTTCCCGGCGCCGCCGGTGGCCAGCACCACCGACTTGGCCTGGAAGACGTGGATCTCGCCGGTGGCCAGCTCGTAGGCCACCACCCCGGAGCAGACCTCGCCCTCATCGGTCTTCGAGAGAAGCAGGTCCAGCACGTAGAACTCGTTGTAGAACTCGATGCCCAGCTTGACGCAGTTCTGGTAGAGCGTCTGCAGGATCATGTGGCCGGTGCGGTCGGCCGCGTAACAGGCCCGGCGGACCGCGGCCTCGCCGTGGTTGCGGGTGTGCCCGCCGAACCGGCGCTGGTCGATGCGGCCCTCGGGGGTCCGGTTGAACGGCAGCCCCATCTTCTCCAGGTCCAGGACCGCGTCGATGGCCTCCTTGCACATCACCTCGGCGGCGTCCTGGTCGACCAGGTAGTCGCCGCCCTTGATGGTGTCGAAGGTGTGCCACTCCCAGTTGTCGTCCTCGACGTTGGCCAGCGCGGCGCACATGCCGCCCTGCGCGGCACCGGTGTGCGACCGGGTCGGATAGAGCTTGGTGAGGACGGCGGTCCGGGCGCGCTGGCCCGACTCGATCGCGGCGCGCATGCCGGCGCCGCCGGCGCCCACGATCACCACGTCGTACCGGTGGAACTGCATGACCAGGCGCTCCCGTCAGCTCATCGTGGGGTCGAAGGTGAAGATCACCAGGGTGCCCACCGCCAGCGTCAGCACGACCGAGATCAGCAGCATCAACTGCAGCCAGAACCGGGTGCCGTCCTTGCGGGCGTAGTCGTTGATCACCGTGCGCAGGCCGTTGGCGCCGTGGATCTCGGCCAGCCACAGCATCAGCAGGTCCCAGGCCTGCCAGAACGGGCTGGCCCAGCGGCCGGCGACGAAGCCCCAGTTGATCCGGTGCACGCCGCCGTCGAGCACGTTCATGATCAGCAGATGACCGAGAACCAGGACCACCAGGACGATTCCGGACAAGCGCATGAACAGCCAGGAGTACATCTCGAAGCTGCTGCGACGGCCGGACACCCGCTTGCGGGGGGCGCGGGGAGCCTCGATCCCGCGGGTGGCAGGGGGGTCGAACGCCGCGGTCACGAGCCACCTCCGAACATCGCGGAGACGGTGTGCCTCATCATGAAGAACACGCCGGGGACCATCACCACGAACCAGATGATCAGGATGATCCACAGCATGGTGCGCTGGTAACGGGCGCCCTTGGCCCAGAAGTCGACCAGCATGACCCGGATCCCGTTGAGCGCGTGGTAGAGCACCGCGCCGACCAGGCCGACCTCCATGAGGTTGACGAAGGGGTTCTTGTAGGTCTCGATGACCTCGTCGTAGGCCTCGGGCGAGACCCGCACCAGGGCGGTGTCCAGCACGTGCGCGAACAGGAAGAAGAAGGTCAGCACGCCGGTGATCCGGTGGGCCACCCAGGACCACATGCCGGCATCACCGCGGTACACCGACCCGCGTCTGGGTGGCGGTGCCGATTGGCCGCCGGCCACCACGGCAGGGTTGGACATGTCGCTCCTCGACCTCCGGCTCGACGGCGGAACGTTCGTCAATGGTGGGGACCGGCGCGGTCGGCAGGCGGCGAGGCGATCGCTCGGCCGGCCCTTCCTTCCCGAGGCGATCCGGGCCCTAGGCTAACCCCGGGCTCACATTGGTTGGTCCCACAGCGCGTGTGACGTGATCGACAAGGGCGTGGGCTTGGGCACAACGACCAATCCGGCGCAACGCTCACGCTGAGTGATCGATCGGGTGGCGTGCGCTTCCTGGCGGGGACGATGCTGCGGGACCTGCCCGCACTGATCGCAATTCTTCCCGAAATTCCGGGCAATCCGGACGTTGTGGTGAACAATTCGGTTACGGAGCGATGTCTGCACTCGCCCTTTCGGCATACCCGCGAGTAGCGTCCGACGATGCCCGGCCCGCCGATTCCGGGTGCCATCAGGTGCGGCGACGGCGGGCGACGCGTCCCGAGACGGGACCCGCAGCCAGGGAAAGGGAGACCACCGTGCGTCGAGCTGTAGGACTCAAGCTCATCGCCGGACTTGCCGCGGCCGGCCTCGTGCTGACCGCCTGCTCGTCCGGCAGTAGTTCATCGGGTACGACCAGCGCCGCCACCAGCGCGGCCACGTCCGCCTCGGCCGAAGCATCCGCATCCGCGGAGGCATCCGGTTCAGCGGAGGCATCCGGCTCGACGAGCGTCGGCTCGGGCGGGTCCCAACACGTGCCGACGACGGAGATCACCGGCGACCCGGCGTCGATCAAGCTCGGCCTGGCCTACGACATCGGCGGCCGCGGTGATCAGTCGTTCAACGACCTGGCCGCCTCCAGCCTGGACAAGGCCACGGCCGCGGGCGTCGAGGTGGTCGGTGAGCTCACCGCCGGCCCCGGCGAGCCGGACTCGGCCAAGGTGGACAGGCTCAACCAGCTCATCGACAGCGGTGCCACCGACGTGATCGCGGTCGGCTTCGCCTATGGCACGCCGCTGACCGAGGTGGCGGCGGCGAACCCGGACGTCCGGTTCGCGATCGTCGACTCGTTCGTCGACTCGCCCAATGTCGCCTCCCTGCAGTTCGCCGAGGAGCAGGGTTCGTTCCTGGTCGGCTACGCAGCCGGCAAGAAGACCACGACCAACCAGGTCGGGTTCATCGGTGGCGTGAACGTGCCGCTGATCCAGAAGTTCCAGGCGGGCTACGAGGCCGGTGTGAAGGCCGCCAATCCGGACGCGACGGTCACCGTGAAGTACATCACCGAGCCGCCGGACTTCACCGGATTCAACGCCCCTGACAAGGGCGAGACCATCGCCACCGGCATGTACAACGACGGCATCGACATCATCTACGCCGCCGCCGGCGGCTCCGGGGCGGGCGTGTTCAAGGCGGCCAAGGCCACCGGCAACCTGGGCATCGGCGTGGATTCCGACCAGTACAACTGGCCGACCCTGGCCGATGTCAGGGACGTCATCATGACGTCCATGCTCAAGGGTGTGGACCTGGCCACCTGGGACTACGTCGCCAGCGCCGTCAACGGCTCGCCGCTGTCCGGCGCCCTGCTGTACGACCTGGCCAACGACGGCGTCGGCTACTCCACGTCGGGCGGCAAGATCGACGACATCGTGCCCGACCTGGAGGCGCAGAAGGAGCAGATCGTCGCCGGCACGATTTCGGTGCCGACGACCCCCGGCGGCTGATCCCGGCACCAGCGACGAGGCGGCCCCGGCGGGAGTTCCCGTCGGGGCCGTGCCTGTCCTGATCAGGCGCCCACCCAGTTGCGGAAGCAGGTGCGATGAGTACCGACGCGACACCCGACGGACCGCCCGAGTCGGTCGCGGTCGAACTCACGAGCATCACCAAGCGGTTCCCCGGTGTGGTCGCCAACTCCGACATCAACCTGCGGGTGCGGCGGGGCACCGTGCACGCCCTCGTCGGGGAGAACGGCGCGGGCAAGTCGACGCTCATGAAGACCCTCTACGGGATGCACCAGCCCGACGAGGGCACCATCACGGTCGACGGCAGGCAGGTCACCTTCCATTCGCCGGCGGACGCGATCGCGGTGGGCATCGGCATGGTGCACCAGCACTTCATGCTGGCCGACAACCTCACGGTCTGGGAGAACATCGTTCTCGGCGCCGAGCCGGTCGCGGCGGGGCGATTGGACGTGAAGGGCGCCCGGGGGCGCATCGACGAGCTGGCCCGTCGGTACGGCCTCGCGGTGAATTCCGGGGCGCTGGTGGAGAAGCTGGGCGTCGGCGCAAGGCAGCGGGTGGAGATCCTCAAGGTGCTCTACCGCGGGGCGCGCACGCTGATCCTGGACGAGCCGACCGCCGTGTTGGTTCCACAGGAGGTCGACGAGCTGTTCGGCAACCTGCGTGACCTCAAGGCCGAGGGCCTGACCATCATCTTCATCTCGCACAAGCTCGACGAGGTGCGCGCCATCGCCGACGAGATCACCGTGATCCGGCGCGGGACCACGGTCGGCACCGCCGACCCCAAGGCGGTCACCAACCGGCAGCTCGCCGAGATGATGGTCGGATCGGCGCTGCCGGTGCCGGAGTTGCGCGAGTCGACGGTCACCGACACCGTGGTGCTCCGGCTGTCCGGGGTGCGGCTCGCGGGCGGGGCCGGTGAGCGAGACGTGCTCTCCGACATCGACATGACTATCCACGCCGGCGAGGTGTTGGGCATCGCCGGGGTCGAGGGAAACGGCCAGGCCGAGCTGGTGGACGCCATCATGGGCATCCGGCCGATCGCCGGCGGCACGGTCGAGCTGTCCGGAAGGGACGTCGGGCGCCTGCCCACCGCGGCCCGGCGGCGTGCCGGCGTCGGATTCATCCCGGAGGACCGGCACCGGCAGGGGCTGATCCTGGAGGGCTCGCTGTGGGAGAACCGGGTGCTGGGTCACCAGATGCGCCGACCCTCGGCCCGCGGTTGGTTGCTGGACCGGGCGGCCGCCCGCGCCGACACCCGGCGCATCGTGCAGACCTTCGACGTGCGTACGCCCGGCATCGAGGTGACCGCCGCGTCCCTGTCCGGAGGCAATCAGCAGAAGCTGATCGTCGGCCGCGAGATGAGCGAGGACCCGGTGCTGCTCATCGCCTCCCACCCCACTCGCGGCGTGGATGTCGGCGCGCAGGCCGCGATCTGGCAGCACCTGCGCACAGCCCGCGCCGAAGGCCTTGCAGTGCTGCTGATCTCGGCCGATCTCGAGGAGCTGATCGGCATGTCGGACCGGCTGACGGTGATCCTGCGGGGGCGGCTGATCGGCACCTACGATCCGCACACGGTCACCCCTGAGCAACTGGGCGCGGCGATGACCGGCGCAGCCGACGACGCGCCCGATGAACGACCTGACGTGGGGGGTGTGGCGCGATGACCGGGTCGCGTGGCCGGCGGATTCTGCTGAGTGCCGTCGCGCCGTTGGGCGCACTGGCCTTCTCGGTGCTGGTCACCTCGATCCTGCTGATCACCACCGGACACAACCCCGTCGAGGCCTTCGGGGCGATGGTCGGCGCCTTCGAGCGGGTTCGGATCGTGCTCGGCACGATCAACCAGACGGCGGTGTACTACCTGTCCGCGGTCGCGGTGGCGATCGGGTTCAAGATGAACCTGTTCAACATCGGCGTCGACGGGCAGTACCGGCTGGCCGCCATGCTGTCCGCAGCGGTCGCCGGCGCGGCCTGGATGAGCTCGCTGCCGGGCTTCCTGCGGGTCGCCATCACCCTGTTGGTGGCGATGGCGGTGGGCGCGGCCTGGGCGGGCGTGGCGGCGCTGCTCAAGGTCACCCGCGGAGTCAGCGAGGTGATCAGCACGATCATGCTGAACGCCATCGCCACGTTCATCATCGCCTACCTGCTCACCCCCCAGCGGCTGGCCGTTCTCGACGGCAACAACATCAGCACCCCGAAGATCACCGAGGGCGGCCAGCTTCCGGTGTTCTCGTTCACCGGCTCGACCACGCCGCTGTATTCGCTCGTCCTGTTGGCGGCACTGGTCGGGGTGCTGTACGCGCTGATGCTGTCCCGCACCGTCTTCGGGTTCCAGATCAAGGCGACCGGGCTGTCCGAATCCGCGGCGATCGCCTCCGGGATCTCGGTCAAGAAGATGATCCTCTCCGCGATGCTGCTCTCCGGGGCGGTCGCCGGACTCATCGGCATGCCCGAGCTGCTCAATGGATCGGCGGCGTCCTACTCGCTGAACTTCCCGACCGGCATCGGCTTCACCGGCATCGCCATCGCCCTGCTCGGCCGCAACCACCCGGTGGGCATGGTGTTCTCCGCGCTGCTGTGGGCCGCCCTCGACAACTCCGCGAACGCCCTGCAGGGGGTGGGGGTGCCCCGCGAGCTGGTGACGATCATGCAGGGCATCATCGTGCTGTCCGTGGTGGTCGCCTACGAGTTCGTCCGGCGCTACCGGCTCACCCTGGAGGCCAAGGACGTGGCCAGGGCGCTGGCGGCGCGGTCCAGGCAGACCCCGGCGGCGGGGGTGGCGAAATGAGCGTGGATTCGGATCTCGCGGTCCCGTTGCCGAAGTCGCCGGCTCCCAGGCGGAACCTGTCCCCGGTGGCGTGGCTGGGCATCGTCGCGATCGGCATCGCGGTGGTGTCGTTGGTGCGGATCTGGACCGGTGCGGACAACCTCGACTCCTCAGGCGCCATCCAGGCGGCGATCACCGCAGCTACCCCGATCGCCCTGGCCGGCCTGTCCGGCCTGTGGTCCGAGCGGGCGGGCGTGGTCAACATCGGCATCGAGGGCATGATGATCCTCGGCACCTTCGGGGCCGGCTTTGCCGGATACCAGTGGGGTGCGTGGGCCGGCGTGTTCTTCGGTGCGTTCTGCGGCCTGCTCGGCGGGCTGCTGCACGCTCTGGTCACGGTCACCGTCGGTGTGGACCACATCATCTCGGGCGTCGCCATCAACATCTTGGCGCCCGGCCTGACCCTGTACCTGTCCAGGCTGCTGTTCACCGACGCGCCGGGTGGCGGGCAGCGGCAGTCGCCGCCGGTGCCCGACGTCGGGCGGATCACGCTGCCTTTCCTGTCCGACTGGTTGGGCGAGATCGAGGACAAGGGCTGGTTCTTCGTCTCCGACGTGGCCGGCATCCTTCGCGGACTGTGCACCAACCTGTCGCTGCTGACCGTGCTGGCCGTGCTGCTGATCGTCGGGACCGGCTTCGTGCTCTGGCGCACCCGTCTGGGCCTTCGCCTGCGATCGGTCGGCGAGGCGCCCTACGCCGCGGAATCGCTGGGTGTCAACGTCTACTGGTACAAGTACGTCGCCGTGGCGATCTCCGGCGCGTTGGCCGGGCTGGCCGGCTCGTTCCTGGTGGTGGGCCTGAAATTCCAGGACGGGCAGACCGGTGGCCGTGGCTTCATCGGGCTGGCCGCGATGATCTTCGGCAACTGGCGGCCGGGTGGGATGGCCTTGGGCGCATCGCTGTTCGGCTACACCGACGGTGTCCAGCAGTACGACTCGTCCGGATCGGCCATGCACGCGTTCCTGATCCTGGTGGCCGTCGCGCTGGTCGTGGTTGCGGTCTTGCAGTATCGGGGAGGGCACCGCGTGGTGGCCACCGTCGCCGGCGTCATCGCCGTCCTTTGCGCGTGGTGGTTCGCGGCCACCGACGAGCTGCCGCAGCAGCTGGTCAAGGCGGCGCCCTACGCGATCACCCTGCTGGTGATGGCGTTGGCGTCGCAGAACCTGCGGATGCCCAAGGCGGACGGGCTCATCTACCGCAAGGGTGGTCACTGATGGCCGACGTCGAACCGACGGTCGACTGGGGGTTGTTGCGGGTTGCCGCCATCGAGGCTGCTGCGTTCGCCTACTGCCCGTACTCGGGCCTTCGCGTCGGGGCCGCCGCACTGGTCGACGACGACCGGATGATCACCGGCTGCAACGTCGAGAATGCCTCCTACGGGCTGGGTCTGTGCGCCGAGTGCACGCTGGTCGGCCAGTTGCGGCTGACCGGCGGGGGTCGGTTGGTGGCGCTGGCCTGCCGGTCGGGTACCGGAGAACTGCTGATGCCCTGCGGCCGGTGCCGGCAGGTGATCTACGAGTTCGGCGGGCCGCGGGTGCTGGTGGACTCGCCGTCCGGACCGGCACCGATGACCGCCTTGCTGCCGGACGCGTTCGGCCCGGAACACCTGCCCACACCCCCATCTGGGAGTTGATCATGGGTCTTGGGTCGCCTTTATCGGCGTGTCGTCGGCGTGTCGCGACCTTAGCCTCATGATCAACTCGAACGAGAGAGGGAGGAGATCGTGAGCGCGTTCGCCGCCGTCGACGTCATCCGGGCGAAGCGGGACGGCGGCGAGCTGACCGCCGAGCAGATCGCGTGGGTGATCGATGCCTACACCCGGCACGAGGTGGCCGAGGAGCAGATGTCGGCGCTGCTGATGGCGATCCTGCTCAACGGCATGACCGGCGCCGAGATCGCCTCCTGGACCACGGCGATGATCGAGTCCGGCCGGCGGATGGACCTGTCCGGTGTCGGACGCCCGACGGTCGACAAGCACTCCACCGGCGGGGTGGGGGACAAGATCTCGCTGCCGCTGGTGCCCTTGGTCGCCGCCTGCGGGGCAGCGGTGCCGCAGCTGTCCGGCCGGGGGTTGGGCCACACCGGCGGCACTCTGGACAAGATGGAGTCGATCGCCGGCTGGCGGGCGACGCTGTCGCCCCGGGAGATGACCGACCAACTGGCGTCCATCGGCGCGGTGATCTGCGCTGCGTCGCAGGACCTGGCGCCGGCCGACCGCAAGCTCTACGCGCTGCGGGATGTCACGGCCACCGTTGAATCGATCCCCATGATCGCCGCGTCGATCATGAGCAAGAAGATCGCGGAGGGCACCTCCGGGTTGGTGCTCGACGTCAAGGTCGGCACGGGCGCGTTCATGAAACGCCCCGAACACGCCGCCGAACTGGCTCGCACGATGGTGGAACTCGGTGCACGGGAGGGGGTCCGAACCAGTGCGCTGCTCACCGACATGTCCACGCCACTGGGACGGGCGGTGGGCAATGCGGTCGAGGTGGCCGAGTCCGTCGAGGTTCTCGCCGGCGGCGGGCCGGCCGACGTGGTTGAGCTGACGATCGCGCTGGCCCGGCAGATGGTGTCGTTGGCCGGCCTGCCGGCCGATCCCGCCGACGTCCTGGCCTCCGGCCGGGCGATGGACTCCTGGCGGGCCATGGTCTCGGCGCAGGGGGGTGATCCGGACGCCGCGCTGCCCAGGCCCCGGTTCCGCGAGGTGGTCGTGTCCGACACCGCCGGGGTGGTCGTCGAGCTCGATGCACTGCCGGTCGGGCTGGCCGCCTGGCGCCTGGGAGCGGGCCGGGCCCGTCGCGAGCACGACGTGCAGGCGGCGGCCGGTGTGCTGTGCCTGGCCAAGCCGGGCGAGCGCGTCGCAGTTGGGCAACCGCTGTTCGAGTTGCACACCAACACACCCGAGTCGTTCGCCGCAGCGTTGGCCGACCTGGGCGGGGCGATCCAGATCGCGCCCGCCGGCACTGCTGTCGATCGTCCGGCACTCGTGCAGGACGTGATCACCGCCGGCTGAGGCAGCGCCTGGTACTGCTGTCTCTCATGATCACCGGCGGGTGAGGCCCGGTCGGGCGGCCCGGCCCGTGGCCTGCCGATCGGTAGCATCGGTCCCAGCGCGGCGCGTGCCGGTTCGGCCCTTTCGGTTCGGCCCGTGTCGCGGTGGTGGTCGGGGAGTGGTTTCGTGGCTGCTGGCGCGCGCCGGTCGGCCGGTCGTCAGACCGGTCGCGTGGGCGTCGCCATCGCCGCGGTGCTCGCGGTCGCCGGTCTCGTCACAGTGCTGGTCACCCACCGCGACGGTGCCCGATCCGATCCGAACTCGGCGGTGATCGCCACGGTGACCGCGCTCAGCACGCCGGCCGGAGCGACCGCCGCCGGAACCGCGGGCGGCCCGACCATGCCGGACCGGACGGCGTGGGACAGTGCGGCGACCTCGGCTCGGACCAGCCCACCGGCCGACCCGACGGCGGCCGTGGATGCGGCAATCGCCGATGCCGCTGCGCAGGGCGTGCGGCTGGCCGTCGTGGTCGTCGACCGGCCCTCCGGCGCGGTGCTGGTCGCACGGCACGCCGACGCGCCCTACCCGTCGCTGAGCCTGCTCAAGGTGATGATCGCGGCGGACGTGCTGACCAACGGGTGGCCCGGATCGGACCCGCCTGCACCACCGACGCCACCCGGGGACCAGCCACCGACGTCGGACGCGTCCGCCTCCCTCGACGCCGACCCCGCGCTGCCCACCCCGCAGGACTCCTCCCAGGTCGACTCCCTGCTCACCCGGATGATCGCGACGTCCGACGACAAGCTGGCCGGCGACCTGTACGCAGCCGCCGGCGGCGACCAGTTGGTGAGCCGGGTGGCGCAGCGGTACGGGCTCACCGGAACGATGCCCACCCCGGACGGAACCTATTGGGGCAACGTTCAGGTCACCGCGTCCGATATGGCGGCCCTGTTGGCCGGCGTGCTCGCCGACCCGCGAACAGCGGCGGTCATCGGCCCCGCGATGCAGGCATCGACCGAGCTCGCCGCGGACGGGGTTGACCAGCGGTTCGGCATGCGGTTGGTGCCCGGTGCCGGGTCGAAGCAGGGCTGGGGCTGCTGCCTGTCCGGTCACCTGGGCCTGCACTCGATGGGATTCACCGACGATCGGGTCGTGGTGGTGCTGTCCGCGGCCGAGCCGGACAACGCTGATCTGGGCAACCAGGACGGGCTCGCCCTGCAGGCCGATCCCGGGGCGCAGGCCAGCTTCGTTGCTGTGGACGCGGTCGTGCGCGCCGCACTCGGCGGGTCGGCGGGCTGACCTCGCGGATGTCAGAGCCACACCGGGTAACGTGCGGTGATGCCGATCCCACCGATTGCCGAGACCATCGTCACCGCACCGAAAGTGCTGCTGCACGACCATCTCGACGGCGGGCTGCGCCCGGCCACGCTGATCGACCTGGCCAAGGGCGTCGGCTACCGGGACCTGCCGGCGGACACGCCGGGGGAGCTCGCGCGATGGTTCTCCGAATCGGCGTATTCGGGTTCGCTGGAGCGGTACCTGGAGACGTTCACCCATACCCTCGCGGTGATGCAGACCCGGGACTCGCTGATCCGGGTCACCTCCGAGTGCGTGCAGGACCTGGCGGCCGACGGTGTGGTGTACGCCGAGGTCCGGTTCGCGCCGGAACTGCACACCGAGCGGGGCCTGACGCTGGACGACGTGGTGCGGGCGGTCCTGGACGGGGTGGGCGCGGGCACCGCGGCCGCGGCCCAGGTCGGGCACCGGATCCGGGTGACCATCCTGCTGACCGCGATGCGTCACGCGGCCCGGTCCCGGGAGATCGCCGAGCTGTGCATCGCGTTCCGCGATCAGGGCGTCTCCGGGTTCGACATCGCCGGTGCCGAAGCCGGTTTCCCGCCGACCCGGCACCTGGATGCGTTCGAGTACCTGCGCCGGGAGAACGCCCACTTCACCATCCACGCCGGCGAGGGCTTCGGGTTGCCGTCGATCTGGGAGGCGTTGCAGTGGTGCGGCGCCGACCGGCTGGGGCACGGTGTGCGGATCGTCGACGACATCACCCTGCACCCCGGTGGGCGGGTCGAACTGGGTCGGCTGGCCGCCTACGTGCGGGACAAGCGGATCCCGTTGGAGATGGCGCCGACGTCCAACGTGCAGACCGGCGCGGCGCCGTCGATCGCCGAACATCCCATCGGACTGCTTGCGTCACTGAAGTTCCGGGTCACCGTCAATACCGACAACCGGCTGATGTCCGGTTGTACGATGACCAGCGAGATGACCGCCCTGTGCGATGCTTTCGGCTACGGCTGGGACGAGCTGCAATGGTTCACGGTGAACGCCATGAAGTCTGCGTTCATCCCGTTCGACGAGCGGCTTGCCCTGATCGAGGAGGTCATCAAGCCCGGCTACGACCGGCTGCGCCGAGGCTGAGCCGATCGGCCGGCCTCGCCCCGGGAGCCGTCCCAGTCCAGGGTGGCCGCGAACCGGTCGACCAGCACCGACCATGCGGCTGCCTCGTCGTCGAACGGGGGTGACGGTGGCAGCCGGTCGGGATCCGGCCGGGTGATCGCGCCGATCAGATTGCCCAGGGGCGTCGACGAACCCACCGCCTCGACGGTCTCCTCGTCGCCGCGTTCGAGGGCCGCATCGATCAGCAGCTCGACGGCCAGCTCGAGCTGCCGGCGGTCGACAGCTTCCGGACCCTCACGCAGCGCGTTCGCGAGACCATCCAACCGATAAGTGTTCTCGGGCCCGGCCAGCACCGCAGCGTCGCCGTCGGCGACCGCACGCCGGATCTCCTGCCACACCTCCAGGGTCGACAGCCGATGCGTGACGTCCGCTTCCATCAGGTAGTTCTCCAGATCCTCGGCCGAGGCGAAGATCTGGATGCGATTGTGTTCGGACAGGAACGCCGGGTCGTCGCCCAAGTAGCAGCGCAGGGTGAACCCGGTGCGCTCGCCGATGGTGATCTCCAGGCAATCGACGCCGGTCTCGTCCCAGAACTCCAGGTCCTCGTCGCGTTCCTCGTCCTCCTCGGGCTCGACGACGTCGGCTGTCTTCGCCACAGCGCTGATTGCGGCCGCCTCCGCCCTCGTCTGGGTGAGTGCGTCCGTGTCGACGTCCGGGATGGCCACGATCGCGTCAAGGGCGTCGATCACCTCGTCCCAACGTTCGGCGATCACCGCACCCATCTCGTTCCACAGCTTCTCGCCGTTGCGCCCGATGAACGCCTGCTGACCCATCGGGAGGACCGCGAACCCGTCCGCCGAGTCAAGGATTTCCTCCACGCCGTCCAGCCCGCAGACCTCGGCCAGGGAGCGCACGATGGACACCGTGTCCGTCAGTGCGGCGAGTGTCCAGATGTCCGGAACCTCGGCGACCAGGTCGGGGACCCCGACGATGTCGAACGTGTGGTCGTCGTCCGGGCGCAGTTCGTCGACCAGCAGTTCGGCGGCGGTGTCCCACTCTGGGTGATCGAGCAGGTCGTGCTCGGCGGACGTGCGGATGAACGCCGCGAGATGCGCGGGGGAGGGGAACACGTACAGCTCGTCGCCGTGCCCGAGGAACGCCTCCCACTCCTCGCCGTCCTCCAGCCACCGGGGTGCCCACAGGGTATAGACGTTGCCGTCGGTCAGTCCGAGTTGCACGGGGATGATGTCGGCGGCCACCGGTGGTCCTTCCGCGGATCCGTCAAACGGGCGAGGGGCGGCGCAAGTCTAGGGCCTGTCGCTATGGACCATGGAGGTCGGGCTCGAAGACCACGTTCCGTGACGATTAGCTCGGCAAAAGGGTGACACCACACCGGAGCTTCGTGTAGCTTTCCGCCTCACGTCGAAGTTGAACGGGGAACGTCAAGGGGGAACACGGTGGGCATCTCTGGTACGGCCGGGCGGGAGAACTCAATTGGTCGGCGCGCGAGGCATCGAACGAGGGCGGCCGTCACGGCCGCGGCTCTTCTGTGTGTCGGTTCCTGCTCGAGCATGCAAGCAGGTTCGCCGAGTCCATCGACTCCCATCACCGGGCCGGCATCGGCAGGGCAGGAACTCGGATCCGGGACGACGCCACCGCTGGCCGGTGAAGACCCGGCGCAGTTGCCCAATCTCGGCTGGATCTACGTCCTCGACATCTACCGTGAGAATGCTGAGAGCAACTACCACAGCCTCCCGGTGATCGCGATCAAGCCCGACGGAACGACGGCCACGATCAGCGCCAGAACCGATACGGTGTTTGCCGTCGTCGCTCCGCCAGGAACTCCGAACGCGGGCACTCTCTACCTTGGCAATCGAGACGACAACTCCGTGACCGCGATTCAGCCGGACGGAACCGCCGCCACCATTCACCTGCTGGAGGAGCCTACCCGTCTCGCTCGGGTTTCTCCCGCGGGCACCCCGAATGCCGGTACCGTCTATGTCCTGAGTGAATACGCGGCCACTGCGATTGCACCGGATCATTCGACCAGCAGGATCGCGCTACCGGCGGTTCCGGGGTTCGCGTCTATTGCGCCCGCGGGTAGCCCGAATACCGGCACCGTCTACGTTGCCAATTATCCTGCGGACGGAGGGAATGGCAACTCGCTGACGGCGATCAAGCCAGACGGGACCACGAGCGTCCTCGCGGCTGGAGTAGTCGTTCCTGGTCGTGGGTTGCCGATCGCGCCGGCAGGAACGCCAAACGCCGGCACTGTCTACGTCATCAACAACGACTGGTTTGGGGATGGCAACACGGTGACATCGATCGGACCCGATGGATCCACCACGTCCACGACCGTCGGACGAGACCCTGGAGTATTCGCGTTCGCCGGGCCAGGAACGCCGAACGCCGGCACGTTCTACGTGCACAGTTCGGATGGGACGGTGACGGCGATCAAGCCGGACGGGACCTCGACTACCGCCGCGGTCGTGCCTGAGGGCTCATTGGCCAGAATGGCGGTGGCTCCGGAGGGCACGCCCAACGCAGGCATTCTCTATATTCTGTATGTCCTCGAGAATGGAGAGCCCGGAGCTGGCGCTACGGTGACCGCGGTCAAACCCGATGGCACCAGCACCACCACTGGCGTCACAACCGCAGGGGGGCTGGCCATCGCTCCGGCGGGAACGGCCAATGCAGGGACCGTCTACGTGGGAGGCGAGAATGCCGGCCGGGGGGCTGTGACGGCGCTCAGACCCGACGGAAGCACGATCACCACGAATGTCGGCGGAGACTCTATTCGTGGCTCCGTCATTGCCCAGGAGCACACTCCGAACGCCGGCACCGTCTATTGCTTCAACGATCGGGGAGGCGTCACCGCGATCCAGCCTGACGGAGGATCAAGTGTGATCGTGGCAGATGCCATTGCCCAGTACGAACCCTCGCCTGGAAGGTCGTTCACCGTTCTCCCGACGATGGTGCAATAAGGAACGCAAAGGGATACCCAACGATGGGCTCGTTCGACCGTGCCCTCACGATGCCCTGCTGAGGTCCTTCCTGCACCCGGATAGAGATCAACAAGTCGGTCGTCCGCGATCCAGCCTGACGCCACGGACCGCGGGTCGGCGGCCGATCGATTGCGGTGGCGCCGGGCCCTCCGGCCGGGACATGATGGGCGGGCCCAGCAGCACGGGGCACCGATGACAGACTCGACGATCGATCGAACCAAGCCCGGGAGGCCACCATGACCGAGCAGGCAGCGCCAGACTCGTCGGAGTCCGCCGAACAGGAGCCGGCCAGTCAATCGACCAAGGAGAGGTTCGCTGCCGCCCTGGCGAAGAAGAAGGCCGAGGGCCAAGCGCGCAGCGCCCACCTGGACGGCCACGGCGGAGTGGAAGGATCCACGGCCAGCCACAAGTCCACGCGGCAGTTCCGGCGCAAGTCCGGCTGAGTCGCGTCGGGCTCAGGTCCCGTTCGTCGCCGGCCCCCGCCTGAGGCTGCGCGGGAGAACCGCCCTTGCCCCGTCCCTGGCTGAGATCGACACGACCACCGTCGCGCACCTGACCGGGGATCGTTCGATCACCGGTGACGCACCACGAGGCCAGGCGGTGGGTTCCGCGCATCCGCCGCCGACTCGCTCACGTGCACGTGAAGGTTGCCAGGGTGCTCGTTCAAGCTTAGGTGGCGTCCACCACGCCTGAATGGGTACTTCTCCCCATCGACATGTCGACAGGCTCGTATCTAGCGTCCTCCGTATGGGTGTATGACCTACTCGTTCGCGGATGTGCTACTTAAACGTAGCGTTGCATGCTAGTCTGCGCTGAATTCGGCCAGGGGTGCCTTCATGTGGGGGAGTTTCGGTGCCACACGTTGTGTTCCGCCTTGCGGAGGTATCGATCGGACGGGGCAGATGATCAACCTACGAATGGCGTGGGGAGCCGCGACCGACCGTGGCCACATCCGCGCTGTGAATGAGGATTCTCTGCTGGCCTCGCCGCCGATCTTTCTTGTCGCGGACGGCATGGGTGGCCATCGCGCGGGTGATCGGGCGAGCGCCATCGTTGTCGACGAGTTCACCTTCCATGGTCGAGATTCCTGGGTGACCCCCGAATGGATAGTGGATTCCTTCCAACGCGCGGATATCAAGATCAAGGCCGGCGGCGGTGGCGGAACAACGGTCGCCGGCGCCGCGGTCGTCGAGCAGAATTCGACACCGTACTGGCTCGTTTTCAACATCGGAGATTCGAGGGTATATCGCAAGTCTGATGGTTCGCTGAGCCAACTGAGTGTCGACCATTCCGTCGTGCAGGAACTGGTGGAGAGCGGACGTGTTGCCCCGGAGGCGACCCGATCCCATCCCGATCGGCATGTCATCACCCGTGCGGTTGGTATCGCGGAAAGACTGCGGCCGGACTATTGGCTGTTCCCGGTGGATGAGGGGGATCGGCTGCTGATCTGTTCCGACGGGTTGACCGCCGATCTCGACGCCGACCAGGTCGCCATGATTGTGCTGAGCATCCATGAACCACAGTTGACCGCCGACGAACTGGTCTCCAGGGCGTTGGCCGCCGGCGGCGCCGACAACATCACCGCGGTCGTCGTCGATGTTCTTGAGGTCGGGAACGCCGCGGAGTCTGCGGACCTCGGCCAGAGGCCGCAGTTGTGTCAGGAACCGACACAGCCGCGGTCTCGTCTGTTCAACTCCGACGACCGGGCGGAGACTGGGAATGGCTAGGGGGCTGAGGTACACGCCCGGCATGTCGTACCTCGTCGCCGGCCGGAACTGCATCGCCTACACCAGCAGACGAACGCTCGCGGAGCGAATATGGTCGCCGCTCGCGGTGGACGGCACGGTCAACACCGTGTTGGAAATCGCCCTCGTGGGCGGCATTGCCTCGATGCCGGACTTGGTCGTCGTTGAGTGCACCACCAAAGGCGCCAGGGTTGTCGTCCGCGGCGTCACCCGGGTAGGTATGACCGGACGGGGCGAGAAGTCGCAGATCACCGGAGAATCCGTCGCTACCTGGGTGGAGACGCTGAACGAGGACATCGAATCGATCTCGGTCGGGAGCCATGACGACGACGGCGCGTTCCCGCTTATCGAAGGAATATCACTTGCGGGTGGATTCCAATGGGTGCTCGATGGGCTCCGGCCGACGACAAGCGAAGTCGACGACGAACGCCGAATGTCGGCAGACTCGGAAGACAAGGTCGTCGCAGCGTCCCTCAACGTTTCATCGGCGGTCGTGGGCAGAGAACCGGAGCCGTCGGCGCTACCAACGAAGGCACCGATTCCGTCGAGCGCCGACCAGGGCCCTTTGGCTGCTGGCGGCGGGCCGAGGCTGGCCGACACCCGGACGGACTTCACCGAGGACTTCGACCACCTTTTCGGTTCGACGATCTACCGAAGCGTCGAGGCAGCCGCGGTGCGCGACCTGGCCGATGACCCAGTAGCGAATTCCGGGACTGACCTGGGTGAGGGTCCGGACCTCGCACCGCACGCGCCGGGGAACGGGCCGCAAGCACCGGTGCTGGGTGATCACGACGGCATGACGATCATGGCCGCTGAACTGGCCGACGTGCGGGCACGACCAGATGGCGAGCCCGCGCCGGCAAGGTCGGGCCAGCAGCAGATGTCCGCGGTCCTGGTGCTGCCCTCGGGGCAGGAGGTGCCTTTGGATGCCGGTGCGGTGATCGGGCGCCGGCCGCAAGTCGACCGGGTGGATGGCAGGGCGATCCCGCGCCTGATCGCGATCGACAGCCCGGACCAGGACATCTCTCGCTCGCATGTCGAGATATCCATGTCCACGGAAGGTCTGGTCGCCGTCGATCTGCATTCGATGAACGGGACGGTTGTCATCCGGGCCGATGGAGAACGACGTTCTCTGGAGCCGGGCCGTCCGCAACCGCTTGCGGTGGGCGACTTCCTGGAGATCAGCGAGGGCATCACCCTGGCGGTTCGCGAGGCATCATGATCCGTTCGCCATCCCCGGCACCCGACATCCCGGGCTATCGCCTGATCGACCTGATCGCTCAGGGCGGGTTTGCCGACGTGTTTCTGTACCACCAGGTGGGGCTTGAGCGGAACGTAGCGATCAAGGTGCTGTTGGCATCGACCTCCGCGCAAGATGTGCGGGAGCGATTTCGCACCGAGGCGAGGTTGATGGCCCGGCTGGCCGAACACCAGAACATCGTTCCGGTCTACGACGCGGGTATCGCAGGCGACGGCCGACCGTACCTGATCATGCAGTTCTGCCCTAAGGACGACCTCGGAAAGCGTTACAGGACGAGCAGGTTTTCTGTCCCCGAGGTGCTCTCGATCGGGGTGCAGTTGGCGGGTGCGGTGGAGTCGGCACACCGACAGGGCATCATGCACAGGGACATCAAGCCCGCCAACGTTCTGGTCAAGCGGAACAACCGCCCGGCTCTCTCGGATTTCGGGATTTCGGTGACCGGTGGCGCGATCCACGACCCGGACGCGGTCGGTGTCAGCATCCCGTGGAGTCCGCCGGAACTGCTCGCCGCCGACCCGACGGGAGATGCCCGCTCGGACGTCTATTCGCTTGCCGCAACCCTCTACACGCTGTTGGCCAACAGGTCTCCGTTCGAAGTGCGTGGTCAGGCGAATCTCCAAGCCGACATGATCAGCAGGATATCCCGACTGCCGGTGCCGCCGACCGGCCGGCCCGACACCCCGGCAGAACTGGAGAGGCTCCTGCGAAAGGGGCTCGCGAAGGAGCCTCGAGCCAGATTCAGCAGCGCCCTCGACCTGGCCGGTGCTCTGCAACGGGTGGAGAAGCACGTCGGCGGGACCTTCACCGGTGTGGAGCTGCTCGACGAGGATCCGAGGGCCGCGTGGGCGGAATTGCCGCCCGAGCAGGCGGAGCGAACGCGCGTGCGGCCCATCGTCATTCGTGCACAGCAGGCGGAAAACGCGGAAGCAACCGGAGACCAAGGCAACCCGCAGTTGCCCAACGTGACTCGTGTACGCGAGCCAAGAGCGACCTCCGGCCCGGCGTCCTGGGTGCCGAACGTGACAAGCGATCAAGGAACGGGTGGATCCGTGGCGCTCACGGATGACCACACGGCGATCCGCGGCTCCGTCGCGCCGGATCGGTCGTACCTGGACGCTGACCATCCCAGCGCTCCACCAGCCCCCGACACGGTGGTCGCGGCCCGATCGACCATCTCGGCCGGTGAGGTTGTTCAGCACTACCCGCGGCGCTGGCCGACAATCGTGGGAGCCTCGGTGTGCATCGTCGGTCTGGCCGGCGGCCTGGCCTGGATTCTGTTCACTCGAGGCGTCGAGCCACCACCGGCACCGCCGTCGCAGCAGACAGGCGCCTCCTCGGCGATGATCGCCGTTGTCGATGGTGTGATTCCGCCCCCTGCCAATCTCCGTGGCACTCCATCCGCCGGCGGCGCCGTGTTCACCTGGACCGACCCGGACCCGCAACCGGGTGACACGTTCGACTGGCGCCGAGCGGATCTGGGACCGAACCAACCGTTCACCCGGGTGGAGACGACCGCGGTGACCGTTGTCGGCGCCCAGGATGCGTGCATCGAAGTGGTGACTGTCAGGGACGACGGCAGATTCTCGGCCAGCGCGGCCGAGGCCTGTACTGGGGCGCCGTGATGGCGAAGGGCAAGGCGCAGATCGAATTCTGCGGTGAGTGGTACACGGCAGATCCCGATGCGGAGTTCACCATCGGACGTGAAGGCGATCTCCAGGTTGACGACAATCCCTACCTGCACCGTCGGTTCCTGTCCCTGATTTGGCAGCATGACCTGTGGTGGCTGGTCAACCTCGGGAGCCAGATGTCAGCCACCGTGTCGGACACCGGCGGCTCATTTCAGGCATGGCTGGCGCCTGGAGCGAGTCTCCCACTCGTGTTCGGTGCGACCACCGTGCTGTTCACTGCCGGACCGACCACCTATGAGATCACGGTCATGTGCGAGAGCGCGACCTTCGCTCCCAGCCGTCCCACCGGCGGCCAAGTGGGCGACACAACCATCGGCCCGGTCACTCTGACCATTTCGCAGAAGCAATTGGTCGTTGCGCTGGCCGAACCGCTGTTGCGCCGGGATGGCACCAGCGTCAGCGCGATTCCGTCGTCGCGCGCGGCGGCCGAGCGGCTCGGCTGGGAACTGACCCGGTTCAATCGCAAGCTGGACAATGTCTGCGACAAGCTCGATCGCCATGGTGTCCGCGGACTACGTGGAGGCCCTGGCAATCTCGCGGTCAACCGGCGCGCGCGTCTTGTGGAGCATGCGGTTTCCTCCCGCATGGTGACGCCGGCCGACCTGGCCCTGCTCGACTTGGATCCTCCATGACGGCGCGATTTCCGAAGGTATCTGAACCAGCAGGGATTGGATCGAGGCGATCAAGATGCAGATGACACCTGAACACGCAACATGGTTTGCCGATACCTTCTCGAAGCTGGTGGCAAACGTGGGCCAGGTGGTGCTCGGCAAACCGAAGCCGATCGCGCTGGCCTTCACCTGCTTGCTGTCCGAGGGTCACATGCTCCTCGAGGACTACCCGGGGACCGGGAAGACCTCCCTGGCACGAGCCCTGGCCGCGACGGTGCAGGGAACCAGTTCACGCATCCAGTTCACTCCGGATCTGCTGCCCAGCGATGTGACCGGTGTCGAGATATACGATCAGAATGCCAAGCACTTCGACTTCCACAAGGGCCCGGTCTTCGCCTCGATCGTATTGGCGGACGAGATCAACCGCGCCTCACCCAAGACACAGTCGGCGTTGCTGGAAGTGATGGAGGAGTCAAAAGTCACGGTGAACGGCGTCTCGCATTCCGTGGGGGATCCGTTCATGGTGATCGCCACACAGAACCCGGTCGAACACGCCGGAACCTACCGGCTCCCGGAGGCCCAGCTGGACCGGTTCCTGATGAAGGCGTCGCTGGGCTATCCGGACCACGCATCTACCCTGCAGATTCTCGGAGCTGTGCACACCAGGCGCAACCACCTCGAGATCACCCCGTTGGTGACGCAAACCGCTGTCGTCGACATGACCGAAATGGCGTCGACCGTTCACGTCGACCCCGCGGTGCTGGATTACGTCGCGCGCATTGCCGAGGAGACCCGGACCTCCCATCTCACCACTCTCGGTGTGTCCGTTCGTGGCTGCCTGGCGCTGCTCCGCGCGTCCAAGACATGGGCCGCTGCGCATGGCCGTCACTTCGTCATCCCGGACGACATCAAGGGGCTCGCTGAACCCGTCCTGGCGCACCGGATGATCCTCGAGCCGGAGGCGGAGTTCGCCGGAACGACTGTTTCCGCCGTGCTGGGCGGGATCCTCGATGACCTTGCCCCGCCTGAGCGTCGGGGCTGACTGGGACATCCGCTCGCCCGAGCCGAACTTCGGCGGCGGGCATGCCGAAACCAAGCCACTCGCCCTTGTGCGACCCACCCACCCGCATCGAGGAGGTGATGCAAATGCCGAGCTCAGATCGTCGGCGGAGTCGACCGCGGGCACCGCGATCACCGCACTGGTGGTCGGCGGGGCGGCAGCGCGTTGTCGCAGCGGTGGTTGCGGTGGGGCTGCTCGTTTCCTTGGTCATCGTGGTGCTGAACACCGAAGGCTATGCCGCGACAAATGCCAAGGTGGCCGACTCATCGGTGTGGGTGACGAACGACGTTCTGGGCGCGGTCGGCAGGTTGAACAGGCAGATCGATGAGCTGAACTCGGCAGTGAAGGCCAACAAGCCGTTCGATGTCCTGCAGGACGGGAATGCCGTCCTGATCACCGATTCCTTCAAGCACGAGATCCGCCCGGTGGATCAGGCGTCAGTGACCTTGACCGGTCGGATCGCGATCCCGGACGACGCGCTCACCGCACTGGGCGGCGGCGTCCTGGCCATCGCGGACCCCGCCACCGGCGAGATATGGGCCGGGCCACTGGCTTCCATGGTGGGGCTGGACACGCAAGCCATTCCGCCGCTACTGACTACCGCGCCGGGAGTCGCTGTGACGGTCTCCGGCGACGGTGTCGTGTTCGCGGTCGCACCAGGGTCGGGACTGTTGTGGTCGGTCAGGTTCGAGATCGACGGCCGCCCCAGCGGCTGGTCGATCGGCGATGACGGTGTCCCCGCGCCGCCCGCGCCCGCCACCCTTCCCGGTGCTGCATTGACAGCCTCTGCCGGCGGTCCCGGAACCGTGCGGAGCGGCGTGACAACGGTGGGAAACACCCCCGTCGTGTTGGACGCCGCGTCGCGCGAACTGATCTTCCCCGACCACCGCGTCGCCCTTCCAGGACAAGGATCGGCGATTCTCCAGCGCCCAGGCCCAGTGGCCGACGCGGTGCTCGTGGCCACCGAGTCGGGTCTGCTCAGGGTCCCTGTCGCCGGCGGTGAACCGGAGAGCTTGGTCGATGGGCTCGCGGGGACGCCGACGGACCCGGTCGCACTCGACGGTTGCGCACACGGCGCATGGAGCAGCGACCACCCCACCTATGTGGTGGCGTGCGGCGCCGAACCGGCCCAGGTGATCGACATCCCCGCGGCGACCGCGGCGTCGAAGTTGGTGTTCCGGGTGAACGGGCACGTCATCGTGTTGAACGACCAGCGGTCGGGCGCGGTCTGGCTGGTTGATGCCGAGATGAGGCTGGTCGACAACTGGGATGACCTCAGACCCCAGGAGGAGCCCAGCAATGCGTCGGACTCGGGTGACACCGGCGACTCGGAGCAACTGACCAGCACTCAGACCAATTGTGTGGCCTCGCCGCAGGAGCCTGCGCCGCCACAACCGCAGGCCGACAGTTTCGGAGTGCGTCCGGGGCGCGACACCGTACTGCGTGTGCTGGACAACGACGTCATGGCCGACTGTTCGATGGTCACCATCGCGGACGTGACTGCGCTTCCAGCGGAGCTGGGCACAGTGAGGGTGGTCGACCAGGGACAGGCGTTGCAGGTCAGCGTGAACGCCACGGCGACCGGCGCGGTTCCGCCGATCACCTACACGGTCGATGACGGGCTGGGGCACAGTGCCCCGTCCACCGTCGCGCTGACCATTGCCGGTTCGGAGGTCTCGAAACCACCCATTCGGGTTCGTGACTCGGTTGCCGTCGTCGAGCCGGGAGGGTCCGCACAGTACAACGTGTTGCAGGACTACCTCTCCCCGGTCGGGGACGATCTGTCGCTGGTTTCCGCGACGGTCGCGACCGATGACACGGTGACGTTCCAGCCGGACGGTCTGATCACGTTCCGGGACAGCGGGACAGCGGTCGGCAAGCGCGTCGTCGACATCACCGTCTCCGACGGCAGCAGCCAGGTGGCGGGGCGGCTGACGGTCGACGTGCGCGCAGAGGGATCGACGGCTCCTGTCGCCTTGCCGATCCTCGCCACGGCGCGCATCGGCGAGCCGGTCACCATCAACCCCTTGCGCTGGGCCCAGTCCGGCTCTCGTCGTCCGCTGCGGCTCGACGGCGTCACGCCGAGGGACGGGATTCAGCAGGCCGGTCCCGCCACGGCACGCCAGGCGTCCGATGGCTCGGTCGTGCTGCAGGCGGACGCGCCGGGCAGCTACTACTTCACCTACCAGGTCTCGGCCGGTGACGGGGTGGGCAGCAGTGTGCTCCGTCTGGTCGTCACCGACGCTCCCGCCGCGCCTGCTCCGCCGGTGCCGATGCTGGACGTCGTCTACCTGCCGGCCGGTGAGACCATCACCATCGACCCGATGGCCAACGACGCCGATCCGAATGGCCGCGGTCTTGCGTTGGCCCGCATCGTTCGCGGTGGAGCCGGCGGACTGAGTCTGACCGAACGCGACATGCGAACGATCGAGATCGCGGCCCGAGGATCCCTGCGTGTACCGGAAGTGTTCCAGTACACGGTGTCCAACGGCGTCGGGTCGGCCGACGGGCAGGTGCGGGTCGTCCCGGTTCCGGTGTTGGACACACCGCCGACCCCGACATCCTCGCCGGTGGCGGTGACTGTTCGGGCGGGGGACGCGGTGACGATTCCGATCTCCCGTTACGCCTCGGACCCGAGCGGTGGTGCGTTGGCTGTCGTCCTGGACGAACGTGAGGTTGCTGCCATCCCCGGCGCGCTGTTCGTGAGCGGCTCGAATATCCGCTATCTCGCCCCGTCCACCCCACCCACCAGTACGATCACCTTCACCTACACCGTGGTCAGCACAGCAGGCCGCAGCTCGCCCGCATCAACGGTGGTCGTCACCGTGAGGCCCGCCGACGCAGACAATGTCGCGCCGACCGCGCCGGAATTGGTGACCGCGAGGGTGTTCGCCGGCGGTCATGTGGACATCGCGCTTCCCCTCGACGGAATCGACCCCGACGGGGATTGGGTCACACTGGATGCCATCAGCGGGCCGCCAAGCCTGGGCACTGCCCGGCCCGCCGGGATCGCCACGATCGGTTACGACGCGTTGGACGCTCCCGGTGCCGATCGGCTCGGCTACACGGTGACCGACCCAGGCGGCATGACCACGAGCGGCACGGTGACCGTGATCGTTGTCGAGTCGCCGAACACGATCGAGCCCCCGACGGCACCCGACCTGCTTGCGACGGTACGGCCGGGCAAGGCGATCGCGGTGGCAGCGCTGTCATCGGTGCAGGGCCGGGGAGTCACCTACGACACCACCGCATACACGTCTCCGGCTGACTGGACCGTGACTGTCGACGGCCCCGACCTGATCATCTATGCGCCGTCCGATCCCACCACCGGAGTCGTCACCTATCACGTCGTCGACGAACGTGGTCTCACCGCATCCGGCGTGATCACGGTGCTGGTCACCGACGCAGCACCTGTCAAACCACCGACGGCGCAGGATGTCTTCGTCAGTCCGACCATGCTGTCCACAGATGGGACGACCGCAACCGTCGACGTCTCGTCCCGGGTACACAACGCCAGCGGGCCGGACGCCGAACTCGTCATCGGTGTGCCGGCGTCGTCGCCTGCCACGGTGACCGGAGACCGGACGCTGTCGGTGCCGGTCCTGCCGGTCCGTCAGGTTCTCTCCTACTGGGTACGGGACGCCGACGGCCTCACCGGTCAGGCGTTCATCGTCGTGCCGCCCGCCGACACCATCGTGCGAGCCGAGTTGCAGGTCAAGGGGACGGTGACCCCTCTGCGGGTCACCGCCGGCCAATCGGTGGACGGCCGGATCGCCGACTACGTCACCTCGGCCCCGGGGCGGTTTGTCATCATTCCCGACGACGCGCGCCTCACCGCGACCCAAGGCGTCGGCACCCGGGTCGACCCAGACACGCTGCGGTACACCGCCAACGTCGGCAGCGGCGGCCGCGACGTGCTGTCGGTCACCGCCACCGACGGTGCCAACGACCCGATCGAGATCGGCATTCCGGTGGTCATCACACCCGTCGTGCAGATGCCGACCCTGGCCTCAGGGACCATGGACATCGAGGCCGGCTCCACGCGGTCGGTGAGTCTGGTGCCGTACCTCAACCCTCCCGGATTCCCCGACGTCGCGTCCCTGACGTTCGGCGCGACCACCACCGCACCTGGCCTGACCGCTTCGATCGATGGGTCGACATTGACGGTCTCTGCAGGCGTGTCAGCCCCCAAGGGCAGCGCCGGAACCGTCGAACTGCAAGTGCACAACAACGCCGGCGAATCCGCGGCGGCAACGATGACCGTCACCGTGACGGGCTCGACCAAGCCATTGCCGGTCGTGGGCAGCTTCACTGTCGACGGGCAGGCCGGTGTCACCACCACTGTCGACGTCCTGGCGGGGAGCGTCGATCCGGTCGGCGGCGGCCTGACCGTACTTCCCGACCTCGTCGTCGAACGGGGGGCAGCGGCCGTGCAGGTCTCCGGGTCGAATGTGTCGGTGACACCGGCGGCCGGCCAGGTGGGCCAGACGGTCGTGCTCTTCACCGTGGCCGATTCGACAGGGGAGGCCGAGCGCCAGGCTTCGGGCCGCATCGTTGTGACGGTCAAGGACCGTCCGTCCCAACCCGGTACTCCGGTGGAGGTCGCGGGAACGCTGTCGAACAGCTCGGTTTCGCTCGAATGGGCTGCGTCCGACCCACGGGGCGCACAGCAGGTCACCTATCGGGTCCGCGCCGACGGGATCGACCAGGAATGCGCATCGACGACCTGCCGCATCGATGGGCTCGTGACCGGCCGAACGTACCGGTTCACCGTGGTCGCGGTCAGCGAGGTCGGTACATCCGACCCGTCGAACCCGTCCACCGGAATCACCGCCGACGCGGTTCCGACAGATCCGGGTGCGCCGACGGTTTCCTATGTCGGGCCCGGTCAACTGCGGGTCAGCTGGTCGATTCCCACGGGCGCCTTCTCATCTGTCGATGAGGTCGAACTCCAGCGCTTCGAGAACGGAGTGGAAGCGGGCACCGAGACCGTCGGTCTGGCCTCTACCAAGGATCTGACCGGGCTGCAGGTCGCCACCACGTACGCGTTCGCAGTTCGAGTGCACAACCGGCAGGGACCCAGCAATTGGTCGGCGCGCAGCGCCGCCGAAAAGCCGTCGGATGTACCGGGTGCGCCGACCGGCGTGCAGGCGGTGTTCCAGTACCCGGATCCGTCGACCCGGTCGATCCTGGTCAGCTGGCAAGCCGCCGACGGACGGGGCGAGGACGACGTCACATACACCGTGACCACGGACGGAAGCTCGGTTCCCGACGTGCGCGGTACCAGCTACACCATCCCCAATCCCTCGGACGGACCGCATTCGATATCCGTGACCGCGTCGAATCCGAAAGGAATCGGCGGTGCGTCGCCACCCGTTTCGGTCACCGCATTCACTCGCCCCGACGGTGTCGGCACTGTCGTCGCCAAGGCGTCCCAACCGTTGGCGAACATGGACGTCGCATTCAGCGGTGCACTCAGCCAGAATGGCCTCAGCGCCCTCTACGAGTACTCGCTCGACAACGGGGCCAGCTGGTCGGCCCCGACGTCCGGGCAATCATTCACCCTGGACAACCTGCAAACCAGGGAATACACCGTTGTGGGCCGGCAATGCTACCCGCGGACGGCCGGGTACGACGAGTCGGTGTTGTGTGGTCCCACATCGACCAGCAACCCCGCGACCCCCTACCTGCCGCTGGACAATATTGAGATCAACGTCGAGGACCGGAATGGCTGCGGCTACATCACGTGGGACCTCAGCACGATCACCCATGGCACCCAGATCGTCGATGTCAAGTTCTATCTGGACGACTTTGTGCCTACTGCGGCGTCCACCACTTACGGCGGCGTGACCGCCCCGTGCGGCTACTACGTTCAGCACGGATTCGCCATAGAAGTGAGGGATTCGGCGGGTCAGAGGGCGACCGGCGCGCGAGGTTTCTCACTGGAGCCCGATCCGAATCGCAGCCTGACGGTCGGAGTCGGCGGTCAACAGGCAACTTCCGCGTGCAGTGCTCCTGAGTGCCGGCAGATCGTGGTGGACGGAACCGGGTGGGCGCCAGGCGTTTCCTTCACCCTGTGGTACTCCACCGACTGCGCCGCACCAGGAGGCGGAACGAACCCGACCTGCGCCGCTGGCGGGGCGAATCCGGGGACCACCCACTATGCCTCGACGACCGTCGTCGCCGATGGTTCGGGCGCCATCCACGACACGGCGCGGTCCTTCGGCTATCCGGGAGCTGCGGTGTGGGTCGACATCGAAGGAAGGGAATCCAACCGTGTCCGATTCTGATCGACTCCACCCAGATCGCCGTGTATCGATGCTCTTCATCCGGTCCGGGGTCGCTCGTCGGGGTCGGCCATGACGTCAACTCTGACCAGCGACACGGAGCGCTTCACCCTCCGAGAGTCGGCGTCGCCGAGCGAAAGCCGGTCGAAATGGCATGAATCATCCGTCGTTCCACGGGTTGCGGATCCGCGCGGATCGGGTCGGAATGCCCTGCGTGGCATGTGGCAACGAGCTCTTGTGCTGCTTCGACCCATCACCACGCTCGGCTGGATCGCCATCGCGGCCGCGGTCACGATGTTCCTTGTGGCCATGTGGGGCGGGTGGCAGGAGTTCGCGATCGGTGCGACCAGCCTGATCGCGGCGTTCCTGGTCGCCCTGGTGTTCACGGTGGGGCGATCAAGGTACTCGGTGGAACTGGACCTTCGCACGCACCGCGTCGTGATGGGTGAGCAAGCCACCGGTCGGGTGAGCGTGACCAACGCAGCGACTCGCCGAATGCTGCCGTCCCGGATGGAGTTGCCGGTCGGCCAAGGTGTCGGCCGGCTGAGCATCCCGACGCTGAAGTCGTCGCAGACCCACGAAGAAACGTTCGTGGTGCCGACCGAGCGCCGCGCAGTCGTCGACATCGGCCCGGCCCGTTCCGTTCGTGGAGACGCATTCGGACTGGTTCGTCGGGTGGTGCGATGGACCGAACCCGATGTCCTGTACGTGCATCCTCGAACGGTTCCACTGAGCGGCGCCGTCGCCGGATTCTTCAAGGATCTCGAAGGCCAGGCCACCAATGACCTGTCACGTGACGACGTGTCGTTCCATGCATTGCGCGCCTACGTCCCCGGTGACGACCGCCGCTACATCCACTGGCGTACGTCGGCTCGCACCGACGACCTGATGGTCCGTCAGTTCGAGGAGACCCGTCGATCAACCGTCGCGGTCGGGTTGTCGACCCGGGCCGACGAATACTCGGAGGCGAATGAGTTCGAGCTGGCCGTCGAGGTGTGCGCCTCGCTGGCCGTGCAGTCGTTCCGCGAGGAGCGTCAGCTGAGCGTGTTCGCCGCCGGCGGACCGTTGATCACCACCACCGCGAACCGAACCCTGGATGGGCTCTGCGGTATCGAGCTCGATCCGGACGCCGACGGGGTTCTGGCCGCGACCAAGCGGATCGCCAAGGAGTCGTCGGACGCCTCGATTGCAGTCCTGCTGTGCGGGGCAGCACCTACTCCTAGGGAGATCCGCGAAGCCGGGGCTGCGCTTCCCGTGGGGGTTCGGATCATCGTGGTCCGTTCCGTGCTGGGCGCTGCCACCTCGTTGCGCCGCATCTCCGAGATCACCGTGGTGACCATCGGATCACTCGATGTGCTGCCGCGTGTCCTGCGGAAGGCGCGCGGATGAGCAGGAGTAGGGACACCGATCGCGGCATGCTCCCAGTCCGGGTGACGGTCGTCGATGCGCTGGTCGTCGCCGGCCTGGTGGTCGCAGCCTCGCTCGCATTCGGTGCGGCCTATGGAGACCACCGGTGGCTGATCGCCTGCGCCGGCGGGGCTCTGGTCGGTGCTGCGGTGGCGGCGGTCGCCGATCGGCTCCGGTGGCGGTGGCCGGTGACCACATTGACGGTGGTGGTCGCCTACCTGCTGTTCGGCGCCGCGCTCGCGGTCCCGTCCACCACCGTCGCCGGCGTGCTGCCGAGCGTCGAGTCGGTGCGCCTCCTCGCCCTAGGGGTCGTGACCTCGTGGCGCCAACTGCTCACCGTCGCGGTCCCGGTGGGTTCGACCGGCGCGTTGATGATCCCGGTGTACCTCGCGGCGATCGTCACGTCCGCGGCCGGCGTCTCGATCGCGGGCCGTACCCGTCGACCTCTGTGGGCGCTGACCGCCCCGCTGGCGATGATGCTGGTAGCCGCATTGTTCGGTTCCACCACCCCATGGCTGCCTTTGCTCTCCGGAGGTGCAGTCGCGCTGGGTGGCCTGTGCTGGGCCTCATGGCGGTTGCGCGGACAGGGAAAAACTGCCGGTCTGGACGTCCGACGGCCGATCTCCGCCGCTGTGGTGCTGGCTGCCGCGGTCGCGGCCGCTATGTTGCTGGGCCCGCAGATCGATGTCGGAGAGCGATACGCGCTGCGGACGACCGTTGAACCACCGATCGATCCGCAGGAGTTCCCCAGCCCGCTGGTCGGCTTCCGAAAGTACTTCAAGCAGCAACATGACGCAGTGCTGTTCACCGTTGCCGGTCTGCCGCAGGGTGTTCGGATTCGGCTGGCGGCCCTGGACGACTACAACGGAGTGACCTACGGGACGTCGACCGCCAGCGGCGCATTCGTTCCAGTGGGTGACGTGATCGACGGTTCTGGCCTGGGACGACAGGCCACCATCGACGTGACCATCGGCGACTACCGAGGAGTGTTCTTACCCAGCGCTGGACCGCTGTCGGCGCTGACCTTCCGGTCGGCCAACGGTACGGCGTTGCACGAAGCGTTCCGGTACTCCGCCGGCAACGCTGCGGGGTTGGTGCTCAGCGGGCTGAGCGCCGGCGACGAATACCGGGCCGACGTCGTCGTTGTGCCCTCCGCCGCCGACCTGGATCTGGCCGGCACCCCGATCGAGCGGGTGACATTGCCTGCACCCGATGCTGTTCCGGAAGCCGTTTCGTCCATGGCAGGGCGGCTGATCGAGGACGCGAGCACACCCTACGAGCGAATCGAGGCGATCCGACGTGGGCTTGCCGACCAGGGCTTTCTCAGCCACGGGAGCGACGGCGAACAACCGTCTCCCTCGGGGCACGGGGCCGACCGGCTCACCAGATTGCTGGGTGACACCCAGATGGTCGGCGACCAAGAACAGTTCGCACCGGCCATGGCGTTGATGCTGCGTTCGCTGGGCATACCGGCACGCGTGGTGATGGGCTTCGCGCCCGGACAGGTGGGCCCCGACGGGGTCGCCGTCGTTCACGGCGCGGATGCGACTGCGTGGGTAGAAGTGCCGTTCGAAGGAGTCGGCTGGGTTACGTTCGATCCCACCCCGGACGACCAGTCCATCACCCAGGAGCCCGAACCCGAACCCGAGGTCGCCCAACGAGCGCAGGTGCGTCAGCCGCCACCGCCGGCCGAACCGCCGCAGGAGGCGAACACTGCCGATGTCGACCAGGGCGACACAGAAGATCGGGACGACGACCAGAAGCATGAAGACACCGATTCCCTGCTCGCAACGCTTGCTACGGTGGGGCTTTGGGTCGGTGTACCGATTCTGCTGCTCGGCCTCCCGATCGCAACCATTCTCTGGCTGAAGTCGCGGCGCCGCAGGCGTCGGCGACACGCTCCGGCACCCGTCGACCGGATCAGCGGCGGGTGGGATCAGATCGTCGACCGGGCGATCGACCTGGGCTATCGCTCTCCGGTGGCAAGGACGCGGTCAGAGGCCGCGAGAGAGTTGGATCGCACATTCGGCGCCTCGACCGTCCTGTTGGCGCGGAGGGCCGACGCCGGTGTCTTCGGACCCGAGGACGTCGAGGAGGTCGAAGCGGCGCGATTCTGGTCGGACGTCGACGCAGCCCTGCTCGGGCTGAACTCGCGCCAGAGCCGCTTGCGAAGGTGGCGTGCCTCCCTGTCCCCCGGCTCGTTGCGGCGACGGAGACGATGACGTGAGACTCAAGTTCTCCCTTGCTCGTTCCGGCCAGGATGTCATCGATCTGGTGGCAACCGCGGACGCGACCGCGACGGTCGGCGATCTGGCGGCAGCGATGGATCGCTGCGATCCGGACCGCGTCTTCCGGCGCGGCCCCGACCGTACCGATGAGCAGTCCCGGATGAGCTTGCGCGTCCATACAGCAGGCACACCATCCGGTCCCAGCACAGTTCTTTCGCCCGACCTGCACGTGTCGATCTGCGGGCTGCGCTCCGGGTCGCTGGTCTCGCTCACCGCGGTCAGCGAACGATGGAAACCGCCCGGAGCGGAACGTGGTTCGGCCCCTGCGACGCTCATGGTGCTCGCGGGACCGGACGCCGGCAGAGAGTTTCCGCTGCGCGAGGGCACCAGCATTCTAGGTCGGGGCGCCGACTGCGACGTGCGCTTGACCGACCCGCTCGTGTCCAAGCGGCACGCCAGGATCACCATCAACGACGCCGCAGAGATCGTCGATACCGGTTCGGCCAACGGGCTTCTCATCGGTGGTTCGTTGGTTCCCCGGGCCGTGCTACGGCCGCACGACAGGGTGGTCCTCGGCGAAACCGCCATCGGGATCACCGTGCACCGCACCGCGGCAGCCACGCTGGCACAGACCGCCGATGTGGACTTCAACCGCTCACCGCGGCTCGATCCGCCCTTTGTCGGCGAAAGGTTTCAGGCACCCAAGCCACCGGAACCGCCGCACCGGCAACGATTCCCGTTCGTTGCCATGGTCGCGCCGCTGATCTTGGGTGTCGTGCTGTACCTGTTTACCCAGAGCCTCCTGTCGATCCTGTTCATCGGGCTGTCGCCGCTCCTGATGATCGGGACCTACATCGACAACCGCGTTCAGATTCGTCGGGAAGCCAGGGAGGCCGATCAGACATTTGCCGAGGACATCGGGCAACTCCGGATGGAGTTGGGGACTGCCCTCGCCCGGGAGCGGGTAGCGCGGCTGCAGGAGGCTCCATCCACCGCGGAGGCGATCGATTCCGTCCGCCGGCAGACCCCCTTGTTGTGGACCCGACGCCGCGAACATGAGCGGATCCTGACCGTTCGGCTGGGAGTTGGCACATTGCCGAGCAGGCACGTCGTCGAGTTGCCGAGTCGGGGACGGGCCGAGGCGCGTCACTGGATTCAGTTACTGGCCGTTCGGCAGGACGCAGCCACTGTCCAAGGAGTACCCGTCGTCGCGGACCTTCGAACCTCCGGTTCGGTGGGCGTCTGCGGACCCCGGGAGTCGGCGGTGGGGGTGGCGCGTGGTCTGGTCCTGCAACTGGTCGCGTTGCAGTCTCCGGCTGATGTGGTGATCACGGCGTTGGTGTCCAGCGACACCACGCCGGACTGGATGTGGCTGAAGTGGTTGCCCCACAACAGATCGCCCTACTCACCCTTGCGCGGTCCGCATCTGGCCGACGATGCCGCCGCCGGCATGCGATTGGTCGCCGAACTGGAGGGATTGATCGCGCAACGGGTCGATCGGGAGTCCGAGGCGGAGGCCCCGTACCCGGCCGTGGTCGTGGTGGTGGAGGACACCGCTCCGGTCGAGCGGTCGCGACTCGTCGGCCTCGCCGAGTACGGCCCAACCGCCGGGATCCATGTCATTTGGGTGTCCGGAGCGCAGGAGCGGCTCCCCGCGGCATGTCGGGCCTACGTGGCCATGGACCCGAGATCGAGCGCCGTCACCGCAGGCTTTGTGACGGACGGATCCGGGGTCTCGCCACTTGTCTGCGAGATTGCGGATGCCGGGACCGCGATGACTGCCGCGAGGGCACTCGCTCCGGTCAGCGACGCGGGTGTCCGAATCGAGGACGACTCGGACCTGCCCAAGTCCGTTTCTTTCCTCAGCCTGATCGGGCGTGAACTGGCCCAGGATCCGGCTGCGGTGATCGAGCGGTGGCGCGAGTCGGAGTCGATCGTCGACCGCGTTTCCGGCAGGCCGGGAAAGCGGCGGAACGTGGGTCTACGGGCGGTTGTCGGGCAGGCTGCCGCCGAACCGTTGACTCTCGACCTGCGTGGGCAGGGTCCGCACGCCCTGGTCGGCGGCACCACCGGCGCGGGCAAGAGCGAGTTTCTCCAGTCATGGGTGCTCGGCCTGGCCGCCGGTTACAGCCCGGATGTTCTGACGTTCCTGTTCGTCGACTACAAGGGTGGGGCGGCGTTCGCCGACTGCATCCATCTGCCCCACAGCGTGGGCCTGGTCACCGACCTGACTCCGCACCTGGTTCGCAGGGCGCTGACCTCACTTGACGCCGAACTGCGGCACCGCGAACACATCCTGAATGCGAAGAAGGCCAAGGACCTGCTGGAACTCCAGAGGTCCGGCGATCCGGAGGCCCCACCCAGCCTGGTGATCGTGGTGGACGAGTTCGCCGCGTTGGTCCAGGAGGTGCCCGAGTTCGTGGACGGTGTCGTCAACGTCGCACAGCGCGGACGATCGCTGGGACTGCACCTGATCCTGGCCACCCAACGCCCGGCCGGTGTGATCAAGGACAACCTCCGGGCAAACACCAACCTTCGGATCGCCCTGCGCATGGCGGACGAGGCGGACTCGACCGACGTGCTGGAAGCTGCTGATGCTGCGGGCTTTTCACCCGATATCCCCGGTCGCGGAGCGGCCAAGACAGGTCCAGGTCACATCATCGGATTCCAGACCGGCTACGTCGGCGGTTGGACCGGAGCCGCTGCCCCCGTGGCACAACTGGACTTGCACGAACTGACCTTCGGATCGGGACGGAGATGGGACGAGCCTGAGACGGAGGGAACGGCCGGCGATTCCGATGTCGGGCCGAAGGACATCACGCGATTGGTGGCCACGATCTCCGAGGCTTCTCGTCAGGCGCAGCTGCCTGAACCACGGCGGCCGTGGCTGTCCGAGTTGGCGGCAGTCTACGATCTGCAGTTCCTCCGCCAGCGCACCGACGACGAGATCGCTCTGGGGGTGTTGGACGACCCGGATCGACAGGCGCAGCGCACTGCCTACCTGCATCCTGATGTGGACGGGAACCTCGCCGTCTACGGGGCCGGCGGATCGGGCAAGTCGTCGCTGCTGCGGACACTGGCCGTCGCGGCGGGCATCACTCCGCGGTCGGGACCCAGCCAGGTCTATGGCATCGACTTCGGCTCGGCCGGGCTGCGCATGATCGAGCCACTGCCGCACGTTGGATCGATCATCAGCGGGGACGACTCCGAGCGGGTTGAGCGACTCGCGCGGACACTCAAGGCAGCGCTCGAGAATCGGAAGGAGCGGTACTCTGCGGCGCAGGCCGACACCATCACGGCCTACCGAGCCGCCTCGGGCAATATCGAGGAACCACGTCTCTTCCTGCTGATCGACGGATTCGCTGCGTTCCGGGACATGTACGAGTCGAGCGTGCGTGATTCGGTCTACTCCGTCGTTCAGGGTCTGGCGGCCGATGGGCGGGCAGTCGGGATTCATGTCGTGGTCTCAGCGGATCGGCCGGGGTCCATCCCGGGGGCGTTCGGTTCATCAATCCAACGTCGAATCGTGATGCGGCTCGCGGATGAGGCCGACTACTCGATGCTGGGTGTCGGTCAGGACATCCTGTCGTCGTCCAGCCCCGCCGGACGCGGCGTCCTGGACGGGTTCGAGCTTCAGGTCGCGGTCCTCGGTGGATCGGTGCGGACTGCCGACCAATCGGACGCAGTGGAGCGGATGGCGCGCTCGATGACGCGGAGAGGAGTGGTGCCGGCGCCACCGATCAAGGCGCTGCCGGACCAGGTGTTTGTCTCCGATCTCGTTCCGCTGGTCGGCGATGATGTCGTGGTCGGCCTGCGAGACGACAGCCTCGGCCCGTTCGGACTGGAACTGCGTGGGGCCATGGTCCTGTCGGGGCCGCCGCAAAGTGGTCGGACGACGGCGCTGGCAGCCATTGCGACCGCGATCCGCCGGGCCCGCCCGTCGGTCGATCTGACCTACCTGGGCAGCAAGTATTCGGCGCTGACCGGTCTCGGCGTCTGGGACCGGATCGCCGGGGACGAGGACGAAGTCGAATCGGTAACCCGCGAACTGATCGACACCATCAAGTCCGGAAACGCCCAGACCGGTCAGCTTGCTGTGGTCATCGAGGGTGCCACCGAGTACTCGGGTTCGAAGGCCGACCAGCTCATGGCCACCCTCGTGGAGGAATGTCGGCGGCACCAACAGTTCATCCTCGGCGAGGCGGAGACCAGTGCACTGAGCCAGTACGGGGACCTGCCGCGGGCGCTGCGTGCCACCCGCCGCGGAATCCTGCTTCAGCCGAGTTCTGAAGACGGCGACTCCCTGCTACGGACTCCGTTGCCTCCGCGTCTGCGCCGGTCCGACTTTCCGCCCGGCCGTGGGTTCTTCATCGCAGGAGGGAGGAGTCTGAGAATCCAGATCGCCCGGCCCGAGTGAGCGCGACGCCGGTGCGCGCAGTGGATGGGGACAGCTCCCCATCGACACCTCGGGCCGAGAACGATGTAATTCATCAGCCACCAAGACAAGAACCAGAAGGGAATCGAAATGGCCAACATCATCGGGATGGATCCGGAAGCCGTCGAAACACTCTCGAAGGACCTCAAGACGCAGGCAGGGAGGGTCGCTGAGGTGATCAGCAAGATCGACGGTCTGGTCAGCCATATGCAAGGTATCTGGAAGGGTCAGGACGCGGAGCAATTCGCGAGTTCTTGGCGGGATCATCACCGCAAGGCATTGCATACGGCACAGGTGGAAATCGAAGACCTCGGCAAGAGCGCCTTGCGAAATGCCAACGAGCAGCGACAGGTGTCCGCCAGGTAAAGGACAACTGGCAGTCGAAGACTTGGTCCGGCCTGGTGTGCTCGGCCCCGGACATGCACACCAGGGGCCGGACCTGGCCCAGCCTTCGGGCCTGCGCCGCCGTCGCAGACGCAGTTCCGCAACTGCTTCCTGACTCGGCTCCTGAGAACTCGAGTCATGACCTGAGAAGTGTCCGCACCAAAGGAAGATCGACAGACGGTAGGGAGGTGCACGGTGACCCTCGTCGGCATGGACGTGGAGCAGGTTCGCCAGCTCGCGAAGGATTTGCATGCCCAGGGCGATCATGTGGGCGAGGTCATCGCCCGCGTTGACCGGATGGTCCAGAGCATGGGTTCAATCTGGCGTGGGCACGATGCCCAGGAGTTCGTTCGAAGTTGGGTCGGTCAACGCGCCTCGGCTCTGCGTGGCGTTCAGGCGTCGATCGAAGATCTCGCCGACTCGGCCAGTCGTAATGCGAACGATCAGCAGGATGCGAGCGGTACGAGCGGCTCCGCGGTGGGCACGGTGGGCACGGGGAGCGGCATTGCTGGCTGGATCAAAACCGGCGTGTCGAACATTACCACCGTCAAGAATGTCGAGCTCGGCGGTATCAAGCCGTGGGATCTGGTTACTTCACTCGGCACTGCTGGTGAGCTGGCCGGCATATCTGGTCTCAAGTCCCTTGGGGTAGTTGACGTAGCAACCCGGCTGACTGAGTACTACGACAAGTTCAACTCCGGAACCTTCAGTCTGACTGATGACTTCGACTTGACGGCGGACGCGATACAGGGCTTCGGGCTTCTCAAGGTCAACGCAGTTGCCAATCTTGGTGGTGCCGCCATCCATATTTGGAGCGATGTTGCACGTGAGGCGGCGAAGCTGGACTGGTCCAGTGAGGCGGCTTCTCAGACTTGGGATTATGTGCGCGGCAATCCCGGCGTCGTGGCTGAGGAGTTGAGTAAGGCGACATTGGTGGTCGGGTCGCGCTTGCTCGGCTATTTCAAGATTCCATGATCGGCGGATGTTCACCGGGGGGAGAGGTATGTCCGTGTTATTAACCGACGATGAAGTGGTGGCGCTGGCAGTGGACCTCGCGGCACCATGGCGCGGGTCGCTGCCGACGGTCGAGGTCACAACCGAAGGCCTTCGACAGGCGGCGTTCAGGGGTATGCGGTCGCTTGGGGTCCGGGGCCTCGGTCGTGGAGAAGCCAACGCGATGGACGCAGACCTGGCTCGGCGTGCGATCTCAACGGCGCCAATGGCCCAGGCCTTCGTTGCGGCCGAGGCATCGCCGCTGACGCCAGCTTCTTCGGCGGTCGGGATCTATCCAACGGAAGCCGACGAAGTGATCGTCAATGTAATCATGGCCAGCGGAGTCCATGAGTTCAGCGTCAGTTCGAGGCCTCGGGCTCGGGCTGTCCTGCAAGGACTGGTTGCGCGCTATCAGCAGGAGGGCACTGCGCAAGACGGACGCTACGTCTTGACTCTGCTCGACTCCGGTGACGCTGAACCGGGATCGACGGTCACCGTGGTCCGGCAGTACCAAGTCAATAGACATCGCTGCTTGCTCGATTCCCAGGATGCGATCGTTCTGGGCGTCGACGAAGGGTCGGTCGACGTGAAGTCGATCATCGATGGCGCCGTTCCCGACATCCCGTCGGCAAACGGATAGACGAAATGAATGAACCCAGGCCTCTTACGCGGGTCAGACCGATCCGTACTGAAACAGCCTCTGCTGTATTGCGTGTCGAGTGGAAATTCGATTGCCCGGTCAATTACGCCGACGCCGGGGTCGTCGCCGGCGGTGATGGGCATGGCTGGTTCGGGGGTTATTCAACCAGAACCGACAGCGTCGTCATTGGTGGTCGATTCGATGCCGCACTGGTGCCATGTCTCACCGCGACTGGTAGTCGGCAGTGAACGTCGCCGGTAATGGTTGCCCGCGGTGCGGCGCGACCGATCAGGATGGCAGCTTCTGTACTGCGTGCGGAGCTGCGATGGCCGCTCCGGCCCTCTCTGGTCGTAGGTCGGGTCGTGGACGCCGGAGGGTATGGCTGGTCGCGGGTCTGGTGGTCCTGCTGGTCGCGGTGGGCACGGGTTTGGTCCTCGCCCAGAGCGGGTCATCGGACGGCGATGCGGTCGCGGTGTCCGCGATCACCCAGGATTCCGCGGTGCCGTCGTCGGACCGCGCGGGATCCGCGGTTGCCCCGCCAGTGGCTGTCTCGACAGCGGTTGCACCGGTCACACTGTCGCCGAGTCCGACGGTGATCGTGCTGGATGCCTCGGGATCGATGAAGAACGAGGACGCACCGGGACCACGGATCGACGCGGCTAAGGCTGCGGTGTGGACATTGATCGACGGGCTTCCGGACGGTTCACCGGTCGGGCTGGTCGTCTACGGGACGTCCACGGATGGGAGTGACGCGGCGAAGACGGCCGGCTGCCAGGACATCAAGACGCTGGTCCCGGTCGCCCCGGTGGACAAGGGACAGTTCGCCGCCGCGATGGATGGCGTGGTCGCCTCCGGGTATACACCGATCGGTAGCTCCATGCGTGCGGCCGTCGCCCAACTTCCCGCGGCCGGGAACCGGAACATCGTCGTCGTCTCGGACGGCGACGACACGTGCGCCCCGCCGGAACCCTGCGACGTCGCCAAGGAGATCGGCGGGTCAGGGCTGGTCATCCATACGGTTGGCTTCCGCGTCACCGGCACGGCCAAGGACCAACTCACGTGCATCGCCCAGGCAGGTGGGGGCCGGTACGTCGACGCTGCGAATGCCACCCAGTTGCAGGCGTTCCTGCGGACCGCCGTCGACCCGAACGCGACGGTCGACACGCTGACACACACCGGTTTCGGTGACCTCACCATCGGGATGTCAGCGGATCAGGCCAACGCCATCGATCCCTCGATCGACCCGGCTCGGACCGGGACGGTCGTGATCGTCTGGCGCGACTGCGACCTCACCTTCACCGACGGAACCCTGATGTCGATCGAGCCGCACCATGCCTCGTCGACCCAGGACGGGTTGGCGGTGGGAGACGACGCCGGCAAAGCGGCCCAGCTATACGGATCGAGCGCCGTGCAAACCGACAATGGGCGCGTCTACGCGGTCTTCGCGGTGGAGCCGGGCAGTGAACTCGGATACGACGTCACCTTTACCCCCGACACGATCGGTCAACTCGCCGGCCCAGTCACCCGCATCGTGCTCTGCCTGTGTAAGCCGTCGGTGTCGAGCACCGCGACCACGGTGGACTCGAACGACTTTCTCAAGACCACTGGGCGGTGGTGGTTCCGGACTCCGGATGACGGATGGAACTGCAGCATCAGCAGCCGAGTGTTCTGCGAGAGCCGCTTCTATAGCAGCAATCACGAGGCGACCTACCCACCGCCGACGCGCGCTGACGAGGTGGCAATCGGCTGCGGCGACATCGAGCTGGCCGGCGGGATGGCGGTGGCGACCGTGACTGAGGCGCAATACGGACTGTGCGGACATGGCGAACCTTCAGAATTCGTCTACGACGTGGACAAGGGAACGCCGGGCCTTGGAAGGATCTTGGCGGACGGTCAGGTCCTGATTGCTGGCGGCTTCCGTTGTTTCATCACCGGGTTTGCCGTCACATGTGGCTCCGACCAAGCCAACGGGATCGGGTTCACCGTTGACCAGAACGACTACCGGGTCTACCCGCAGGACGGCGCCATGCCCGAGCCGGGGGGCACGTCGGAGCCGACCGGCTCGGACGTGATCGGCCCCGACGGGTTCGGCCCGCTGCGCTTGGGCATGACCATCGAAGAGGCAAAGTCCGCCGATCCGTCGTTGACGGTGACGTCCAGCGAGTCGTTCGGATGCACCCGGGCCAGCAGCGCCGACGCCGAGCTCGTCTTCTTCAATCCGAACGGGAAGCTCGCCTGGATCCGACCGCGTGGGAATGCCCGAACCCCCGAAGGTCTCACCGTTGGACAGATGGGTGACAAGGCGTTCGACCTCTACCGGCCTGGGGAACCGAGGTTGGCGACGATCAATCCCAGCGTCAACTACTTTCCGGTGACTCCGGGTAGTCCGATCGACTATGCCGTCGTCATCGAGTCTCCGCGGAACTATGAAAGCGCGGAGCCATACGACGCTTCCCGCGGGAAGATCACGTCCATCTCGCTGAATGGTGGCCAGCAGTGCTTCGGGTAGTTCGGACCGGACCGAAGCAAATGATCGAGGCAAGACCGATCCAACGTCCAGGCCTGTGGATACAAGGGGGCTGACATGTACTGCGTCGAATGCGGAACGAAGTTGTCGGGGAAGTTCTGCGGCTCGTGTGGCACGCCTGCCTCGACAATGCCAGCCGATCCACCGCGGCAGGCACACGAAACGGCGAATGGATCACCCGCTGCAGGTCTTCACACGGTGGGCGGCGCCGATCAGATTCCCGATGTCGAGCAGCGGCCAGCGGGGTCGGACTATCCCAATCCGTTCGTTGCGCCAACCGGCGCGTCCGGCCCGGTCGATCCGACGGCCTCGGGGGAATCATCGAGGACGACGGGCCTTATTGCTATCGCACCGAAACGACTCCCGCTGACGGTGCACTGGTGGGACTTCGGGCGGGACATTGGTGCGGCCGTTCTGCTGATCTGGTCGTTGACGCTCCCGTGGAATGCTCTGCTGACAGCAAGTAGCGTCGTCTATGTGCTGCTGGCCACGCTGGCCGCGCTGTTGTCGCTGGTTGTCGCCCCGGTGAGTCGATTTCTGCGTGCGCCCGACGGCTCCGCGGTGCGGTCGCCCACGCTGGCGATTCGCATTGTGATGTGCGCGCCCTACGTGGTGATCGTGGCGATCACGGTCGTTCGCGCTCTCGTCGGTTCTGGACAAACACCGGGCCAATCGTTGCTGCTTGGTGTTTTCGGTGTCGGTATCGCGGTCGTCCCTCGTCAGTCGGAGCTCGAGTCGACGTTGAATGGCGCTGTCCTTGTTCACCGCTATCGCCTGGCCTGCGCGTGGTGCGGTGGACTTGGTTCCGCCGCACTGGGGATCAGCGCCCTGATCGTCATGCCGCCGTCGAGCTGGTTCGTGGGTGGTGGCAGCGTCTTCTTCCTCATACTCCTGCCGGTACTGATCGTGCTGGGCCTGTTCATCTTCATGTTCGGCGTCACGTCCATCCGCATCGGTGCAGGTCACCCCTCTTGGCAGCCGATCCTGGTGTGGATCGGGGTGGCGATGGCGGTTGACGTGATGCTCTCGCCCAGCGAGTCCTCCGGGTCAGGCGTCGCACCGGCCTACAGTTTGTGGCTGATGCTGCTCGGCGCCGGGTTGGCGGCGACACCCTTGGTTGGTGGAAAGGACGGCGAAAAGACTGACGCACGACTGTGGGCGCTGGTCGTGGCAAACGCCTTTCGGCTGATCGTGATCGCGATGTCGCTGATTCTCGCGATGTTCGTCCTGGTGCTCATCCAAGTCGGCAGCTACGTCGGATCACCGACCGTCGGATTGATCTGGATCCTTGTCTCGACGCTTGTCACCCTCCTGTCGGCGGCCATCGGGTCGAGCCAACTGCGCGCAGATCCGCGCCGTGGCCGAACCGTGGCGTTGATCTGCGTTGGCGTCATGGGTGGCCTGACGGTGATCAACATGGTGGTGGTCGGCGAGGGGTCCACCAGCGGAACCGGATCCGTGGGCATGTTCATGTTGATCGGTGGCACCCTCGGCGTGATCGTCTTCGCACTTGTCGTTCCCGCGCCGATGCGTCAGTTGACCGGACTACCACCGCTTGGTGCTCCTCAGGTTTCAGCGGGCCAGCGGGTCGGGATCGCACATCCGACGCCCTCGCTCGCTCCGAGCTACGAGTCGCCACCCGGATACGCCGACCCGGACCGCACAGCGACAGTCACGGCACAGGCGGTCGTCAGTCCGGACATCTGGCACAGGAAACCGGTCGAACCCGCAGCGCCGACTGCGTGGCTCACGCCCGTCACACCAGGCTCGGCGCCCGCGGGCGGGCCAACCATCTCGTCAACGGATCCACAGGCAGTCGCTGCGGCCGATCCTTCGACTTCCGGTCAGGAGTTGATGACCATCGCCGCCAACCGGGCAGACCTTCGACCGGTCATCGCCACAAACCCGTCGACCTACCCCGCATTGCTCGACTGGCTGCGTGCGCTCGGAGATCCGGACGTTGACGCGGCCCTTGCGCGACGTCCGCTCTGAGTTCGGCAGCGTGCGGGATGACGGGCAGGGGAGTGGAATGCCGGGAGGTCGGCGGATGATGGACTGCGCGAGTTGCGGTGCGACGGATCAGAACGAGTCCTTCTGTGTGCGGTGCGGAACCAGAATGAAGTCAGCAGGCCCGGCAACTCTGCGGAGACCGCAAAGTGCTGGCCCGACGGACACGACGATTCTGGCCGCCACGCTGCCACCACCTCCACCGCTTCCGCCGCCTGCACCGTCGGATGCCCTGCCGCAGAATCCGTTTGATCCGCCGGGTGCGACGCCGCGGCGTCGCACCGGCGTGATCGCTGCGGTCGTGGTGGCGGTTGCCGCGGTGGTGGTTGCGGGGGTCGGGGTGTGGTTCCTGGTGCGCCCGCCGGACCAGGACGGTACCGGCGCCGCTGTGCAGACGGCGTCACTAGCCACGACGGTGCCATCGCCGAGCGCCACCGCGAGCGCCGCTTCAGGTGGGCAGCGCAGTGCCGCCTCGACCCGACCGGCGCCGGTCGCGACCGCCGGACCCGTGGGGTCGTCGGTAGCTCAGTGGTCGACGCCGTCGGTCAACTCAACGTACTTCTCAACATCGACCACGACCTGGATGACGACGACCTCACAGGCGATCACGACAACACCGCTTCTGAGCCGGGGTACCGGCGACCTCGGATTGACCAGGCCAATCTCCAGTCTCGGGTGCACGAGTGAGTACGTCGCGATTATCGATTCCGCGTACGATCCAGCTACGAACTCTGCAAAGGTGCAAGACCTCCTGGATACGTGGCCGGATGCATCCTACATACTGGATACCGTCAGCTGTGCCGCGTTCAACCCCACGCTCAACGGGAACCCGATCTATGCGATTTATCTGGGCCCGTTCCGGTCCCAGGCTGAGGCTTGTGCGGCACGGGACAGAGTAGGCGGGGACGCATACGTCAAGGTGGCCGCTCCCAACGTAGCTCCCGACGACGCCGGGGTCGAATGCTGATGATGGACTGCGCGAATTGCGGGGCAACGGATCAGAACCAGTCCTTCTGTGTGCGGTGCGGAACCAGAATGAGGTCAGCGGGTCCGGTAGTCCTGCAGAAACCGCAGAGTGCTGGCCCGACGGACACGACGATTCTGGCCGCCGCACTGCCACCACCGTCACCGCCTCCACCGCCGGACGTCATGCCGCAGAATCCGTTTGATCCGTCGCCGGGTGCGATGCCGCGGCGTCGCACCGGCGTGATCGCTGTCGTCGTGGTGGCGGTTGCAGCGGTCTTGGTGGCGGGGGTCGGGGTGTGGTTCCTGGTGCGCCCGCCGAACCGGGACGGTACCGGCGCCGCTGTGCAGACGGCGTCACCGCCCACCGCCGTGTCGTCGCCCAGCGCCACTGCCTCAGCCGGACCGAGCAGCGCTGCTTCGACCCGACCAGCCCCGGCCGCGACGGCAGGATCCGCGGGGTCGTCGACAGGTTCGTTGCCGGTAGTCGCGGCTCCGGCCACCACTGCAGTGACCCTGGACCCCATGGGTGGCCCACGCAGTGATATCGCCTGTGGTACGGGCTACATCGTGCAGGTGGCTTCGGAGCTCGATCAGGGGGCATTCGCGGCGCGGGTTTCTGCGCTGCGTGCCGCAGGAACCCTTCCGGCGGAGTCGAAGTGGACGGAAACCTCCACGTCCTGCCCGATTTTCGCCAATCAGCAGAACGTCTACGTGCTGTACGTGGGACCGTTCGCGGACTGGGTTGATGCCTGCCCCGCGAGGCTGTCGAGTCCGGCGGACGCGCTCCTGAAGCAGACGGATCCCGGTGCTGTCGGCTCCTTCATGGCGTGCATCTGTCCGGCGTATGCGAACAACCACAGCCCGCCGCCGATCACCACGATCGGACAGGAGAGCCCCTGGGTCGGTGAACTTCAACGGGTGCTCGGCGCCGGGTTGGACTACAACGTCGGGGACATCAATGCGGAGCCAAGTCGGAACGATCCGGGCCGGTGGGGCATCTACACCGCCGAAACCGCAGCGGCGGTCGGCAGATACCAGGCCGATCACGGCCTCCCCGTCACAGAGCAGGTCGACGGGCAGACTTGGGGGACCCTGGAATATCAATGGTGTGGCCTCGACCCATGAATAGGCAGATGGCCTGCTCACGATGCGGCGCTCCGGAGGAAAGTGGCAAGTTCTGCACGCGCTGCGGCTCTCCCACACGAGTGAGGCGCACTGCCGGGGGCCGGTGGTGGCGGTTATCGATCGTCGTCGCCGTCATTGGATTGATCGCGGCTTCGGCGTTCACCGCCATTGTTGCTTTTCGATCATCCGGCGACGGCAATGCCGACCGCCCAGCGCCGGACGCTGTTGCCGCCCAGCCAACGACCGTGGCGACCGGATCGGTCGTCGCCTCCACCGTGGCTCCGGTCAATGAGACAGATCAAGCATCATCCGCAGCCGTCGGTGCGCCGCTGAGCCCGACAATGATTGTGCTGGACGCGTCCGGATCAATGAACAACAAGGATGCGTCGGGGACCCGGATTGACGCGGCAAAGCGAGCAGTTGACACCGTGGTGGATGCCCTACCGGACGGCACATCGTTGGGGATGATCGTCTACGGCACATCAACCGACGGCAGTGATGCTGCGAAAGCTGCCGGATGTCAAGACAGTCGAACGATCGTTCCGATGGGTCCGCTGGACCGGAGGGCGTTCGCGGCCGCGGTGCACGGGGTGGTTGCCTCGGGGTACACGCCGATCGGCTCCGCGTTGCGGACCGCGGTTGCGCAGTTGCCCCAAACCGGGCCGCGGACCGTGATCGTGGTGTCGGACGGAATCGACACCTGTGCGCCGCCGGATGCATGCGCCGTCGCGACCGAAATCGCCGACCCGGGGCTGGCAGTGCACACGGTTGGATTCCAGGTCGATGCGCAGGCCCGCCAGCAACTGGGCTGTATCGCCGATGCCGCCGGCGGCAGCTATGTAGATGCCGGAAACGCTGCGCAGCTGGCGGCGCGGTTGCGTAGCGCTGTCGATCCGAGTACGGCGGTGAACGCTTTGACTCGCACTGGCTTTGGTGGACTGGAGCTCGGAATGACGGTCGTGCAGGCGCGCGCCGTCGACCCGGGGATCACGGCGTCGGAGGCCGGAGCAGTTCGAGTCGTGTGGCGCGATTGCGAATTGACGTTCGTCGACGGTCGGCTGACCGCGATCACCTCGACGTCGGCGGTGGCCACCCAGGACGGTCTGAGGGTGGGCGACGACGTGAGCCGAGCCATCGAGCTGTACGGCGACGGTGCGGTGCAGGAGGCCGACGGATCGGCACGAATGGTGGTGCCGACGGGCGACCGAGGAGAATCCGGGTACGCGATCACGTTCGTGCCGGATTCGGCATCAGCTCAGCCGCGTGGCCGCGTCACCGCCATCGAACTCTGCCTGTGCCGTCCGGCTCAATCGGTCGCCACATCGGCGAGCGGCAGCAGCGTTCCCGCCACGGAGATCGTCAAGCTGACGCCCTTCGACGTCCAGGGCAATATCGCTACTCATGACGGCTTCTACCCCGGCGGCGACCCTTTTCGCCAATTACCCACCGGGGAGGTTCGACCGTCCGAATTCGGCGGCACCGCCTATGACGTGACTGGGGTTGAATGGACGACCGGCGGTGTCGTGCATAGTTGCTGGCCGACTGACCCCCTTGCGCCGGACATGCTGCTCTGTCTTCCCGATCCGGAGGACAAGTTCGTCCAAGAGGTGCAAGTCAACAGTCATCCGCCACCGTTGAAGCCTGTTTCCAATCAGGATCCCTCGGTCCGACCGACACTGATCGAACTCGATGACCACCGTGTGTGCAGGGCGCGCACCGACGGGTCCACTTCGTTGAGAGTGACGTACTTGTGTCATCGGCCGGGCGTTGTTGAGGACGACGAGGTGCGGAGCACCGTCGGCGCGCTGGACAAGTCTGCTGCGTTGTGGACGATCAAACAGGTCGACGCCACATCGCTGGACGACATCGTCGATCGGGAGAACCCGCCGACGCGGACCGCCACCATCGTCAGGGCGTGGATGAATGGTTAATCGACCTTCGGTCGCGGCTATTCCTGACACCGACTGCCGCAGGTGTGTGGCGCAAACTGTCAGGAGCAGCTTGACGCACACATCGATGGGTACGTCTACCCATCGACACCACCCGTCGTCCGTTGGTACGGTCCACTTGGTCAGCGAGTGCAGGGGATTCTTCTCTGATAAATGCTTTCGCGTCCGGGGTTTCATGTCGTCGGGAAAGTCGGCCGAGCTTGTCGTGGCGTCGCATTCACCGTGTTCGCATGGCCTGCGGGCTGATTCCAGGGGTGACCAGTGAGCTATTGCGGGGAATGCACCGGTCGGATGGACGTCAAAGGAGACTGTCACCTGATCTTCTGCGGGTTGGACGCCGGTGACGAGCACTTGCCGACGGAACCAATGAGCAGATGCGCCGCGCGGGGCGATTCCTGATGAGTCGGTGCGAGGGGTGCGGAGCCGACGATCAGAGCGGAGAGTTTTGCACGCAGTGCGGTGCGCCCGTTGCGCCGCGGGACTGGTTGCTCGTCCCGCAGAACGAAACGGTGCAGGAGTGGCCGATCGAGGATGACGAGCCAACCCGTGTACACCCGCGCCGTCCCGGCCGTAAGTGGCTCGTCGCGGCGATCGTCTGCGCGATAGTCGCCGCCGGTGCGGGCGGGCTGGCGGCCGGCTGGTCCATCGCATCGTCGATTGCTTCGTCCACGCAACTCCCGGAGCCGGAGGTTGTCGAAGTGCCGGTCGCTCGATACGCCACCGGGGACGAGGCTGTGATGCCCGACGTCCGCGGTCTCGATCAGAATGCGGCTCGCGAAGTGCTGGCGGACGTGGGCATCCCAGCCGATCTGGTGACCATCACCGAGCGCCCGGCCGCCGGCGCGGTCGGCGTGGTGGTCGAGCAGACCCCGGTGTTCGGCACCACGAACCCGGACTCTATCCAGCTACTGATTTCCACTGAGGCGACAGTTCCTGATATCGCCGGGAAGTCGGGTAGCGAGGTATCGGAGATGCTCGGTCAGCTCGGCGCGCAGGTGATGCTGGTGCAGCGCTACGCGCCCGGGTCCAGTGCCGGCGACGCGTTGGAGGTCATGCCCGCTCCTGGGTCACCGCTGCCGGAGGACGTCACGCTTGTGGTCGCCGAGCCGTCGTCATCGGTTCTGCTGTCCGAGCTCCGGGCTGTCTCTGGTGGATGTTCGTCCGGGGCCTCCAGCATCAACGCCCAGGAGTACGACAACGCGCTGAGCTGCTCCGGCTCACGTCCGGATGTGACAAGCCCGACGGAGACGGCCTGGGTTATCGCCCGTGCTGCGGATCGGCTGAGCGGCATAGTTGGGGTCGCTGACAACGCCAGTCCGGCCGGTCGGGTGCAGGTCGACTTCTACGGCGACGGGGTTCCGATCGCCAGTGTCACGGCCGGATATGGGTCGCCGAGCCCCGTCGACATCTCGACGAGCGGCGTTTTGCGACTTTCGGTTCGGGTCACCGACCTGAGCGCGCCGTCGGCCGGATACTCGTCGGCCGCGGCCGTGTTCGGTGACCTCATCCTTACCGGTGGGGTCGGCTCGATCTCCCAGCTGGCGGGTTCGTGAAACCCCGCGGTCCTTTCGTCGGCGCGTTGCTGGTGACAATGACGCTCATCTGCGCAGCGGCACCAGCCGGCGCTGCCCCGGGTACCGCGCACGCGGTGGCGCAGACCGCCGACCCTGCCCGTGGCGAAGGACCATTTCCCAGAGTCGCCCATGGGCTGGCGTCCTCGGGACCGCAGCCCTTGCTGATCGTGCTGGATCTGTCCGGTTCGATGAACGAGGACGACGGCACGGGCACGGTCAAGCTCTTGGGCGCCAAGGAATCACTGTCGCAGCTGATGCAGTTGCAGCCATCCGGCGCGGAGATCGGGCTGTGGACGTACCCGAAACGCGGAACGGACTGCGAGCCGGGCGGTTACGTTCCGGGCCTTAGCGTCGGGCCGGTGGCGGCACCGGGGCAAATCGCTGCCACCATTCGCGGGCTCACTGCGGATGGAGGGACCCCAACCGGCCCAGCGCTGCGCGCTGCCGTGGACTCGTTGAAGGCAACTGGTCGCACGTCCGCGACGATCGTTCTTGTCTCGGACGGCGAGAGCAACTGCGGCCAACCTCCTTGCGAGGAGGCGAAGAAGATCGTCGCTGAAGGCTTCGACATCACTGTGCATGCCGTCGGATTCCGTACATCGACGGCGGGCAGGCAGGAACTCGAGTGCATCGCCGGTTCGACCGAAGGGCAGTACTACAGCATCGACGACAGCGCCGGACTGGGGGAGAAGCTGAAGGAGATCGCGGTACCCCAACTCGAACTGGCGGTCGACGCGTCGGCGTCAGTCTCTGCGGGAATGCCCGCGACGATCCATGTGGTCGTCCGGAACCCATCGGCGACCGATACGGTCAACGTGACCGTCGCAGCAGCCTTCACCGACACCGGTTCCCGCTCGTTGTTCCCGGCGGTGGTGCCACCCCGCTTTCGGGTCGGCAACGTGCCCGCCGGCGAGCAAGTCGAACGAACTTGGACGATCAGCCCGGCGGCCGCGGGCCAGGGTGGCATCGCTGCGTACCGGGTGACGGCATGGGGCAACAACGCACCCGCCGCTTCGGTCGAGGGGAAGATCCAGGTGTCCGGAGACGAGCTCGGCCTGGGGCAAGCAGGCCCGTTGCTGACCGCGGTCGACCAGATCGACGGACGGATAGCGATTCTCGGCGACTCGTACTCCTCGGGGGAAGGAGCTCGCGATTATCTGACCGCTTCCACAATTCCGCCCAACACCTGTCATCAGAGCATGCGCACGTACGCGGCACCGCTGTACGGCGACGACCGGGTTCGGTTGATTGCGTGTTCCGGTGCGACGATGTCGGCGATCGACGGGCCGCAGATGGACCGGGGTGTCACACGGTCGCAGATCGACCAACTGCGTGACGGTCCCGCGCCGGAAGTAGTGCTGATGACCATCGGCGGCAACGACATCCATTTCGCAGACCTGGTAGAGGGATGCGTCATGCCGACCAACTGTGTGCCGGACGGCGAGGCGCTGAAGAAACACAACGAGACGATCACGGCTCAACGGGACAGACTCTCGCGCACATACCAGGCAGTGTGGCGCGCCGCGAACTCGGTGGACATGTTGGAGGAGCGGTCCGGTCGGCCCGCACCGATCCTGGTGCTCGGCTATCCACGGGTGTTGCCGGACGCCCGGACCGGAAGCTGTTCGGGCTTCAACGCGGCGGAGATCCAGTTCGGCAACGACACTGTCGACCTGTTGGACGAGACCATCCGGCTCGCCACGGACGATGCGAAGACGGCCGGTGCGGACGTGCGCTATGTGGACTACGTGCAGATGTCGATCCCCGCCGGGAACTCCGCATGCTCGGCCGATCCTTACATCAATTCGGTCGATCTGTTGGGAGGTCTGGAGGCTCTCGCAGCGGACACGCTCACCGGTTCGCAGGAGAAGCAGCAACTCATGCACCCCAACAGCAAGGGCTATCGCGCCATCACCAATGCGCTGGTGGCTTGGTCAGTGAATGCACCAGGCACGACCGCACCCGTCGAACCGCCGGAGGCACCGCCGACGATAGCGGCGTCCGATCCCACGGTGGCCATCGAGTTGAGTGGCTCGGGGGGCACGAACGTCGATACGGTGCATAGCGGTGACGGCGTTGATGTGACCGTCCGGGGACTGAAGCCTGGGTCCGTCGTCACCGTCACCGTTCGATCCTCACCACAAGCGGTTGCCTCGCTGCGGGCCGACCAGGATGGCGTGGCGCACACGGTTGTCTATGTTCCGCTGGACGTTCCGGTCGGTCAGCACCACCTGGTCGGGTCGGGCCACGACCGGGACGGCAACGACGTCGAGTACGTCCAGGAGATCAGCGTCGCGCCGCCAACCCCGTCCTGGTGGTGGCCGATCGTGGCCCTCGCGTTGATTTCGATGGTGGGCGCGTTGGGCGCTGCAGGTGTTGCTCGGCGGCAGCGCCGAGTTTCCCCGGCCGATAAGGAGGTTCGGTGACGATCTGTTCTTCGTGCGGCACGTCGACCGGGTCCGCCAGGTTCTGTACCGGTTGCGGCGCTCCCACGTCGGCCTTCCCCGTCGCGGCTCAATCGCAACCCCAGCCCCCTCCGCCACCGCCACCGATCACACCTGGAAACTTGCAAACGCCGCCCCCGGTGTGGCCGTTGCAGGTGAAACGGCCACCCGCTTCCCGACGTCGTCGTCTGATCGTTCTTGTCGCGGCCGGTGTTGCCGTGCTGCTGGCAGCGGCGGGCGTCACGGGCTTCCTGCTTCTCCGCGACGAGAACCGTGCGGGCACGTCGGTTGTCGACCCGAGTACGTCTGCCTCGACGACCACGGCCACAACAACCGAGCCGCCCCTCAGTGGTCGCGCATCGGCGACGACGCGGTCCGCTGCACCGCTGACGAGCGGTGGATTTGGGTCGGCATCGGGCGGCTCGGGCCCGTCGCAGCCCAGCCCGATGACCGCGGGCACGAGTGTCTTCGCTCCGGCGCCGACAAGCCTGACCGCGGACTGTTCGGCGCCCGACAGCGAAGATGCCGCCGGCGTCAGGCAGACATACGAGCCTGCGAAGGCGTTCGATGGCAAGGCGGAGACCGCATGGCGGTGCAGCGGGGACGCGTCCGGCAAGTCGATCATCATCAGCCTGGGTGGTCCCGTCCAGCTGACCTCGGTCGGACTGATCCCGGGCTTCGACAAGACCGATGCAACCGACGGGTCCGATCGATTCGTGCAGTCCCGCAGGATCCTTCGTGTTCGCTGGACCTTCGATGACGGCAGCTATATCGAGTCGGACCCGAGCGGCGTGCGTGCCATGAAGACCACTCCCGTATCCGTGCGCACAAGCACGGTGCGGATGACGATCGAGCAGACGACACCCGGCCAGACGATCACCAACAACAAGGGCGAGTCGCTTGCGCCGCTGGATACCACGGCCGTCAGTGAGATCGCGTTCACGGCCGTGCGCTGATGGTCACCATGACTCGAAATGTCGCCATATCCACACGTGAGAGGACAGTCAAGTGAACCTGGGATCCTATTGCGGCTCATGCGGGTCCGCCGTGAAACAGGGTGCGTTGTACTGCGGCTCCTGCGGCGCCGCGGTGTCCGCACCACCCGCTCCCGCGCCGCTGGCCCCACCCGCGATGGGTGGCACCATCGGCGACACGGCGACCGCGCCGCCCCCGCCGCCAGTCCGATCGAATGGCCCGGTCGTCGGTTCGTTCGGCCCTGCCGGCTATGAGACGGTCGGTCGCCGGGTTTGCGCATACCTCGTCGACACCGTCCTGCTGTGGGTCATCTCACTGATCGGATATTTCGGCCTTGGCGTCGCCCTTGCAGGTCGCTCAGGCGCGGGAATTGGCGCTGCGCTGATATTCATGGTCTTTGCCCCCATGGTGTATTTCGTGCTGCTGTTGGCGATGGCTGCGAGAGGCAGCAGTCCGGGAAACATACTCTTCGGAATCCGCGTGGTGCGCGAATCGAACGGCGAGAATCCGGGCGTCCTTTTGGGGCTTGCCCGGCTGCTGGTCAGGGACTTGATTCTTTACTTCACAGTCTACATCGGTGGGCTTTCCCCGCTCTGGGACGGTACCGGACGCCGTAGGGGCTGGTGGGACTTGGTCTGCAACACCGTGGTGTTGGACCGTGGTGCGGTGCAGGCCTACCGCGCCGCAATTTCGGTAACGGGTCCGGCCGACCCAATACGACCTCGGCAGCGGTCGAGTGCCTCGGCCGGCTCGGTCCAAGCCTCAACCGGCGACGCTGATTCTCCTTACCCTGTCATTTCGAACGGCGGTGCCGCATTGCCGCCGAGCGTCGCACCCGCTGACACGGCTCGGAGTGCGCCGGACGACCGGCCCGTGTGGGATCTTGCGCCGGTCCAGGCTTCGGTTCAGGCACCCGCCGATCGGGCGCCGGTCGCGCGCGCTTCCTGGTCGGACAGGCCTGCCGTGGAGGCATCAGTTGCCGCAGAGAATCCGGCGGCGCAGTTGACAGCGCTACCGGTGCCTCCGCCTCCTCCACCTCCGCCCCCTCCACCTCCGCCTTCACCTCCGCCGACGACGCTTGCGCCGTCGTGGCCTTCCGCAACGGGACGCTCGGACGAACAAGTTCTCCCGCAAGACCTGTCGTCGGGCCTGGGGACCGTTTCGGCCGTGATCGTATCCGTGCCGGGATTCTCGTCGTCCGCACCGGAGTCAGGGCAAGAGTTGCCGGAGGAAACCAGGATGCGGGCGGCACCTCGGGTGGCCAGCGACTCCGGCTGGGTCGCCGTGCTCGACGACGGTCGGACGCTACCGGTCGAGGGCCCAATGCTCGTTGGTCGTGACCCGAGCGCCCTGCCCGAAGAGCCGATGGCGGTCATGGTGCCGGTCGCCGACCAGGGACGCAGTGTGTCGAAGACGCATCTGCTGCTGGATGTCGGCCCGGGCGGCGTCAAGGTGACCGATCGGTATTCCACGAATGGCGTTGTCCTGGTCAGTGACGGCGTGGAACTGGCGTGTGTGCCTGGCGAGCCAACTCCGGTGCTCGAAGGATCGACTGTGCGATTCGGTGACCGGAGCCTGGTGGTGCGTCACGCATGACTGGCGGCTCGACGTGTTCAGCCTGCGGCGCCCCGGACGAGGGCGGCCGGTTCTGCACGTCCTGTGGATCGGAGCTGGCGGCCACCGTCCCACCAGCGCCGGCTCGACCCCGTGCGAAGGTGAAAGGTGGGGTGATCGCCGGGCTTGCCGTCTTGCTCGTCGCATCCGGCGCCGGTGTGGCCTATGCACTGTCTCGGTCGTCGAGTTCAGCGGACCCGGGATCGGCAGGGTCGACGTCCACAGGTGTTGATCCGTCGGCAACGACGAGCGTCACGGCTGTCGATCCGACCGGACCCACGAGCGTCATTGTCTCCTCGGTCGGGGCGGACACGGTGCAGCCCGCCGCCGCGCCGCTATCCCTCGACCCGACGATCATCGTGCTGGATGGATCCGGTTCCATGAACGAGGACGACGCGCCAGGACCCCGGATCGACGCTGCAAAGAGGGCTGTGCTGACGTTGGTGGACGGCCTGCCAGATGGTTCGCCTGTCGGTCTGATCGTGTATGGAACGTCCACCGATTCCAGTGAGGCGGCAGAGGCCTCCGGCTGCCAGGACATCAAGACCCTGGTGCGGGTGGCCCCGGTCGACAAGACGGCTTTCGCTGCCGCCGTGAACGGCGTCGTCGCGTCCGGCTACACACCGTTGGGCAGCTCGTTGCGGTCGGCTGTCGCCGAGCTGCCGGCGAGTGGGCCGCGGAACATCATCGTCGTTTCCGATGGAGAGGACACCTGTCAGCCGCCGGAACCATGCGCGGTCGCCACCGAAATTAGTGGCGCGGACTTGACAATTCACACTGTCGGGTTCCGTGTGTCCGGACCGGCCAAGGACGCATTGGCCTGCATCGCGAAAGCGGGCGGCGGAAGTTACGTCGATGCGGCCAACGCCGCCCAGCTGCAGGCGTTCCTGCGGACCGCAGTGGATCCGAATGCCATCGTAGACACGCTGACCCACGACGGGTTCGGTGACATGAAGATCGGCATGACAGTCGATCAGGCGAAGGCGGTGGACCCCTCGATCAACGCGGGGACCGCCGGCACGGTCGTCGTCGTGTGGCGTGATTGCGACCTCACCTTCACCGACGGCACCTTGGTGTCGATTGAGCCGCACCAAGATTCGTCGACGCAAGATGGACTGAAGATCGGCGACGACGTCGACAAGGCCGCCCAGATCTATGGCGCAACTGAGGTGCAGACCGACAACGGGCGAAGCCATGCCGTCTTCGCGGTGGAACCGGGGAGCGACCTGGGCTACGACATCACCTTCACGCCGAGCGCAACGGGCCGGTTGGCCGGGTTGATCACCAGAATTGTGCTGTGCCGGTGCAAGCCCGCCCCCTCCACGGGGGCCGATCCGCGAGTGCTATTTGTGACACCGTTTCTTTCCGATGGCCGGGTCCGACTTCCCCTGGATCATGTGGACTACTCGGACATCACTGCTGGCGGGTGCTCGCCGACGTTTGTGGCTATGACCACCGGGACCTATCAGTGCGGATCGACGGCCGACAGCCTGCCCGCCTGCTGGCCGTCAGCCCCATATCTGTACTGCATGCACAGCCCCGAGGACGGGGCCGTTGTCCGAATCGGGCTCGGCGCGGGTCTGCCGGAGGCGGCCGAGCCTGACCGCCCAGAGCCATGGCAGATCGTGCTGTCCGACGGAAGTCGTTGCGACGTGCGACTCGGTGGTTCATGGGACATACCGCCGGATGGGTACTACTACTCGTACTCCTGTAGAGGAAACTACGTGGCGTTGCTCGCCCCAGAGAACAAGCCGACTGTCGACACCAGCGGTCCTGTGTGGACAGTCGTCGCCCAGACCGACTGGAAAGCGTCCGTTGAGACGGCCGACGTTGCCCAGGTCATCTATGCAGGTCCCGCGCCCGGATGATCGGACCCGACGGGTTCGATCAACTGCGTCTGGGCATGAACGAATTACGATGCCCCACTCGGGACGGTCGAATCCATTGCCATCGACGGTGGTCAGATGTGCTTCGGGTAGACCGTGGACGAGCAGCGATCCGGCAGATCCTGCGGGCTGACCAGAGTTCGAGTAGTCGAGTAGTCCGAGCTTGAGAACGTCCATCTACGGTCGATGCCGGGCTTGGGCTTGCGGTGCCGGCGGCCGCACCGGCGTCAGTGAGAGTCGTATGGGGAGTCCTGCCCATGGGCTTCGTTGCTTGTTCGAGGTACAAATAGGTGCGCCACTCGGAAATGGGCAAAGTGTGGGGCATATGTGCGCAGGGTGGCGAGATAGTCGTCCGGTATTCGTAGCATCGCTCTACCGCTCCAAGCTTGTTCCGGGCGCTCGAATGTGGCCAGGCATCGATCCGTTTGGAATCGTATGCTCTAGTCGGGAAGGAACGATCTGCAATGACGACGATGTCTCGTGTTCGGGGCGTAGTCCTTGCGGGATGGCTGATCCTGGGGTTGGTGCTGTGCGGATGCGCACCGTCGGGCTTGAATGGTGCATCAACCTGCAAGGAGTTCATGAACTCGTCCCAGAAGGAACAGTACGATGTCGTCTCCAAACTGGCCAGCGAGTACAAGAAGCCAAGTTATGCTACCCCACTGGGGCGGCCGAACATTCCCTATTACTGCGCGGCGAGTCCAAACCTCACGCTGGACCGGCTTTTCGCGGGACTTTAGTGAGCGCTAGTTTGACCGTGACGTCGCAAGTCGCTACAGCTGGAGAGTGATGGGAACCGCTTACGACGGCGTAGATCCGACGGCGACGATTCAGGGCGCGTTGCTGGACCCAATCTCCCATGTTCCTTCGACTGTTTCTAGAATGGAGAACATCTCATGGACGCACACGAAGCCACTCTTTCGATCAAAAGCTCATTTGACTACGCAACGATTGTACGCTTGACCACGGACGTTTTCAGATCGTCCGACTTTGGAGGAACGAGGATCGTCGACTTGGCGACGCGTAATTCGCCAGGCCGCGCATTCTTTCGGATCGCTGCTAGCGGCCCGATACTCGAGGCGTGGCACGCGAAGAGCGGCGCGACTGTCGTAAAGTTGAGCAGTGAGACCATCGACAAAGCTTATGGCGATTATTCTGACAGCTTGGTTAAGGGGCTGTTCATGCTGGCCCGGCTCAAGAAGCTCGACAAGGCGTGCGCGATTCTCCCCCGAGCTCTTGAGACTGTCAGAGCAGCCGTCATACGTGCAGACCCGCGCGCAGTCACCGAGATTTCAGGCAGGATTGCAGACTTCGTTTAGTTGCGCGCCGGATCCTGAACACGATCCGGTCCGGTTATGAAGGAGCGGCAGTCATGATGTGCCTGGGGAGATTGCGGAACGCACGCAGGTCAGCGCGCACGTTCGAGCCGAATCGAGGCTCAGATCTGAGTCAAGAACGGAGGTCACCATGGAAGCCTTGAGCTTGCCGCGAGGAGCATTGCGGCGGGACCATGATCAGTCAGGGCGTAGTCGACCGCGTCTGAAATGGGGGACACTGATCGCGATAATACTCACCCTACCGCTTGCCGCCTGTTCGAGCGCTCCAACGGAGTCGCCGACGACAATTGCGTCGGTAGCGATCGCCACCGACGCGACCGCTTCTGATTCGGCGGGAACCGTTTGGAGGACCTCGGACTCGGTCGCCTCGTCCAGCCCGATCACTCGTATCTCATCAGCCGACAGTGGGGGCCCCGTCACCACGTGCCCCGACGCGGCGGTGGTGTCGGCCGCTGTTGGGCTCGAGGTTACGGCGGATGACGCAACGCCCGATGAGGCGGATTCCCGGGTACTTGGCTGCGGATTCCAGTTTAGATCTGCGGATCGGTCGCAGACATTGGCAATCACGCTGGTGATCATTCGCGCGGATGATCCTGGATGGGCGCGTGCGCTCAACATTTACAAGCAGGCGGCACTCGAGTGCGCATCTGGCTGTGAAGGGAAGACCGAATCCGAGCAAATTGAGTTTGATGCATACACTGAGTATCCGGATGGCTACGAGGCTGTTGATCTCAATTTCTTGGAGTGGGATGGCAAGAGCTTCTACATGGGCGGGATCTCGGCGTTTGTAGAGAACTCGAGCTATGTCTGCGCCTCGTTGCCACTGGGCACGTTGGCCGTTGGCCTCAGTCCCGGACAGGTCAACAACGTCGCTCGCGGGATAGCTGACCTCGTCCATGGGATGTGCTACGGCGGACCGGCCGCTTGACCGGACCTGTCGATTCCGATCGGGCGGCGGGATACCCTTCTACGACGCCGCGCTCAGACGGTCGAATCCATCGCCCTTGACGGTGGTCAGATGTGCTTCGGGTAGACCGAGGAGTGACAGGCCATGAGGAGACTACTACCCATAGGCTTCGTCGATTGTTCGACGAATTGGACTATCTTGGCGGATTGACTTCGTACAGTCCCTGACTGTCCTTGACAACGATAGTTGACTCGAGCGCAAAACCGTTGACAATCACGTCGCACGTGAACGATGTGCCAGCCTTCACCGGCTGGTTTTCTGGACAACTGACCTCGGTGATTCCCGTGTAGCCGTAGCCGGCCGGGGTAGCACCAGTGAGTACGGTCATAACGCCCTGCTCCACCTTTACCCGGTCAAAGATTTTGTCGGTGGGCAGCGTAAACTCTGTTCTTTCAATGACTGTGACGGTTTCCGTAACAGTCACCGTTGGCTGGGCCTGGACTATTGTCGTGATAGTCAGGAGCGGCGTGACTGGGATCGCTTGACTAGTTGCTGGCGAGCAGGCGGCCACGAGCGGTATGAGGAAGAGGAGCGCAGCCGGTCGGCGCCCGTTCAAGTTCATGCCGCATCGTAACATGGTAAGAGATTGGTGAGCGCAGCCTGAAGATTCGATGCACCAATCGAAGCGCACCTGGAAGCGCGGGGGTGAAGCGCTCGAATGTGGCCTCGCGTCGATAAGTTGGAATTGGTTCCTCACCAATTGGAGGAAAGGATCTGCCATGACGACGACGTATCGTCGTCAGATCGTAGTCTTGCGGATGCCCAGTCCTGGGGGTTTGGCGCTTGTTGAATCAGCGGCATTGAGCTCCTGGGCAATCAGGGTGCTGGTCCAGGTCGTGCCGTGTCGGCCCGGGGGCTACGGTCGCCGTTCGCCGCGGACGGGCGAGGCAACAGGACTGGGGACCGTGTCAGGGTAGTGATGGCCTCGGGCTCGCTTCGCCCAGTCGTGTGTAGACACCCACGCGCTTGGCCGGCTATTGCGCTGGCGCCCAACGACCCTGCCGGGACATGATGGTCGGCCTCCGCCAGCCGGGGCGGTCACCACGGCCCCGCCGGTCGGGGCGATGACCGCAGTTCGACGATCGAGTTCAACCCCGGGAGGCCAACCTTGGCCGCGAACGCAGCGCAAGATCCGTCTGGGTCGGATTCCGCCGCGGCGCCGGTCGCCCAGTCGACCAAGGACAAGTTCGCGGCGGCGCTTGCCAAGAAGAAGTCAGACGGTCAGTCGCGCAGCGCCCATCTCGACGGGCACGGCGGCGTCGGCGGCGCTACGGCCAGCCACAAGGCGGCCAGGCAGTTCCGGCGCAAGTCCGGCTGATTCGGCGCCGATACCCACGGACATCTAGTGGTCCGTCGGTCAAGACATGAGGTGGTTCGACGACCGGACCCCGGTTGAGCCGAAGGCTGGGAGCCTGTCCTGGCGGAGGACGCCCGGCCACCCCGTCACCTCTTGGTTCTCGGACCGAAATCCGCACCAGCAGCTATCTTTGACCGTTGTTGTGGATCTCGGCGAACTGAACCTCGCGGTAGCGCAACATCGTTCGCGTCCTCCTGGCGCCGCCCAGCCAGCGACCACGACCCACCAGATCAAATCGGCGACGGACCACTAGAGCACGACGACCGACCGCAGCACGTCACCGGTGTGCATCTTGTCGAAGGCCGCCTCGATGTCGCCGATGGCGACGGTCTCGGTGACGAACTTTTCCAGCGGCAGCCGGCCCTGCAGGTAAAGGTCGGTGAGCACCGGAAAATCGCGGCTGGGCAGGCAGTCTCCGTACCAGGCGGACTTGAGTGAACCGCCACGGCCGAAGAAGTCCAGCAGCGGCATGTCCAGGCGCATGTCGGGGGTGGGCACGCCGACAAGCACCACGGTGCCGGCCAGGTCCCGGCCGTAGAACGCCTGCTTCCAGGTCTCGGGGCGACCGACGGCGTCGATGGCCACGTCGACGCCGAAACCGCCGGTGGCGTCCTGGATCTGCTCGACGACGTCGCCGTCGTCCGGATGTACGGTATGGGTTGCACCGAATTCTTTGGCCCACTCCAGCTTTCGCTTGTCGGTGTCGACCGCGATGATGGTGTGTGCACCGACCAGCTTCGCCCCGGCGATCGCCGCGTCGCCGACACCGCCGCAGCCGATGACCGCGACCGAATCGTTGCGGGTGACGTCGCCGGTGTTGACGGCGGCACCGATACCGGCCATCACGCCGCAGCCGAGCAGGCCGGCGATCTGCGGTGGCACCCGCGGGTCGACCTTGGTGCACTGGCCGGCGGCAACCAGGGTCTTGGGGGTGAAGGCGCCGATGCCCAGCGCGGGGGACAGCGGGGTGCCGTCCACCAGGGTCATTTTCTGCCGGGCGTTGTGGGTGGCGAAGCAGTACCAGGGCCGGCCACGTCGGCAGGCACGACATTGCCCGCACACGGCCCGCCAGTTCAGGATCACGTAGTCGCCCGGCTCGATGTCGGTCACGTCGGGGCCGACGGCCGAGACCACGCCTGCCGCCTCGTGGCCGAGCAGGTACGGGTAGTCGTTGCCGATCCCGCCCAGCTTGTAGTGCAGGTCGGTGTGGCACACCCCGCAGGCCTGGACGTCGACCAGCGCCTCACCGGGTCCGGGTTCCGGGACCACGATCGTGGTCAGCTGCACCGGGGCGTCCTTGGCCAGCGACACCACACCCTGCACCTCGTGCGCCATTGAACGGGCTCCTTCGCCTGAAGTGGAGATCTTGACCGAGGCGAGGGTAACGCCCTGCGCGAAGCTCGGGTGAACCGGCGATCAGGTCATAGGTGCCGCGCGGCCGGAAGCAGCAAACCGTCCAGCAATCGCTGGAGGTTCTCCGCATAGAAGTCCCCGCGCGGCTCGGCCGGAGCATGCGCAAGGACGTTGGCGATCGCGGGGTAGCTGGCCGCGTCCAGCTCGCGCACCATTCTGCGGTTGTAGCTCTCGGGTGTGACGTTGTGGTCGTCCAGGAGCTCGCCGACGGTGTAGTGCCAGATCAGTCCGTAGGCGACCGACGAATCGCGGGGACCGAACCCGGCTCTGGACAGTGCCAGCATGATCCGCTCGATGGCGGGAACGATCTTCGGCCCGGCCAACTGGTCGATCACCAGCAGCTGCACCGCCCACGGGTGGCGGTGCAGCGCGTCGTGGATCGCGGTGAACACCGCGGTGAGCTCGGCACGCGGGTCGCCGGCGGCGGGCGGCAGGTTCACCTCGCCGGCCACCTCGTCGAGCATGCCCACCAGCAGGTCCTGTCGATCCGCGATGTGCCGGTAGAGCGCCATCGGCGAGGTCGACAGGTCGTCGGCCAGCCGCCGCATGGTGACCGCCGCCAGTCCATCGGACTCCACGATGCGCATCGCCTGGCCGACGATCACGGCGCGGCTCAGCGGCGTGCGCTGCCGGCGCAGTCTGGCGGCATGACGGTCCGCTGCCGATCGGGCAGGGCCCATCAGGGCATTGTGTCAGCCCCCGGGCGGCGGAGCGTACGAAGCACCGACGCCAACGCGAGCGCCAACACACACAGGCCAGCGGCGACCCACAGCGGGAGCCGGTCGTCGGAGCGGTACAGCGAGGTCCCCAGGATCGGTCCGACGACGAACGTCGCGCCCAGCACCGCGGTCAGGTACCCGGCCACCCTGCCCTGGTCCGCGGCCTCGACGGCCAGGGTGGCGCCCGCGTTGTAACCCGGCATGGTCAGCCCGAGGCCGAGCCCCACGAGCATGAGCCCGGCGGTGAGCGACCAGAACGATCCGGCGGCGGCCGTGGTGAGGTACCCGACGACGGCCACCGCGGGGCCGGCGATCAACAGTCGCCGGGGTCGCCACCGCAGCCGGGGCACCAGCACCGCCTGAGCCAGTACCAGCACGATCCCGATCAGGAAACCCGCCGCGCCGACCGCCCCGGCGGTCCGCTGGGCGTCGAGACCGAGCCGGTCCTGATAGAGAAAGCCCATGATCACCTGGACCAGCCCGAGGCTGAGCATCGCCAGGAAGCCGACGGCGAGGTAGGGCCCGATCCGCGGGTCGGCGAATCGCAGCGACGAAGGGGACGCGTCGACCCGGGCGAGCGCCCCGGCCGGTCGACGCAGCGTCAACAACACCACAACGCCCAGCAGAAGCGCCGGAGCGAGGTAGAGCGGCAGCAGCAGCTCAACCGTTGCCAGGGCGCCACCGATCGCCGGTCCCAGCAGCAGGGAGGCTCCCTGCATGGCTCCGACCCGGCCGACCAGGGCGGTGCGCCGGCCCGTGGTCGTGCTGATCGAACTGACGTAGGCCAGCGCCGCGACCGGAACAGCCGCGGCGCCGACACCGAACACCGCGCTGCGGGCCGCGATCATCACGGCCAGCGTCACCCCCGGCGTGGCACCCCCGCCCAGCGCGACGGTGCTGATGGCCGCGAAGGCAGCGAGCCCGGCCGCACTGATCAACAGTCCGCGGATCATCACCCGCCGGTAGCCGATGCGATCACAGGCGCGACCCCACCATGGGCCGGCAACCGTCAGGGCCGCGGCGGCCAGCGTGACCACCAGGCCGAGTTCGACCTCGGACAGCCCTACCTCCCGGGAGAGCGGGGGAAAGACCGGAGTGAGCAGCTGCTGCGCGGTGTAGGCGAGCAGGACCGCGGCAAGCAGCAGGCCGAGGGAGCCCCGGCCCCGCGTATCGCCCGCTTCCGCCGCGGGCGCGCCGCTGGACGCACCGTCGAAGCCGGTCACGCGGGATGGACCGCGCTCGCGGCCGGGACCTGCCAGCGTCGGGCCCGGGTCTGCGCCGACCACATCGCGGCGTACCGCCCGTGCCTGTCCAGGAGCTCCCGGTGATTGCCCCGCTCGGTGATCCGGCCGTCCTCCAGCACCAGGATCTGATCCGCGCCGACCACCGTGGACAGGCGGTGCGCGATGACCAGCACGGTCTTGTGCTGGACCAGGGCGTCGATGGCCTGCTGCACCGCGACCTCGCTCTCCGAGTCCAGTGCGGCGGTCGGTTCGTCCAGCAGCACGATCGGGGCGTCCTTGAGGATTGCTCTCGCGATGGACACCCGCTGCCGCTCACCGCCGGAGAGCGCACCACCGATCTCGCCGACCCGGGTGTCGTAGCCCTGGGGCAGCCGGCTGACGAACTCGTGCACGTTGGCCGCCCGGGCGGCGGCTTCCACCTCCGCGTCGGAGGCGTCGGGTCGGGCCATCGCGATGTTCGCGCGGATGGTGTCGTCGAACAGGTACACGTCCTGGAACACCACCGCGACATGCCGGTAGATCTCGGCCGGGTCCAGTTGCGGCAGGTCGATGCCGCCGATCCTGATGGTGCCCGCATCGGGGTCGGCGTACCGGGTGATCAGCCGGGTGATGGTGGTCTTGCCGGACCCGGAAGGCCCGACGAGCGCGGTCAGCGATCGCTCCGGCACCACGAAGCTCGCGTCCCGCAGCGCCGTGGGCCCGGCTTGCTCGGGGTCGCCGACAGGATCAGCCTGGTCGGCCGTGCCGTACCCGAAACAGACTCCGTCGAAGGCGATGTCGTGCCGATGCAGGCGCGCCGAAGGGTCTCCCACCGGCAACGGCGAGCTGTGCAGGATCTCGCCGACCCGGTCCAACGCGGCCCCGGCCAGCTCCAGCACTGCGATCATCGAGGAGGCGATGACCAGGGGCTCGGTCAGCTTCACCGCGGCAACCACCACGACGAGCAGCAGCGCCGGGGTCATCCGCGCGTCCAGGACCAGCGCCGCACCCACCGCCGCTGCGGCGACCACCCCGATCTGGATCGCGGTGCTGGCGGCGATGCTCGGCATCGACGCCGACTTCTGCGCGCGGGTCATCACGTCGGTCTGTCGCCGCAGTGCATGATCGAGCCGGGTCGACCCGGTGCCGGCCTGTCCGGCCGCACGCAACACCGGCAGCCCCTGGACGTACTCGATGATCCTGGACGCGGCCTGCGCGTCGGCCTCGTTGGTGTCGCCGAAGCCGGCGGCGGAACGCTGTTGCACCCGGCGGACGAAAGGAATCGCGAACGGCAGGGTCAGCAGTAGGACGAGCCCGATCCGCCAGTCGATGGCAACGATGACCACGATCAGCACGGTCGGCACCGTGAGCACCTGCAGGAACAGCAGGGCCACCTGTGAGGCACCCATCGACGCGTAGGTCACCGCCCCACCGACGAGCGCGGCCAGGTCGCCCGAGGCGCGTCGCTCGAGGTCGCGCAACGGCATCTGGCGCAGTCGCTCGCCGATGGCCAGCCGCACGTCGGCGAGCACCACCGCCCAGTCCCGGTACTGGAAGCCGAGTTCCTTGACCCGCAGCACCGCCTCCACGGCGTACAGCGCGACGAAGGCGGCGAACCACGTCCACGCCGCCGGCGCGTCGACCACCGGCTGGCACAACTCGTAGAGCAGACCCAGCAGCACCGCGTAGGCCAGCGCCTGGGCGATGGAGGCGGCCAGCGACTGCCGGAGGGCGACCTTGAACTGGTGCTGCCGGCTACCGGCGGACAGCAGCATCAACCGATACAGCCGCTTCATCGGGCTTCTCCCGTTCCGATTCCTGCCCCGCCGGACCGACCGGTGGCCATGTTGCTGGTGACAGTCGTTTCGGCCGAGGCGGTTCCGGTGGTCAGGCCCCACTCACGGGCGTTCTCGTGGTGCCGCCACATCCGCTCGTAAAGGCCGGCGCCGGCCAGTAGTTCCTGGTGCGTGCCCTGCTCGACGATCCGGCCGGCATCGAGCACGACGATCTGGTCGGCGTCGGACACGGTGGACAGCCGGTGCGCGATGACGACCACGGTCCGCCCGCGGGTGAGTTCGGCGATCGCATCCTGGATGGCTGCCTCGTTCTCCGGGTCGGCGAATGCGGTGGCCTCGTCGAGCACCACGACCGGCGCGTCGGCCAGCAGGGCCCGTGCGATGGTGATCCGTTGCCGCTGCCCACCGGAAAGCAGGCCACCGCGCTCGCCTACCCGGGTTGCGTAGCCGTCCGGGAGTTCGTTCCGGATGAACTCGTCCGCCTGCGCCGCCCGCGCCGCCGCGTACACCTGCTCGTCCGTGGCATCTGGGCGGCCGAGCCGGATGTTCTCCAGCACGCTGTCGGACAGCAGGAACGGTTCCTGGAACACCAGCGACACATGCTGCAGCAACGCCTGTGTAGCGATTCGCCGGACGTCGACACCGCCGACCGAGACGGTGCCGGAGTCCGTGTCCCAGAACCGCGGGATCAGCCGGGCGACCGTCGACTTGCCCGAGCCGGAGGGCCCGACCAACGCGCACACGGTGCCCGCGGGGATGGTCAGGCTGACTCCGTCCAGGGCCAATCGGCCCGGGGCCTCGCCCGCGCGGTGATAGCCGAAGGTGACGTCGGTGAACCGGATCGAGCCGTCCTTCGGCGGCTGCGGATGCGCTGGTTCGGGCAGGGGCGGGATCGTGAGCACCTCGACGATGCGCGCCGCGGCCGCCTTCGACTCGGTGATGAACTGCGACAGGTACATCAGCGGCACCACGGAGTCCACGGGCATCGTGCCGATCATCACCGCGATGGCCAGGTCGACCGGGGACAGCGAACCGGCGATGGTCAGCCAGGTCCCCACCGCCATGACGATCACCAGCGTCGGCAGCGAGGTCATCGCCGCGCGGGTCAGCACTCCCGCCGACAATCCGGTGGACTGCCACGCCGCGGTTGCCCGGGTGAACTCGGCAACGCGGGTGGTGAACCTCCGGAACGAGGTGGTGCCGTCGTCGAAGGTCCGGACCACCGGCATGCCCTGGACGAACTCGACCACCGCCTCGTTGATCGCTTCGTTGGCGGCGTCGTACCGGCGCCGTTCGGCGGCGTAGTCCTTCGTCACCAGCCGGAAGCCGATCATCACCAGCGGCGCGATCGCGAGCACCGCCAGTAGCAGCCGCCAGTCGATGACCGCCAGTGCGACCAGCGCCGCGATCGGCTGTCCCACGCCGAAACCGACCAGCGGTGTGGCGTCGGCGACGGCGCCGTGCAGCGCCCGCACATCGTCCTGAAGCACCTTCTTCAGCGGTCCCGACCCGATTCGCTGCACCTCGCCGAGCGGCACCGTGCTCAGGTGCTGCGCGAGGTCGCGGCGCAGGGTCGTCTCCAGCTCGAACGAGGCGATGTGCGAGATGTCGAAGCCCCACTTGCGCAACGCGAACCGGGCGACCAGGCCCACGAAGGCACCGGCCAGCAGGGCGAACACCACGGTGGGGTCCGGGGCGGTGTCGAACAGTTCCTGGACCGCCAGCCCGACCAGGACGATCGCCACGACGCCGGCGATTCCCCCGGCCGCGCCGGTTCCAAGACTGGCCAGGAGCCGGCCACGGATCGAACCGAGCAGTCCGTACAGGGCCCTGGCGGGATCGGGTGCGGCGGCGGGCGATCGCGAGGCGCCCGTCGCCGCATCGACCTGGGGCGGATGCGAGCCGGGTGCCTGGTCGGCGGTGCCCGCGGACGCCTCGCCATGGCTGTGCTGATCGATGGTCATCGGGGAGCTCCTCGACCTGTCATGAGAGATCGGTTGCATCGTGACGCGTACGTCGTACGCGTCACAACCTCAGGTGTTTGTCCCTGTCTGACGCATGGATATGCTGCGGGCGCGCACGTACTGAAGTTATGCAAACCTTACTAACGCGTACAAGGTTAACCCACCCAGTCCAGTCCCGGAGGAATGTCCATGAACTCCCTGTCGACCGGCTCGTCCGATCGGGCGGGCGCCGCCCAGGCGAGCCTCACCCGACGCCGGCTGCTGACATTGCTCGGTGTCGGTGCGGTGGCCACCGCCGGTATGCCGCTGCTGGCCGCCTGCTCCGGGGCGGCTTCCGGCGGCCCCGCGACGGGCCCGGTGAGCGGGTCGCCCAGCGGTACACCGGCTCCCGGTGGCACCGTGCGGCTGGCCTTCGTGGGCGGCGGCTCGGCGGAATCCCTCGACCCCTTCGCCGGTGGTTCACCGGCCGACTACGCACGCAACTACGTGCTGTTCGACCAGTTGTTCCACTTCCTGGACGGGGCGGCACAATCGGGCCTGGCCACCCAGGCACGACCCGAACCGGACGGGTCGAGCTTCACCTTGCACCTGCGGGAGGGTGTCACCTGGCATGACGGGTCGCCGTTCGGCGCGGCCGACGTGGCGTACACCCTGACCTACCTGGCCTCCCCGGACCGGCCCTACCCGTCCGAGCTGAACCTCTACCTGGACGTCCCACGGGTGGTGGTGGTCGACGAGCACACGTTGACCATCCCGACCCTGCAGCCCGTGGGCGATCCGGCGACACTGCTCGCCGGTGGGCTCATCGCGGTGATCAAGGCCGGCGCGACGTCGTTCGAGGTGGACACCGTGGTCGGCACCGGCCCGTACCGGATGGCAGCCTTCCAACCCGGGTCCGAGTCCCGGCTGACCCGGTTCGACGGCTACTGGGGCGGTGCCGGCAATGCCGAGGAACTGGCGATCCTGAGCCTGGACGATCCGCAGGCACGCGTGAATGCGGTGATCGGCGACCAGTCGGACTACGCGTCGGACATCCCCTACACCGTCGCGAAGGCGGGCATCACCGGGGCCGGGCTGCAGATCCGTGACGCGGGGGCCGGGCAACGCACCAGCTACGGTTTCGTGCTCAACATGACCCGGCCGCTGATCGCAGACCCCCGCGTACGTCGGGCGCTTCGCCTTGGCATCGACCGCCAGGCGCTGGTGGACGCGGTCTTCCTGGGCTACGGCGTGCCCGCGAACGACCTGTTCGGATACGGCGCGAAGCACTTCGCACAGGACGTGCCGGTTCCCGAACGCGACCAGGACGAGGCCAGGCGATTGCTGGCGGAGGCGGGTGCGACCGGCCAGCCATTCATCATTCGCACCGCCGAGTACGAGGTCGGGCTGAACGCCTCCGCGGAGCTCTTCGCCGAACAGCTGCGCCAGCTGGGCCTGCTCGCCGAGGCCACCGTGGTCTCGCCGGTCGAGTTGTTCGACGTGGCGGCACTCCAGGGCACGGACGCGATGTCGTTCCCGCTCGGCCCGTTCTCCCTGGCGGTCACCTACACCCGCTCGGCGGCGTACGACGCGCTGGCGTTCCCTGACCAGGAGCTCACCGATGCCGTCGCCACCGCCCTGTCCACCACGTCCGAACAGGAGCGCGCGGCGGCCTGGCAGACGGCCCAGCAGGTGATGGTCGACCGGGGCAACTGGGTGGTGTGGGGTCGTGGTGACGTGCTGAGCCTGGCCAGGTCGAATCTGACCGGCATCCAGGTGCGTGAGTCGGCCAAGTACCCGTGGTTGGGCACCGTGGGGTTCGCCGGGTGAGCCGAGGGCTGTTGCGCCTGATCGTGAACCGGGTTCTGGTGATCGCCGGGCTGCTGGTGCTGCTGTCGCTGGTGGTGTTCATCGGGGTCGACCTGTTGCCCGGCGATCCGGTGACGGCGCGGTACGGACCGGGTGCGGCTCCCGAGGTGATCGACCAGGCCAGGGAGCGGCTGGGCCTGAACCGCCCGCTGGCGGATCGATACCTGGGGTGGCTCGGCGCGGCGGTCACCGGGAACCTGGGGACGTCGGCGAACGGCACCCCGGTGACCGACCTGTTCGCCGTCCGGCTCGGCAATTCCCTCCTGCTGGCGGCGCTGACGATGGTGATACTCGTCCCGGCCTCGCTGCTGGTCGGGGTGATGTTGGGTCGCCGGGCCGGGACCCGCTGCGACCGCACGGTATCCGGCGCGTTGATGCTGCTGGTCGCGATTCCCGAGTTCGTGCTCGCCGGTGTGCTGGTGCTCGTGCTGGCCGTTGGACTCGGGCTGTTTCCACCGGTCTCGCTGGTGCCGGCGGGGGACAGCCCGCTGTCCCATCCCCAGGTGTTGGTGCTGCCGGTGCTCAGCCTGGTGTGCGTGACGCTCGCGTACGCCAGCCGGCTGATCCGGGCAGCTACCGCGGCCGCCTACCGGGCTCCGCACGTGGAATTCCTGCGACTCAACGGGTTTGCCGAGCGCGGCATCCTGCGCCGGGCCGTGCTGCCGGCCGTGCTGCCGGTGGCGCTGCAGGTCTGGTTGATCGGTGGGGCCAGTCTGATCGGTGGCGCCGTGCTGGTGGAGCGGGTGTTCGGCTATCCGGGGATCGGCGACGTCCTGATCCGCGCGGTGCTCGCCGGCGACCTGCCGGTCGTGCAAGCCCTGGCACTGCTGTTCGGCGCCCTGACCCTGCTGGCCATGCTCGCCGCCGACATCGGTGGACTGCTGCAACCGGGCGCGGCCCGGCCGGGCCGGACCGGCTAGATGGCCGTGCGTTCGCGGGGTCGGGCGACGGCGCGACGCTGGAGTCCGCCCGTCTGCATCAGTGGAGCCGTCCTGGCCGCGATGGTCCTGCTGGCACTTGTCGGGCCGCTGATCGCGCCGCACTCGGTCAGCGCGCCGGTCGGCGCGCCGTACCTGCCGCCCGCTGACGGATTGCCCCTCGGCACCGACCACCTCGGGCGGGACATGTGGTCCAGGGTGCTGGTCGGCGGGCTCCCGCTGCTGGTCACCAGCCTCGCAGCGGTCACCCTTGGTTCGGTGATCGGTGGCGCCGTAGGGCTGGCGGCCGCCGTGGTCGCCGGTCATCGGGGACGGATCGGCGGGTCGATCATCCGCCCGCTGGACGCGCTGGCCGCGATCCCACCGATGCTCGTGCTGCTGCTGGCGTTGACTGCCGCGCCAAGCGCGCTGGGAACCGTCGTCGCGGTGGCCGTGATCAGCGCGCCGTTGACGGCTCGGGTCGTCGTCGCAGCCGCCGCGCCGCTGATGCACCGGCCACATGTGGAGATCGCCGTCGCCCGGGGCGAGCGATGGTGGTGGCTGGTCGGCCGGGAGGTGCTGCCGCTGGTGACCGCGCCGATCATGGCCGACCTCGGTCTGCGGTTCGTGCTCGCGGTCTACCTGGTCACCGCAGCCGGGTTTCTCGGTGTGGGTCCGACCGGCACCGACTGGGGCACCCTGATCGTGGAGGCGCTGCCCGGGGCCGCGCTGCAGCCGGTCGCCCTGGTCGCCCCGCTGCTGCTGGTCGCCACGCTTGCGGTGAGCGTGAACATCCTCTCGGACAGCGTGCTGCACCGGTCCCGGTCGGTGCTGGCATGACCCCGGACCGGTCCGGGTCGGGGTCGGCGGCCCGGTGAGCACCGAAACCGGCACCCGGGCGGCGCCGGCCGCGGCGACCGGCGGCAGGCCGCTGGTGCGGATCGACGGTCTGCGGCTGGCCTGCGCGTCCGGACCGGTGATCGACGGAGTCGACCTGGAGTTGGCCGCCGGGGAGTCCGTCGCGATGGCCGGCGCCTCCGGGTCGGGCAAGACCACCCTTGGCCTGGCGGTGCTGGGATACCTGCGGGTCGGCATCAACCATGTCGGCGGCGGGGTGCTGGTCGATGGCGCGCCGGTGCTGCCGCGGCCGCCGGCGGGGCTTCGCGGGGGCACCGTGGGCTACGTCGGCCAGGATCCCGGGGCGGCACTGAACCCGTTCGAGCGGGTCGGGCGGACCATCGCCACCGCCGCGGAGGGCAAGTCCGGAGCCGCTCCCGAACGGCGGTCGGATGTTGCTGCCGAACTGCTTTCCCGAGTCGGGCTTCCGGAGGAGCTGGCACGGCGGTTCCCGGACGAACTGTCCGGCGGCCAGCAGCAGCGGGTCGCGCTGTGCGTGGCGCTGGCGCGGCGGCCGCGATTGCTGGTGCTGGACGAGCCGACGTCGTCGTTGGATGTGGCGGCGGTGACGGAGATCCGGGCCGAACTGGCCGCGCTTCGGGCCAGGGGCATCGGAATGCTGTGGATCACCCACGACCTGGCGGCGGTGGCCGGCGCGGTCGACCGGCTGGTGGTGCTCGACGCCGGTCGCGTGATCGAGGATCAGCCCTACCGGCGGCTGGTGCTGGCGCCGAGGTCGCCGGCGGCGGCGGCCCTGGTTGCGGCCGCGCGGCCGCCCACCGCCGATGTCGCGCCGGCCGGCGAGAAGCAGCACATGGCGCCTCGACTGCGCGTCCAGCGTTTGCGGGCCGGGTTCGCGGCCACCACCGTGGTGCGCGATGTCGATCTGGACGCGTTCTCCGGTCGATGCCTGGCCGTGCTCGGCGAGTCCGGGGTAGGCAAGACGACGTTGGCCCGTTGCATCGCCGGCCTGCACCGTCCCGCCGGTGGCCGGATCCTGCTGGACGGGGCTCCGCTTGCCCCGTTGGCAAAGGGCAGAGAAACGGCGGAACGTGCTGCGGTGCAGTTGGTTCCGCAGAACCCCCTGGAGTCGCTGCACCCACGCCAGACGGTCGGCACCGCGATCGTCCGGCCCTTGCGGGTGCTGCGTGGCATGCGGGGTCGCGCCGCGCTGGAGGCCGAGACCTCCCGGATCCTGGAGCAGGTGGGTCTGCCCACCGCATTCGCCGGGCGATTGCCGAGCGAGCTGTCCGGCGGGCAACGGCAGCGGGTCGCCCTGGCCCGGGCACTCGCGGCCCGTCCGGCGGTGCTCGTCTGCGACGAGATCACTTCCGCCCTGGACGGTGTCACGCAGGCCGAGGTGCTGGACATGCTGGTGCGACTGTGCCGCACCGAACGACTGTGCATCATCGTGATCACCCATGACCCGAACGTCGTCCGTCGCATCGCCGACGACATCGTGGTGCTCGCCGCCGGGACCCATCGGGTGGTGACCCGACAGGCCCTGACGTGATGATCACTCGTGGCAACGGCGAAAGCCGCACCGCCGGCGAGAATCCGCCGGTGGTGCGGCTTTCGGCGCAGGGCGCCCCCGTCAGGCGCGGGCGGCGATCCGGGTCATCTCGGCGCGCGACGTCACCTTCACCCGACCCCGGCCGACCGGCTCACCGGCGCCCAGTTCGTGAGCGTCCAGGCGGTCCCAGCCGGCGAAGTCGGTGACCGGCAGGCCCTTGCCGGCCAGCAGCGCGTCGACGTCGCCGTGATGCCGGGACGGCGCGGGAACCAGGTTGGGGACATCGGCCAGCAGGTGCGCAACGGTCTCGGCCGCGTCGGACTTGGTGTGTCCGATCAGGCCGACCGGCCCTCGCTTGACCCAGCCGGTGGCATACAGACCGGGCATGCGTTCCCCGTCCAGGTCCAGCAGCCGGCCGCCCTCGTTGGGCAACACCAGCCGGAACGGGTCGAACGGCAGATCCTCGATCGCCTCGGACCGGTAGCCGACCGCGCGGTAGACCGCCTGCACGTCGTGGTCGGTGAACTCGCCGGTGCCGCGGACGTTGCCGTCGCCGGTCAGCTCCTGCCGCTCGGTCCGCAGACCGACCACTGTGCCGTCGGCACCGTCGCTCGATCCCAGGATCTCGACCGGGTTCTCCAGGAAGTGGACGTGGATCCGGCGGTGCGGACCGGGCTGGGGGTCGCGCATCGCCCAATCGGACAGCACGTCGACGACCATCCGCAGCGACTTGCTGCGGGACAGCGCCGCCTCGGACTCTTCGTCGAACTCCATGCCCTCCGGGGCGACGACCACCTGCACGTTGGGGGAGTGGTCCAGCTCGCGCAGCTCCACCGGGGTGAACTTGGCCTGGGCCGGGCCGCGGCGGGCGAACATGTGGATGTCGGTGATGGTCGAGTCGGCCAGCACGGCGTGCACGTGCGGCGGGATGTCGGTGTAGAGCAGTTCGTCGGCGGTGCGGGCGAGCATCCGGGCGACGTCCAAGCCGACGTTCCCGACACCGATCACGGCCACGTGCCGCTGCTGCGACAGGTCCCATGTCTGCGCGCGGTCCGGGTGCGAGTCGTAGAAGGCGACGAAGTCGGCCGCGCCGTAGGACCGCCGCAGCTGTTCGCCGGGGATCCGCAGCGACCGGTCCCGCTCGGCTCCGGTGGCGAAGATGATCGCGTCGTAGAACTGCCGCAGCTCATCGACCTTGATGTCGACTCCGACGTGCACGTTTCCGAGGAAGCGGATCCGGTCGGATTCCATCACCCGGTGCAGTGCAACGATGATCGCCTTGATCCGCGGATGGTCGGGGGCGACGCCGTAGCGGATCAGACCGTACGGGGTGGGCAGCCGGTCGAAGATGTCGACGGTCGCCTCGGAGTCCTTGGTGGTCAGGATATCGGCGGCGTAGATGCCGGCCGGTCCGGCGCCGACGACGGCGACGCGTAGGGGCGGGGTCATACGGCTCTCCAGATCACAAGGTTAGGTGACCCTTCCATGGTAGGCCGCGCAGCACCCGCGGCAAACCGCAAGTGATCAAGGTCGCAGCGGGGCAACCCCGGGCCATCACCCCTCCGGCGCAATCAACCGCACGGTCGGGAAGTACGTCCGGAACCGGCGAACATCCCGGGTGAGCAGCGACAATCGGTCGACGGCCGCGTGCGCGCCGATGAAGAAATCGGGCAACGGGGAGGTCCTCGCGCCGCCGCGCTGCCGGTAGGTCACGAACGCCTTGGCCGCCAGGAACGCGGCGGTGTAAGGCACGGGCTCCCGCCGGAAGATGTCCGGCGGGAGGGCATCGTCCAGATCCTCGATCCGCTCGAAGCCGACCGACACCTCTGCGTACACCACGGGGTTGACCAGCACCGGGCCGCCACGGACCGCGGTGGCCAAGGCCTGCGACGACCATTCCGACCACACGGGGTCCGCGGTGGCGATGTCCAGCAGCACACTGGAATCGATCAACGTGCCGGTCGGCCCGTCCGGGTCAGGCACGGGTCAGCGCAAGAATCTCGTCGGTGGTCATGTCGGTGGTGGCGGAACGGCGCAGCCGGGCGACCGCCTTGCTGCCCCGGTCGTTGTCCTTGGCCAGCACGGGGACGATGGTCACGCGGCCGGCCACGACGACGAAGTCGACGTCGGTGTCGGGAAGCAGGCCGTACTTCTCCCGGATCGCCTGGGGGATCGTCACCTGGCCCTTGGACGTGATACGCATGCCTGTGACCGTACTCTTACCGAGCAAAGTAAGAGTAAGAATCTCCTGAGCCCACGTGGTCGGGGCACTGCGCGGAACATCCGGTCGCCCCACACGGCTCGATGTTCCGCGGCCCGAGGGCTGCAGGGACAGACGTGGCCGGGTCGGCCTCAACCGTCCGAGCCGTCACCCCGCGGCAACGTCACCGCGCATGACGCCAACCACATTGTGGGCTCTCAGTAGCTCCCGCCGCCGGCCAGCGACACCGCGCCGGTGGGATGCCAGACCGTCTTGATCTCCAGGAAGGCCCGCAGCCGGGAGGTGCCCGGCACGCTCAGGAAATCGTGCGGGCCGGGGGAGTAGACCCGTTTGACCGTGCCCGCGGCGGCCCGCTCCAGGTCTGCACGAGCGGGTGGCGCGATGCCGGTCAGGTCGAGCGCGTTGACGTCGGCGTGAGCCGCCAGGTGCGGCGCCATTTCCAGTGGGTCACCGGTGAGGATGTTCACCACACCGCCGGGGACGTCCGAGGTGGCGAGCACCTCGGCCAGCGTCACCGCGGCCAGCGGGGCAGGCTGCGAGGCCAGGACGACACAGGTGTTGCCGGCCGCGATGATCGGCGCCAGCACGCTCACCAGCCCCAGCAACGGGTCGTCGGCCGGCGCGACCGCCGCCACCACCCCGGTCGGTTCCGGTGTGGAGAACGAGAAGAACGGTCCGGCCACCGGATTCGCGCTGCCCAACACCGAGGCGAGCTTGTCCGTCCAACCCGCGTAGTGCACCCACCGGTCGATCGCCGCGTCCACTGCCCGCGCGTTCGCGGAGCCCCCACCCAGCAGGTCGACGAACTGGGAACGCCGCCCCTCCAACATCTCCGCCACCCGGTACAGCACCTGACCCCGGTTGTACGCCGTCGCCTTTGACCACGGTCCGAAGGCCTTGCGGGCGGCCACCACCGCATCCCGGGCGTCCTTGCGCGACCCCTGCGCCACGTTCGCCCTGATCGACGCCCCGATGCCGCCGGTCGCGGAGTAGGTGCGACCGGACTCCGACCGCGGGAACGCGCCGCCGATGTACAGCTTGTACGTCTTGGTGACGGCCACCCGGTCCGGATCCGGCCCGGCCGGCGGCGCGGACGGCGGTGCGGATGGCCGCGCGGACGGAGTGGCCGGCCGGGGCAACAACTCCGCGACGGCCTCGTCCAGCGCGGCGCCGAGAATGGTGTCCGCCACTGTCAGATCAACCGGAGGATCCGCCGAGCCCGCATCGAAACGGCGCGGCTCGTCGTCCGTGTCCAGGTACGCCGCCAGCCCCGCACGGCCGCCCTCCCGGCCGAACCCGGATTCCTTGTACCCGCCGAACGCCGCGGTCGGGTCGAACCGGTTGAACGTGTTCGCCCACACCACCCCGGCCCGCAAGGACGAGGCCATGCCCAGGATCCGGGAACCCTTCTCCGTCCACACCCCGGCCGAGAGGCCGTAGGGCGTGTTGTTCGCCTTGACGATCGCCTCGTCCGGGGTGCGGAAGGTCAGCACCGACAGCACGGGACCGAAGATCTCCTCCCGGGCGATCCGCATCGACTGCGAGACATTGGTGAAAACTGTTGGCGCGAAGAAGAAGCCGCGGTCGGGCAGCGGGCACGGTGAGGTCCAGCGGACCGCCCCCTCGTCGTCGCCGGCCGCGACCATCGTGCGGATGGTGGTCAGCTGGGTCGCCGAGTTGATCGCCCCGACGTCGGTGTTCTTGTCCATCGGGTCGCCGACCCGCAGCGTCGAGATGCGGGCCTGCAGCTTGGCGATCACCTCGTCGGCGACCGACTCCTGCACCAGCAGGCGCGATCCCGCGCAGCATACGTGGCCCTGGTTGAAGAAGATGCCGTTGACGATGCCCTCGACGGCCTGGTCGATGGGTGCGTCGTCGAAGACGATGTTGGCCGCCTTGCCGCCCAATTCGAGCGTCAGCCGCCGCCCCGTGCCGGCCAGCGAGGCCTGGATCTGCTTGCCCACCTCGGTGGATCCGGTGAACGCGACCTTGTCGATGCCCGGATGGTTGACCAGCATCGAGCCGACGTCGCCGGCCCCGGTCAGGATGTTCACCACGCCGGGCGGCAGGTCTGCCTCGGCGATGATCTCGGCCAGGACCAGTGCCGACAACGGCGTCGTTTCAGCGGGTTTGATCACCACGGTGTTCCCGGCGGCCAGCGCCGGCGCGATCTTCCAGGCAGCCATCAGCAGCGGGAAGTTCCACGGGATCACCTGTCCCGCGACGCCCAGCGGCCGCACCGCCGGCCCGAACCCGGCGTGGGTGAGCTTGTCCGCCCAGCCGGCGTGGTGGAAGAAGTGCGCGGACGCGGTGGGCACGTCGACGTCGCGGGACTCCTTGATCGGCTTGCCGTTGTCCAGGGTCTCCACCACGGCCAACTCGCGGGACCGTTCTGCGATGCCACGGGCGATCCGGAACAGGTACGTCCCCCGCTGTGCGGGCGTCAGCCGCGACCACGGCCCGTCGTAGGCGGAACGGGCGGCACGAACCGCGTCGTCGATGTCGGAGGTCGACGCCGTGCTCACCGAGGCGATGGCCTCCTCGGTGGCCGGGTTGACGGTCTTGACGTCGTCACCGCGACCGTCGACGAACCGTCCGCCGACGAAAATCTGGTACCGCTCCCGCAGCCGCCCGATCGCCGCCGACTCCGGTGCCGGATCGTACTCCCAATCCAGGTGTGCCATCAGTCCACCATCACCTAGTCGACGGTCACATAGTCGGCGCCCGAGTAGTGACCGAGCCGGTGCGTGCGCCGTTGCAGCAGCAGGTCGTTGAGCAGGCTGGACGCCCCGAACCGGAAGTAGTACGGATCCAACCACTCCGGGCCGGCGACCTCGTTCACCGCGACGAGGTACCGGATGGCGTCCTTGCTGGTGCGGATGCCGCCCGCGGGCTTGACCGCCCGCCGCTCGCCGGTCTGCTCGAACCAGTCCCGGACCGCCTGCAGCATCACGTGTGTCACCGGCAGGGTAGCGGCCGGCGCGATCTTGCCGGTCGAGGTCTTGATGAAGTCCCCGCCGGCCAGCAGAGCAAGCCAGGACGCGCGGCGCACGTTGTCGTAGGTGGCCAGCTCTCCTGTCTCCAGGATCACCTTGAGTCGGGTACCGGCACAGGCCTGCTTGACCGCGACGATGTCGTCGAACACCTCTGCGTACCGGCCGGCCAGGAATGCACCCCGGTCGATGACCATGTCGACCTCGGTCGCCCCGGCATCCACCGCCACCGCCACGTCGGCCAGCCGGACCGCCAACGACGTGCGTCCGGTCGGAAACGCGGTGGCCACCGACGCGACGCCGATCGAGGTGCCGGCAAGCGCGGCGACCGCGGTGGCCACCATGTCCGGGTAGATGCACAGCGCGGCCACCTGCGGCGTGTCGGGTTGGTCCGGGTCGGGGCGGCGGCCCTTCGCGGCCAGGGCACGCACCTTGCCGGGAGTGTCCGCGCCCTCCAGCGTGGTCAGGTCGACCATCGAGATGGCCAGGTCGATCGCGGCCAGCTTGCTCGCCTTCTTGATCGACCGGGTGGCCAGTGCGGCCGCTCGCTGTTCGACACCGACCGGGTCGACTCCTGGCAGGCCGTGCAGGAAGCGGCGCAGCGACGACTCGTCCCTGGTGACGTCGGCCAGGTGGGCGGGCAGCGCCTCGGTGGTGTCCCCGCTCGTCGTCCCGGTCGTCCCTGACATGGCGCCATCCTAGGTCCGGGGGACGGAACCGATACGGTTCTTCGGGTGACCGCCCAGCCGCGCATCCCCGTGAACCTCGACGTCACCGTCGTCGACCACCCGCTCGCCGCGGCCAGGCTGTCGACGATGCGGGACACCGACACCGACAACGCCACGTTCCGGGCGTCGTTGCGTGAGCTGACGCTCATGCTGATCTACGAGGCGGCCCGGAACCTGACGATCCGGCTCGAGCCGATCCGGACGCCGATGGCACCGACCCTGGCCATCCGGCTGGCCAATCCGCCGCTGTTGGTTCCGGTGCTCCGGGCCGGGCTGGGCATGGCCGATCAGGCGCATGCCTTGATTCCGGAGGCGCAGATGGGCTTCGTGGGGCTCGCCCGGGACGAGCAGACCCTGCTGCCGACGCCCTACATGGAATCGCTTCCTGAATCGCTGGCCGGCCGGCCGGTGTACGTCCTGGACCCGATGCTGGCCACCGGTGGCTCGATGGTGCACACCATCGAGTTGCTCATCGGCCGCGGGGCAACCGACGTGACGGCGATCTGCGCGCTGGCCGCGCCCGAGGGCCTGGCCAGAGTGGCCGCGGCGAACCTGCCGGTGCGTGTGGTCACCGCCGCCGTCGATGAACGGCTCAACGACATCGGCTATATCGTCCCGGGTCTGGGGGATGCGGGAGACCGGCAGTTCGGTGCGGTGTAGCGGTCAATCGGTACCGGATCGAGACCTGTGCCGCGCCGGGTCGCAACGGCGGTCCTCCGCCCGTTCTGTGATGTGATGCTGGTCCGGACGGACACGGGTGAGGGAGCGGAATGACGACGGGCGTGCGAGTACGTGGACTGCTCGGACTGCTGGGCACCGGCGTGCTGCTGGCCGGGCTGGCCGCGTGCGGGTCGAGCGGGACGGCGGGCGGCGGGGGGACGGCATCGACCCCAGCCTCGTCGTCGTCGATCGCGGCCGCCTCGGAATCGGCCACCACGTCACCGTCGTCCCGGGCCGGCGCCGGCGAGCTCGACGGTGTCAGCTTCGTCGCGACCGAAGTGACCGGTACCCACAGCCTCGTGCCGAAGTCGACCGTCACCCTGACCTTCGAGGGGGGATCGCTGTCCGCCAACGCCGGATGCAACACCATGGTCGGTCGCTATGTCGCCATCGGCGGCAGGCTCACCGCGCCGCAGCTCGCGTCCACGATGATGGCCTGCGACGACGCTCTGATGGCCCAGGACACCTGGCTAGCGGAGTTCCTCGGCTCCGGCGTCACCTACACCGTTGAGGGACAGACCCTGACCCTGACCAACGGCAACGACACGCTGGTGCTCGGGCCGGCGCCGAGCGGTGCGCAGGCGCTCGAGTCGACCGGGTGGAAGGTCACCGACATCGTCACGATCACCAGCCAGGCGAACACCACCAGCGCGGTTGATCCCTCCCTCACCGCCTGGCTGCGGTTCTCCGGCAACGAGGTGGCGTTCGACAACTCGTGCAACGCCGGTGGTGGCCCGGTCGAGATCGGGGACGACACACTGACCTTCGGTGCGCTGCGGAGCACCCTGATCTTCTGCGACGGCGCGAGTGGGCAACTCGAGCAGACAATGTCGGCGGTGCTGCAGGGTCGGACGACCTACTCCATCACCTCGGGTGGTGGTACCCGGTTCCTGCGGATCATGTCCGCCGACGGCACCAGTGGCCTCGGGTTGACCGCGGACGACACGGTAGGCCAGGACGCCTTCCCCTCGTCGTCGGCAACCACTGCCGGCACCACGGGCTGATCCCGCGGCGGCTAGAGGCCGACGATCCCGGCGACCTGTGCGCGCAGCCGCTGCAGGTGGTCGTCGCCCTCTGCCCGCAGCTCCGCCAGGTCCGCGGCGGTTGGAACCGGCAGGCGGACCTGCAGGTAGCACTTGAGTTTCGGTTCCGTACCGGAGGGACGGACCACCACCCGTACCCGGTCGGTCCGCCATCGCAGACCGTCCGTGCGCGGCAGCAGGTCGACCGACTCGGTCAGCGGGTCGCCCAGCAGCGCCGTCGGCGGTTCCCGGCGCAGACGCGCCATCGCCGCCGCGATCCGCGCGGGATCGTCCACCCGGACCGACAGTGGACCCGTCACGAACAGCCCGTGCGCCAAGGCCAATTCGTCCAGACGGTCGGGGATCGTGCGGCCCGCCGCGGCGAGCTCGGCGACCAGGTCGCAGGCGAGCACGGCCGCGCCGATTCCGTCCTTGTCCCGCACCGCATCCGGATCGACGCACAGACCGAGCGCCTCCTCGTACCCGAACACCAGACCCGTGCCCGCGCCGTCGCCGGCCCGGACGATCCACTTGAATCCGGTGAGTGTCTCGTCGTAGCGCACGCCGTGCTCCCGGGCGATCGATCGCAGCAGCTCGGCGGACACTATCGTGGTTGCCACCAGCGGATCCGGATGGGTGGCCCGATCCAGATGGCGCAGCACGTGATCGCCCAGCAGGGCGCCGGTCTCGTCGCCGGTGAGCATCCGCCAGGGGGCGCCGTCGTCAGCGCTTTCGGGAATGCCGACGGCGCACCGATCCGCGTCCGGATCCAGCGCCACCGCAACCTGCGCCCCGGTGCGCTCCGCCAGCGCGAGCAGCAGGTCGGTCGCGCCCGGCTCCTCCGGATTGGGGAAGGGTACCGTGGGAAAGCCGCCGTCGGGCACCGCCTGCTCGGATACCACGTGGACGCTGGTCAGGCCGGCCAGATGCAGCGCCTGGACCGTGATCTCGCCGCCGACTCCGTGCATGGGAGTCAGCGCAACGACCGGCTCGGCGGCGGGGTGGCGGGAATGCCGCAGGGAGGCGGTCCGGTCCAGATAGTCCCGGACCAGGTCGTCCGGCCAAGGGCGGACCGAGCCGGTCGATGCCGGGCCGAGGACAAGGGGACCGGCGCTCCCTGCGAGCGTGTCGATGGATCGGGCAGCGGGCGCGGCGGCGATCATGGCCTCGATCCGGGCATCCTGCGGGGCGATCAGCTGGGCGCCGCCGCGCAGGTAGACCTTCAGACCGTTGTCCTGCGGCGGGTTGTGCGACGCGGTCACCTGCAGCCCGGCACCGGCGTCCAGCCGCCGGACGGCGAACGCGGTCAGCGGAGTGGGCAGGGGCCTGTCCGCCAGCATGACCGAGAAGCCGAGCGCGGCAAGGACTCCGGCGGACTCGGCGGCAAACTCGGCGGATCGGCGGCGCGCGTCGTAGCCGACGACGACGGTGCTCCCGCGCTCGCCGGACGAGTGCAGGTAACGGCCGATGCCGAAGGCGGCGCGACGGACCACGGCCAGGTTCATCCCGGTCGGCCCGGCCCGCAGTGGCCCGCGCAGACCCGCCGTCCCGAATGCCAGACCGGCGGCCATCCGGTCGGCGAGATCGGTGACGGCCCCGGGACTGCCGGCCATCGCGGAGGCCAGCACCTGCTGAAGTTCGGTGCGATCGGCCGGCGACGGGTCGTCGGCGATCCAGTGCATCGCCGCATCCCGCAGGTCCGGCGTCAGTCGAGGGGCTGCGCCCGCCACGCCGTCCGGCGTCATGCCCTTGCCACCAGCTCGGCGAGCAGGTCGCCCATCCGGGCTGCCGCCGCCCGGCCGGTGGCCAGCACCTCCTGGTGGTCGAGCGGTTGCCCCGACATCCCGGCGGCCAGGTTGGTCACCAGGGACAGGCCGAACACCTCGGCCCCCTCGGCCCGGGCGGCGATCGCCTCCAGCACGGTGGACATGCCGACCAGATCGGCGCCCAGCACGCGCAGCATGCGGATCTCGGCCGGTGTCTCGAAGTGGGGCCCGGGCAGTTGCGCGTATACGCCCTCGGTCAGACCGGGATCGATCTCGCGGGCCAGCGCGCGCAGCCGTTGCGAGTAGAGGTCGGTGAGGTCGACAAAGGTCGCGCCGGTCAGCGGGGAGTTCGCCGTCAGGTTCAGATGGTCCGAGATCACCACGGGATCACCGGGTTTCATCCCGAATCGGATGCCTCCGGCGGCGTTGGTGAGCACGATCAACCGGGCGCCGGTCGCGACCGCGGTGCGGACACCGTGGGCGACGGCGGCCACCCCGAGGCCCTCGTACAGGTGGGTGCGCCCCAGGAACACCAGCGCACGCCTGCCACCGACCGGGACCGACCGGATGCGACCTGCGTGACCTGCCACCGCCGGCGCGGCGAATCCGGGGAGGGTGGAGACCTCCAGCTCGGCGGTCGCCGTGCCCAACCGTTCGGCGGCGGGTAGCCAGCCCGAGCCCATCACGAGCGCGACATCGTGGTGGGGCACCCCGGTGGCTCTGGCGATTGCGGTTGCGGCACGCTTCGCGGTGGCTCCGGGATCGGCCGTGGCTCCGGAATCGATTGTGGCGTCGACTGACATTCCGGGAGCGTAGCCGGATCCGGCAGATCGGCGGCCGAAACGACCCGTACGGCCGCGGCGCTGTCACCGGCCGCGTCGGCGATCAGCCGTACGGCAAGGAATCCGGCGATCGCGGCGAGCAGGGCCACCACAACGGCCACGAGCACCCGCATTCTGGTCGACGTCTCGGGTACCCGGTCCGGCAGCGGGGGTAGGGCGGCGCCGTCGGATCGGGCCCACGGCGGAGGTGGCATCGGATCCGAGCGGGCGTCGAAGCCCGGTCCGGTGGGCCGGTTCGTCGGCTGGAACCCGGAGGTCACCGGGGGCGGCCCGACCGGCGACGCCGACGGTCCGCCGGTGAACGATGCGGCCGCCGGTCGGGCCGTGGCATGCAGTGGCGCCTGCGACCCCGTCCGGTGCCCGCTCGACGCGGAACGCTGTGCGGGGGCCGCGGTTCCGCCGGGCGCACCGGGTGAGTGGCCGCGCCCGGACCGGCTGTCGTCCTGCGGCTTCGGCCGACCGAACCCGGGCCATTCGTCGCGGGGGATCCGGGTGATCGCGGCCAGGTAGGTGCCGGACGGATCGTCGGCGATCCCACGCATGATCTGCAGCGCCCTGTCGATCCGCATGCGCAGGTTCGGCGTCTTGACCAGCAGACCCGACACCACGGCACCGAGCCGCCCGGAATGCGGATGTGGAGGCACCGGGTCCTTGACCACGGAGGTGAGAGTGGCGATCGCGGTGCCCTGGTCGAAAGGGGGCCGGCCTTCGACGCATGCGTACAACAGGCCGCCCAGGCTCCAGGCGTCGGAGATCGGGCCGGCCGGTGTTCCGCTGGCGACCTCCGGCGCGATGTACGCCGGGGAGCCGAGCAGCAGCCCGGTGGCGGTCATCGTGTTCTCGGCCGAACTGCGGGCGATGCCGAAGTCGGTCAGCTTGATCCGTCCGTCGTCGCAGATCAGCACGTTGGCGGGCTTGACGTCGCGGTGGGTGATGCCCGCGGCGTGCGCGGCGAGCAGGCCGGAGGCCACCGCCACCCCGATGGTGGCGGCCTGCCCGTCGGGCAGCCGGCCGACCCGGCGCACGATGTCCGCGAGGGAGCGCGAGTGCAGCAGTTCCATCACGATGACCGGCCCGCTGGGCACCGTCAGGATGTCGAAAAGAGTGATGACATACGGGTTGGACAACGCCGCGATGGCCCGGGCCTCCCGCAGCGTCCGTTGCTCGAGCTGCCGTCGCTCCGCAGCCGGGGTGCCGGGCGGGAAGTCGATCTCCTTGATGGCCACGGTGCGGTGCAGCACAAGATCGGTGGCGGCCCAGACGGTTCCCATCGAACCCTTGCCGATGACCGAATCGAGCCGGTAGCGGTCGGCCAGCACCCGGGGTGCCTCGGTCCCGCCGGGGGTGGCTGATGCGGTCACCGGACCATGGTGCCAAAGCGTGCCGGACGGACCACACCGCGAGACGTGTGGCGTCGGCCGCAGGGCCCGCCATCGAGGCCGGATGCCCAGCAGGTTCAGCGGCGGGTGCGTCGCCGGAACAGCAGCGCCGCGCCGGTGAAGGCGATCACCAGCAGTCCGGCCGACCAGGCGAGCGCCAGCGGGCCGCTGGATCCGATCGCCGCCCCGGTCAGCAGGCCCCGCAGGGTCTCGATCACCGGCGTCACCGGCTGGTGGTCGCTGACCACCTGCAGCACCGCCGGCATGGTGTCGGTGGGGACGAACGCGCTGCTCAGGTATGGCAGGAACAGCATGAAGAAGCTCATGATGCCGGCCGATTCGACACTGCCGGCGAGCAGCCCGACGGCGGCCGCCAGCCAGGACAACGCAACCACGTACAGCAGCAGCAGGCCCGCCGCGGCCAGCCACTCGGGTGCGGTCGCGGTGGGTCGGAACCCGCAGGCAAAGGCGACCGCGAACACCACCACGGCGGCCAGTGCGTTCCGGGCGACGCTGGCCACCACGTGCCCAGTGAGCACCGACGACGAGCGGATCGGCAGCGTCTGCAGCCGGTCGATCATGCCCTCGTGCATGTCCTTGGCCACCGACATGGCGGTGGTGGAGGCGCCGTAGCCCACGCACAGCAGGATGATGCCGGGTACCACGTAGGTGACGTACTCGGTTCCGGTGCTGATCGCGCCGCCGAAAACGAACACGAACAGCAACATCAGCATCACCGGCAGCACGATCGACATCAACAGGGTGTCCGCGTCGCGGCGGGTCAACCGGATGCTGCGGCCGATCAGTGTCGCGGTATCCGCCAGGTAGGACGCGGTTGCCGGGACCGACGGCGCTGCGGGCGTCGTCATGTCGAAACCTCCTGTAGAACAGGGCCTTCCGTCGAGCGGGAGAGGTGGCCGGTCAGGGTGAGGAAGACGTCGTCGAGGGTGGGGGAGTGATCGGCGACGGTCTCAAGGGGCACGCCGTCCAGTCGGGCGAGCGCCCGGCGCAGGTCGTCGGCGGAGCCGTCGGATGGCACGCTGATCCGCAGCGCGTCGGCGTCGGCGGTACCGCGGTTCAGCGCACGCCGGGCGAGCGTGAACGCGTGGGAGTCGGGAAAGGTGAACTCGAGCCGGCGACCGCCGACGGCGTTCTTGAGCTGCTCGGCAGTACCACGGGCGGCCACCGTGCCGCGGTCGATCAGCACGATCTGGTCGGCCAATCGGTCGGCCTCCTCCAGGTATTGGGTGGTCAGTACGACGGTGGTCCCGTCATGGACGAGTTCGGTGATGGCGGACCACATCTCGATCCTGCTTGCCGGGTCCAGCCCGGTGGTCGGTTCGTCGAGGAAGATCACTCGCGGCTGCCCGATCAGGCTCATTGCCAGGTCGAGCCGGCGGCGCATGCCGCCCGAGTAGGTCGACACCCGCTTGTCCCGGACGTCCTCCAGGTTGAAGCGGGTCAGCAGGTCGGCGGCGCGGTGCCGGGCCTCGGCCCGGCCGACATGCATGAGACGCCCCACCATCACGAGGTTCTCCCGTCCGGTCTGACCGCCGTCGACCGCGGCCGCCTGGCCGGTGAGGCTGATCGCGGCGCGGACCTGGCGGGGTTCGCGGAGCACGTCGTGGCCGGCCACCCGGACGGTGCCGGCGTCGGGCCGCAGCAGCGTGGTCATGATCCGCACGGTGGTCGTCTTGCCCGCGCCGTTCGGACCAAGGATGCCCAGCACCGATCCCTCGGAGACCGCGAAGTCGACCCCGGCCAGCACCGGTGTCGATCCGAACGACTTCCGCAGACCCTCGACCTCGACGATCACGGCACACTCCCAACTCGACATGGTGCGTATGACATACGCGGAGCGTAGCAGCTACGCAGTTATTGTCCAGGGGTCTAGACTCCGGCGGTCATGACCGATCCGACGCCGTCGCCCGATGCGGAGCGGATCCCGCGCAGCGTGGCGTTGCTCTGGGGTCTTCGGCAGCCGACCCGGCGGGGACCCAAGGCCGGGCTCAGCGTCGAACAGATCACCCGTGCTGCCATCGAGGTGGCCGACGCCGAGGGCCTTGCCTCGGTCTCGATGGCCAGGGTGGCCCGGCAGCTGGGTGCGGGCACCATGTCGCTCTACCGATACGTGGCCAGCAAGGACGAGTTGTTGCTGCTGATGACCGACGCCGCGCTCACCGATCCGCCTGCCCTGCCGCCCGGTGCCGGTTGGCGGGAAGGTCTGCGGCACTGGGCCGACGCCGTTCTGACCGAGTTGCGCCGACATGCCTGGTACGTCCAGATCCCGCTGGCAGGGCCGCCCACCGGACCTCGGAATATTGCCTGGTTCGATGCAGCTCTGCGCACCCTGGCCGGCACCGGCCTGGATACCGGGGACAAGGTGATGGCGGTCATGACGCTGATCACGTTCGTGCAGGGCGAGGTGCGGATGACCGCGGAACTGATCGCCGCGGAAGCGGCCGGGGCCCCAGGGGCGGGAGAGACCTACGGGCGGGCCCTCGGCTCGCTCATCGACCCGGTCGTGTTCCCCGCGCTGGCGCAGGCGTTGGCCGACGGGGTCTTCGAGGACGACCGGCCGGCCGTCGAGCAGGTCGGCGACGACATCGGGGCCTCGCTCGACATCATTTTGGACGGCATCGGAGCCTTGATCGAACGACGGCAGGGCCGGCCATCGAGCTGAGCCCGAGCCGGACGGGTGCGGGCCCGACATGGGCCGACAGACCCACGCGACCCCATGCGGGTTTGTCCCCATGGACGTAGCTTGTCCACATTCTCGGCAGCGGGCTGGTGGGAGCCGGTGCCTGGCAGCACGCTGACCACATGTTCGACGACGGTGCCCGGCCGAGAGAAACCCGGGAATTCGACGAGGCTCCCTCGCGCACGACACGATCGGCCCTGATCTTGCGGCAGGACGCGTTCGACAAGGGATTCAACGCGGATGACATCAAACGCAAGATCGCGCGAGGCGAATGGACCGTCCTGCGCCCGGGGGCTTACCTGCAGGCCGCAGAGTATCCGCCCCTGACGGCTGCGCAACGCCACCTGCTGCAGATCGACGCCGAGCTGCCGTGGGCGAGCGAGCACGCGGTGGTGAGCCACCTTTCGGCCGCGTGCGAGCATGGCATCGAGCTCTTGAACGAGCCGCGCAGGACCGTGCTGGTAACGAATCCGGTCGGCAGCTGTGGTCACCGCCGCCCCCTTCTGCATACCTACCGCGCCCGCCTCGAGGACGACGAATGCCTTGTGCTTCGAGGACACCGGGTCACGGGCGTTGCGCGCACGATCGTCGACATCGCCCGAACCCGATCGTTCGAAGAGGCGGTGGTGGCCGCGGATTCCGCGCTGCACCATGGCCTTGTGACGGTCGACGAACTGCTGTCGGCCGTGAACCGAGCCGGGCGCCGGGCGGGCTCGCGTCGTGCGCGCCGGGTGGTCATTTTCGCCGTCGCGGAGGCCGAGAGCGTCGGCGAGTCCAGGAGCAGGGTTCTCATGGCGCACGAGCGACTGCCTACACCGCAAGTCCAGTTCCGCATCCACGATCTGGACGGGAGTGTCTTCGCGGTAAGCGATTTCGGGTGGAAGGAGTTCGACACCGTGGGTGAGTTCGATGGCGCCGAGAAGTACGGTCGGCTGCTCACACCCGGGGAACGACCTGGAGACAAGGTCTTTCAGGAGAAGGCTCGCGAGGATCGCATCCGCGACGCGGGGCTGCAGGTGGTGCGCTGGACCTGGGACGAGTTGGACCGTCCGAAGGACTTGGCCGCCCGGATCCGCCGCACTCTCGACCGAGGGTTACGGTCGCGGGTCCATGTAGCTCGGCGAATGTGAACCCCCGGCGGATGTGAACCCCCGGCGAATGTGAACCCCTCCGCGAATGTGAACGCAGCTCCACACTCGTGAACGCGGCTCCAGGTCTGCCCGGAGCCGGATTCAACTTTCCGGAGCCGCGTGGTCGGTTGTGGAGCCGCGTTCACATTCGCGGAGCCCCTCGCGGCTGCATGCTCCGCGTGGCCTGCGCCAACCGTGGCGGCGGAGTCCTGCGCGGTCGGACGTGCCCCGTGCGAGAAGTGAGACCGTGCGCTTGCGCGGTGGGGGGCGTGGCCGCGACCGGCCGCCCGACCACCAGCGGGTCGTTGGCCGGACGGGGTCACCCACGCCGGTCGAACGCCCGCAGGATCGCATCCGCCGCGGCCGGCGCCGGCAGCGTGCCGTCAAGCACCTGGCGACGCACCGAGGAGGCTGCCCCGGCCACCGCCGCCGACCGGCGCAGCCGCTGCTCCAGTTCGTCCCGCACCAACGACCAGACCAGGTCCCAGCGCTGGCCGGACCGCTTGTCGCGCAAGCCGTCCGGGCCCAGGGCCGATCGGTGACGGAGCACCGCGTCCCACACCGCGTCGATGCCGTCGCCGGTCAGCCCGGAGCAGGTGAGCACCGGCACCGACCAGGGCGCCGGCCCGTTGGCCGATTGCCGGCCGCGCACCAACCGCAACGCCCCGGCCAGGTCCTTGGCGGCCGCCTTTGCCTCCACCACCCGGTCGCCGTCCGCCTTGTTGATCGCGACGACGTCGGCGATCTCCAGCACACCCTTCTTGATGCCTTGCAGCTGGTCGCCGGAACGGGCAAGGGCCAGCAGCAGGAAGGTGTCGACCATCCCCGCGACGGTGGTCTCGGACTGTCCGACGCCGACGGTCTCCACCAGCACCACGTCGTGACCGGCGCCCTCCAGGACGGCGATGGCCTGGGCGGTCGCCCGCGCCACACCGCCCAACGTGCCGGCGCTGGGGGAGGGCCGGACATAGGCCAGCGGATTCGCGGACAGGACCGGCATTCGGGTCTTGTCACCCAGCACCGATCCGCCGGTGCGCACGCTGGACGGGTCGACGGCGAGCACCCCGACGCGCAGCCCACGGCCGGTGAGCAGCGCGCCAAGCGACTCGACGAACGTCGACTTGCCGACGCCGGGCACGCCGGAAATACCCACCCGGACCGTGCCATCCCGCGCGGGCAGGGCGGTGAGCAGGACGCGGGCCGCCTCGCGATGGTCGTCCCGGGTCGATTCGACCAGGGTGATCGCCCGGGACAGTGCGGTGCGGGAACCGGCCGCGACCTGCCGCGCCAGGGCTTCGGGGTCAGGCCCTGGCCGGGCTGGACGTCCGGGCGGCGCGTTCAGCCCGGCACCTCCCAGGTGTGCACGGGTTCGTTGGAATGCATGCCCTTGGAGTACAGCTTGAGCATCTCGGTCAGCGCGGCGTCCCGGGACATCCCGCCACGTTCCAGCGCCGAGACGGTCTCCGCCTGCCACCATGAGCCGTTGCGCCGGGTGATGCAGCGGTCCCGCACGACGCCCAGATACCGGTCCCGAACGTCTTTCTCGACGCCCCAGCGGGCCAGCCCCTCGTGCGCCTTCGGCAGCAGGTCGCGCAGGATCAGTTCGTCCCAGGTGACCTGACCGAATCCGGGCCAGTAGAACACCGCATCGGTGCCCAGCCGCGCGCCGGCGCCGAAGTTGGCCTGCGCCGCGTCGAACGACATCTTCGTCCAGATCGGCCGGTCCTCGGTGGCCAGCACGGTCAGCGCGCCGTAGTAGAAGGCGGCATTGGCCAGCACGTCGAGCACGGTCGGGCCGGCCGGCAGCACCCGGTTCTCCACCCGCAGGTGGGGACGGCCGTCGACCACGTCGTAGACCGGCCGGTTCCACCGGTAGACCGTGCCGTTGTGCAGGCGCATCTCCTGCAGCCGTGGCGCCCGCCCGGCCGCCAGCACCGCCTCGGGATCCTCGTCGGTGCACTCCGGCAGCAGCGCCGGGAAGTACCGGACGTTCTCCTCGAACAGGTCGAAGATCGAGGTGATCCACCGCTCGCCGAAGAACACGGGCGGCCGTACGCCCTGGTTGCGCAGCTCGGGCGAGCGGGTGTCGGTGGCCTGCAGGAACAGCTCGGTGCGGGTCTCCGCCCAGAGGCGCTTGCCGAACAGGAAGGGCGAGTTCGCCCCGAGTGCCAACTGCGGGCCGGCCAGCGACTGCGCGGCGTTCCAGCAAGCGGCGAAGTCGGCCGGGGAGACCTGCAGGTGCAACTGGACCGACGTGCAGGCAGACTCCGGGGCGATGGTGTCCGCGAACATCTTCAGGTGCTCGACGCCACGGATGTCCAGCTCCAGATCCTCGCGACGGGCGGCGAAGACCGCCTCGTCCAGCGCCTGGTAGCGGGGATTGGCGCTCATCCATTCGGTCTCGAAGTGCTCGGTGCGCAGGGTCGGAAGGATGCCGATCATGATGATCTCGGAGCCGGTCCGGTTGGCACGGTCCTCCGCGTGATCCAGCGAGGCCCGCAGCTGCCGCTCCAGCTCGACCATGGACTGGGCGCCGAGCTGCCGGGGCGCCACGTTGAACTCGATGTTGTACCGGCCGAGTTCGGTCTGGAAGTCGGGGTCGGCGATCGCCTCCAGCACGCGGGCGTTCGCCATGTCCGGCTGCCAGGTGTCGTTGACCAGGTTGAGTTCGATCTCCAGGCCGGTCATCGGCCTGCCGAAGTCGAAGGCGTGCTCGACCAGCATGCGTTCGAACACATCAAGGCAGCGACGGACCTTCGCCCGGTAGGCCTGGCGCTGTTCGCGGGTGTAGGTGGTGGCCGCAATGTCGTCGCCCATGGGTCCTCCTGCGTTCGCACCCGGCGGTGCGGCAAGCCAACCACATCTCTTCTCGTAAAGTACGTCGGGACCAGCACCCGGCGAAGGCGAGGCGAGCATCGACACCGACGAACTGTTGATGCCGCTGCCGGTCGTTCCGGCCCCGGACCGGGTCGACGATCCGGGAGCAGGGCTCGGCCCGCTCTGGCTCGACGAGTTTCTCCGGACCGGGCTGCCAGAGCTGGTGCGGATCCGCCGGCAGGTGCACGCCCACCCCGAGCTCGGGCACCGCGAGTCGGCGACCACCGCACTGATCATGCGGGTGCTGGATGCCGAAGGCATCACCGCGGCGGTACTGCCGACCGGGACGGGCGTGATCGCCGAGGTGGGATCGGGCGAGAAGGTTGTCGGGCTGCGTGCGGACATCGACGCCCTGCCGATCCACGAGGCCACCGGCCTGCCGTTCTCGTCGACGCTGCCCGACCAGTCGCACGCCTGCGGGCACGACATCCACCTGACCGTGCTGCTCGGCGCGGCCCTGGCGCTGCACCGCGGTGGGGACATCGGGGGCCGGGTGCGTCTGATCTTCCAGCCGGCCGAGGAGGTCTTCCCGGGCGGGTCGCACGACGTCATCGCCGCCGGGGGGCTGGACGGCCTGTCCCGGATGTACGGGCTGCACTGTGACCCGAGGTTGCGGGTGGGTCTGGTGGGGCTCAAGGTCGGGGCGATCACCTCCACCTCGGATCAGATCGAGCTGCGCGTTCTCGGGCCCGGTGGGCACACGTCGCGACCCCACCTGACCACCGACCTGGTCTACGCCCTGGGCACCGTGATCACCCAGCTGCCCGCGATGCTCACCCGCAAGCTTGACCCGCGCGCCGCCGCGGTCATGGTGTGGGGTGCGGTGCAGGCCGGTCAGGCACCGAACGCGATCCCGCGAGAAGGGGTGCTGCGCGGCACGTTACGGCTGATGGACCGGCGGTCGTGGGACACCGCCGAGGGTCTGGTGCGCGAGCTGGTCGGTCAGCTGCTGGCGCCGCTCGGGGCCCGGTTCGAGCTCGACTACCGGCGTGGGGTCCCGCCGGTGATGAACGAGGCGGTCTCCACCGACCTCATGCGCACGGCGGCGCAGCGGGCACTCGGCGCGGCGGCGGTGCGAGACGCGGAACAGTCGACCGGTGCGGAGGACTTCGCGGTTTTCGTGGACCGGGTGCCGGGATCCCTTGCCCGGTTGGGGGTTTGGGACGGCGTCAATCCGCGGGTCGATCTGCATTCGTCGCGGTTCGTCGCCGACGAGCGCGCGATCGCGGCCGGCGTGCGGTTGCTGACGCACACCGCGCTGACCGCCCTGCATCACTGAAGTCAGCCGCTGCCGGGCCGGCTCGGCCGGTTGCGGATGTCCTTGACGTACTCGGCCGGCGCGTCGGCCGCCTCGGCGGCGTCCGCGATCACCCCCAGATAACGGGCCGACGGCAGGCCGCCCTCGTATGCCTGCAGCGCGTACAACCAGGCCAGCACGTCACCGTCGAGGGTGTGCACCCGCAACTTGATCTTGGTGTACAGGCCAAGGTCGGTGCCCTCCCAGGAGTCCAACGTCCTCTCGTCGGACTCGGCCATGTCGTAGAGCACCACGAACACCGACGAATCGGGGTCCTCGACCACCGTGGCCAGCGCGCCGTCCCAGCCGATGTCCTCGCCCCCGAAGGTGAGCCGCCAGCCTGGCAGCCAGCCGGTTCCGGCGACCGGGGAGGACGGGCACCGCTGGAGCATGTGGGCGGGGTCCATGTTGGCCCCGTAGGCCGCGTACAACGCCATGGCTGACCAGCGTAGTGGTGGCGGTTCGGGTGATCCGGCGCGGGCGCGGCGCACCGGCGCGCTGCCGGATACGGTCGTGCTGCCGGGCGGCTCGACGATCCGGCCGCCGATTCCCGCCGTGGACGAGGAGTGTGCCGTGACCAGAATCGTGATCATGGGGGGCGGGCCCGGTGGCTACGAGGCCGCTCTGGTCGCGGTGCAGTACGGCGCCGACGTGACACTGATTGAAAGGGACGGGCTCGGCGGCGCGTGCGTGCTCTCGGACTGCGTGCCGTCCAAGACGTTCATCGCGTCGGCCGGCGGTCGCACCGCCGCCCTTGACGCGGGCAGCCTCGGCGTCACGATCGACGCCGACCGGGTCGGCATGGACATTGCGGTGGTGCACGGCAGGGTCGCCGGGCTGGCGCTGGCCCAGTCCGCGGACATCCGGTCCAAGCTGCTCGACGACGGTGTGCGCATCGTGGACGGCACGGCCCGGCTGGCCGACACCGCCCCCGCGCTTTCCACCCACACCGTCGTGGCCACCGCTGCGGACGGAGCGGAGACCGACCATCCCGCCGACGTGGTGTTGGTGGCCACCGGGGCCAGCCCTCGGGTGCTGCCCGAGGCGACCCCGGACGGCGAGCGGATACTCACCTGGCGCCAGGTGTACGCGCTGGACCGATTGCCCGAGCACCTGGTCGTCATCGGGTCGGGCGTGACCGGAGCCGAGTTCGCCTCCGCCTACACCGAGATGGGTGTGATGGTGACCCTGGTGTCCAGTCGGGACCGGGTGCTGCCGTCCGAGGATGCCGATGCGGCCGCGGTCATCGAACGGGTGTTCTCCGCCCGGGGCAGCGTGCTCGCCAAGCGGGCCCGCGCCAGGGCGGTCCGCAACACCGGTTCCGGGGTGGTGGTGACGCTGGAGGACGGTCGGGAGATCGAGGGCTCGCATGCACTGCTGACCGTGGGGGCGGTGCCCAACACTCGCGGCATCGGGCTGGAGAAGGCCGGCATCAGGCTCAACCCGGGCGGGTCGATCGAGGTCGACAGGGTGTCCCGGACCTCGGTGCCGGGAATCTACGCGGCGGGCGACTGCACCGGCGTCTTCATGCTGGCCTCGGTCGCCGCCATGCAGGGCCGGATCGCGATGTGGCACGCGCTCGGCGAGGGGGTCGCCCCGTTGCGGCTGAAGACCGTGTGCGCCAACGTGTTCACCCACCCGGAGATCGCCACCGTCGGCTACTCGGAGATCGAGGCGCAGACCGGCCCGGCGCTTGCCCACACGATGACGATCCCGCTGGCCACGAACGCCCGGGCCAAGATGCTCGGCCTGGAGCAGGGCTTCGTCAAGATCGTCTCGCGCCGGCTGACGGGCATCGTCATCGGTGGGGTGGTCTGCGCCCCGGGGGCGTCCGAACTGATCCTGCCGATCGCGGTCGCCGTGCAGAACCGGCTCACCGTCAAGGATCTCGCCTACACCTTCAGCGTCTACCCGTCCCTTTCCGGGTCGATCACCGAGCTCGGCCGGCGGCTCATGCACTCCGACGCCGAGGGGATCTGAGCACACCGTCCGTCGAAATGTTGCTGCGCGAAATGTTGCGGCGCGAACAGGCTTCGGTAGCGTCGAAGGCCGGAATGAGGAAGTAAGTCCAGGAAGGTCGTCCAGGAAGGTCACTGACATGACGGGTGACGGCATCAGCTCAAGCGCACGACTCGGTCCGCAGGAGCGCGCGGCCAACTTCGAGCAGCTCGGGTCGCAGATCTTCGACGTGGTGATCATCGGCGGCGGGGTGGTGGGTGCCGGGGCGGCGCTCGACGCCGTCACCAGAGGTCTGTCGGTGGCGCTCGTGGAGGCGAGGGATCTGGCGTCGGGCACGTCGTCCCGCTCGTCCAAGCTGTTCCACGGCGGCCTGCGCTACCTGGAGATGTTCGAGTTCGGGTTGGTCCGCGAGGCGCTGGCCGAACGCGAGCTGATGCTCACCAAGATCTGCCCGCACCTGGCCAAGCCGGTGTCGTTCCTGTATCCGCTGTCCAAGCCGGGTGTCGAGCGGCCGTATGTAGCGACCGGGCTGATCATGTACGACACGATGGGCGGCGCCCGGTCGGTGCCGCGGCACAAGCACCTGACCCGGGCCGGCGCGCTGCGGCTGGTTCCGGCGCTGCGCCGGGACGCCCTGGTCGGCGGCATCCGTTACTACGACGGCCAGGTCGACGACGCCCGGCACACGATGACGGTGGCCCGGACAGCGGCCGCCTACGGTGCCGTCATCCGGACCTCCACGCAGGTCGTCGGCTTCCTCAAGGAGTCCGACCGGGTCGCCGGGGTCCGCGTGCGGGACGTGGAGACCGGTGCCGAGACCGAGGTCAAGGCGCGGGTGGTGATCAACGCGACCGGGGTGTGGACCGACGAGCTGCAGCGCCTGTCCGGCGGCCGGGGGCGGTTCCGGGTGCGCGCGTCCAAGGGCGTGCACCTGGTCGTGCCGCGGGACCGCATCGCCTCGGAGAGCGGGATCATCCTCAAGACCGAGAAGTCGGTGCTGTTCGTCATCCCGTGGCGCTCGCACTGGATCATCGGGACCACGGACACCGACTGGCATCTGGACCTGGCGCACCCGGCGGCGACCAAGGCCGACATCGACTACATCCTCGAGCACGTCAACGGCGTGCTGGCGGTGCCGCTCACCCATGACGACATCGAGGGTGTGTACGCCGGGCTCCGGCCGCTCCTGGCAGGAGAGAGTGAGCAGTCGTCCAAGCTGTCCCGCGAACACGCGGTGGCCAGGGTCGCGCCCGGCCTCATCGCGATCGCCGGCGGCAAGTACACGACCTACCGGGTGATGGGGGCCGACGCGGTGAATGCCGCGGGGGAGGACCTGCCCGGGCGCATCAACCCTTCCTGCACGGCGGAGGTGCCCCTCGTCGGCGCGCTGGGCTACCAAGCGCTGGTCAACCAGGCGGATCGGCTGGCCGCCGTGCACGGCGTGCATCCGTACCGGATCCGGCATCTGCTGGACAGGTATGGCTCGGAGATCCACGAACTGCTCACACCCGCGGCCGGCCCGGACGGCGACAAGTCGCTGCTCCAGCCGATCCCCGGCGCACCCGACTACCTGCAGGCGGAGGCGTTGTACGCGGTGACCCATGAGGGCGCGCTGCACGTGGAGGACGTGCTGGCCCGGCGGACCCGCATCTCGATCGAATACGCCCACCGTGGCACCGAGTCCGCGCCACGGGTCGCCGAGATCATGGCCGGGGTCCTTGGCTGGTCGGACGCGCAGGTCGCGGACGAGGTGGCGGCCTACCGGGCGCGGGTGGACGCCGAACGCCGGTCGCAGACCGAGCCCGACGACGATTCGGCGGACAAGGTGCGGTTGCAGGCGCCCGAGGTACGCGGCCGCATCGCGTCACCGGTCGCCTGAGCTCGCCGGCAAGTGCCGCCGGCCGACAGTTGTCGCCGGCCCGGAGTTGTCCCCGGCCTCAGGTTGTCCCCAGCCTGAGGTTGTCGCCGGCCTGAGGTTGTCCACAGTGCCGTCGGATGCGGTTGATCCGGCGTACCCCCTGACTGCACCCTCGAGGTGTGGGGGATCGATCGGACGTGCCGTCCCTGCTTGGCGGCCTGTTCGGCACGGCGGCGGACCTGGTGCTGCCCCGGCCGTGCCCCGGCTGCGGCCGCCCGGGGCCCTGGTGTGGCAGCTGCGCGGCGACGCTGGCCGGTCGGCCACGGCGGGTTCGGCTACCCGACGAGGTCGGCGATGCCGGCGTGTTGCCTCCCGTCTGGGCGCTGGCGCGGTATACGGGCCCGGTCCGGGCGGCGATCCTGGCAGGCAAGGAGAAGGGCCGGCGCGACCTGCCGGCGCGGCTGGGACTGCACCTGGGCGAGGCCGTGATCGCGCTGCACGACTGGGGAGTGGTCGGCGCCCCGGTCTGGCTGGTCCCGGCGCCCGGTCGGCGCTCCGCGGCTCGTCGTCGCGGGGGCGACCCGGTGCGGATCATGGCCGCCTCCGCCGCCCGGGTCGTCGCCGCCACCGGAATCCCGGCCGGTGTGGCTCCGTGCCTGATCACCGGCGGTCGTGCGCGTGACTCCGTCGGCCTGGACGCGGACGCTCGCCGGCGGAACCTGGCCGGCCGGGTCCGACTGGTTCCGTCGGCCGCGCCGCCGGGGGGCTCAGCCGTGTTGCTGGTCGACGACGTGCTGACCACCGGTGCCACCGCGTCGGCCGCGACCGGAGCACTGCGGGCCGCCGGCCTGGGGGTCGCCGGAATGTTGGTGCTGGCCGGGGTGCCCGGCTGGGTGTCGATCGGTTGACCTGCGCCGCGCTGATGGACGGAAAGGGGGCCTCTGCGCCTTGCGCAGCCAGGCCGGGACGGTAGGTTCGCAGTAGGTTCAAGGTGTTCCGGGCGACGCCCTGGTGGACGTCGATGAGGTCCGGGAAAGATCTTCGGGTGGACGTGGCTGCCAGCACGTGACCGGCCGGAAGCGCGACTTCCGGTCAGACGGGAGGAATCGTGGAGATTGTCGTCAAGGGCCGGAACGTGGAAGTTCCGGATCACTTCAGGGTCCACGTCGCGGAGAAGCTGGCCAGGTCCGAGCGGTACGATCCGAAGATCATCCGAGTCGACGTCGAGCTGTCCCACGAGACCAATCGCCGCCAGCACAAGACGTGTCAGCGCGTGCAGATCACTGTCGTCAGCCGCGGCCCGGCGGTGCGTGCCGAGGCCGGCGCGGAGAACTTCTATGCCGCCCTGGACGCCGCGGTCACCAAGCTGGAGACCCGCTTGCACCGGCTGCACGACCGGCGTCGGGACCGTCAGCACGGCCGGACGCCGATCACCGCGGTGGCCGCCACCCCGGGCGAGATCCTCGGGGGCGAGATCCCCGGGGAGGGCTCGCTCAACGGTGTCGCCCACACCGTGGTGCTCGAGGACGATCGGGATACCGGTTCGGATGAGGACCGTTGGGACGCCGAGGATGACGGTCCGGGCCGTGTCGTGCGCATCAAGGACCATCCGGCCGACCCGATCACGGTGGACGAGGCGTTGCTGCAGATGGAACTCGTCGGCCACGACTTCTACCTGTTCAACGACTCGGACACCGGTGTCGCCTCGGTCGTCTACCGGCGGCTGGGCTTCGACTACGGGCTCCTTCGACTGAAGTAGCGGGGATCCGTCGGGCCGGCGGCAACGCCTGCCCGACGGCCGGTGCGCCTACCATGGTTCACGGCCGGTTCCGCCCGGCGCAGCGCCGGCCCGAGCCGATTTCCGGCGTGATCCGATCCAAATCGAGGGACAACACTGTGGTGCTTGGCAGACTGCTCCGGGTCGGTGAGGCGAAAACGCTCAAGCGTCTGCGCGTCATCGCCGACCACGTCAACGCCATCGAGGACGACTACGTCGCGATGTCGGACGACGAACTGCGTGGCCAGACCGCCGCGTTCAAGCAGCGCCTGGAGAAGGGCGAAACCACCGACGACCTGCTGGTCGAGGCATTCGCCGTGGTGCGCGAGGCGGCCAAACGCACCTTGGGACAGCGTCACTTCGACGTGCAGTTGATGGGTGGCGCCGCGCTGCATCTGGGCAACATCGCGGAGATGAAGACCGGCGAGGGCAAGACGCTGGTCTCCACGCTCCCCGCCTACCTCAACGCCCTCGAGGGCAAAGGCGTGCACATCGTCACCGTCAACGACTACCTTGCCCAACGCGATTCGGAGTGGATGGGCCGGGTGCACCGGTTCCTCGGCCTGGACGTCGGCGTCATCCTGTCTCAGCAGACGCCGGACGTGCGACGCGTCGCGTATTCGGCCGACATCACCTACGGCACCAACAACGAATTCGG
>CAYZBB010000004.1:0-112007 GCA_964476495.1 uncultured Actinomycetes bacterium | reverse complement strand
ATCGGCGTCTCCGGAGGCCTGGACTCCACCCACGCCCTGATCGTCTCGGCGCGGGCGATGGACCTGTTGCGGTTGCCGCGGACCAACATTCGCGGGTTCACCATGCCGGGCTTCGCCACCGGATCGGTCACGAAGTCGAATGCGTGGGCGTTGATGCGGGCGTTGGGCATCACCGCGAACGAGTTGGACATCCGGCCGGCGGCCCGGCAGATGCTGGCCGACCTGGATCACCCGTTCGGCCGGGGCGAGGAGGTGTACGACATCACCTTCGAGAACGTGCAGGCGGGGCTGCGCACCGACTATCTGTTCCGGCTGGCCAATCACCACCACGGGATCGTGCTGGGCACCGGCGACCTGTCCGAGCTGGCGCTGGGCTGGAGCACCTACGGCGTCGGCGACCAGATGTCGCACTACAACGTCAACGCGGGCGTGCCGAAAACCCTGATCCAGCACCTGATCCGGTGGGTCGCCGGGCTGGCCGACTTCTCCGACGACGTCGACGAGATCCTGCTGTCGATCCTGAACACGGAGATCTCGCCGGAGCTGATCCCGGTCAAGGACGGCGAGGCGCCGCAGAGCACCGAGAAGTCAATCGGGCCGTACGAGCTGCAGGACTTCAACCTGTACTACACGCTCCGGTACGGTTTCCGGCCGTCGAAGATCGCGTTCCTGGCCTGGCACGCCTGGCACGACGTGGACGGCGGGCTCTGGCCGGCCGGCTTCCCGCCGGAGCGGCGTCGGGCCTACGACCTCGCACCGATCCGGCAGTGGCTGCTGGTGTTCGTCAAGCGCTACTTCGGGTTCAGCCAGTTCAAGCGGTCCGCGATGCCCAACGGCCCGAAAGTCTCCGCAGGTGGGTCACTTTCCCCCCGCGGAGACTGGCGGGCGCCGTCGGACGGCAACGCCGTCGTGTGGCTGGCGGACATCGAGCGCAACGTCCCGGTCACGTCCGGTCGATGAGTTCGGCAAGGTCGGCGACGACGTGGTGGGCGCCGTTGGCCAGCAGTTCGGCGCCGATGGCACCCCGCCGGTCGACTCCGGTCACCCAGAAGCCGCCCGACCGGCCCGCGCGGACACCGGAGATGGCGTCCTCGACGACCACTGTGCTGCGTGGCGCGGCGCCAAGGAGCCGCGCGGCGTACAGGTAGGTGTCCGGCTCGGGTTTGCCCGAAAGCCCTTCCGCCGCAGCCACCGTCCCGTCGACGATGGTTTCGAAGCGGGCCCGCAGCCCGGCCGCGTCCAGGACGGCAGTCGCGTTGCGGGAACTGGACACGACGGCCAGTGGCACGCCACGGCCGTCGAGCCAGTCCAGCAGCGCGACGGAACCGGGGTAGGTGCGCACGCCCTCGGTGCTCAGCACCTCGGCGAACAGCTCGTTCTTCCGGTTGCCCAGGCCGGCCACGGTCAACCGGTCGGGTCCGTCGTCGGGTTGTCCCTCGGGCAGGTCGATGCCGCGGGAGATCAGCACCGCCCGCACACCGTCGAATCTCGGTTTGCCGTCGATATGGGTGAAGTAGTCGGCGTCGGCGTACGGAGCAGATCCTGGTCGGGTGCGAAGGAACTCGGTGAACATGCGCGCCCACGCGTGTTCGTGCACCGTGGCCGTGTCGGTGAGCACGCCATCGAGATCGAACAGGATCGCGTCGGCCTCCTGCACCCGGACGGTCGAGGATGCCCATCCGGCCCGGACCGTCTCGGCGTTGCTGACAGGCATTCGGCAGCCTCCTCAGCCGTGCATGTCCTCGAGCTGCTTGCCCTTGGTCTCCTCGATGAACCGCATGACGAAGAGCAGGGACAGCAGCGCGAATCCGGCGTACAGGCCGTAGGCCAGGGCCAGCGACACGTCCTTGAGACCGGGGAAGGTGACGGTGATGATCCAGTTGGCCACCCATTGCCCGCCGGCCGCCAGGGACAGTGCCGCGGCACGCATCCGGTTCGGGAACATCTCGCCGAGCAGCACCCAGACCACAGGTCCCCAGGACATGCCGAAGAAGATGACGAACAGGTTCGCCGCGACCAGGGCGATCGGTCCCTGCGCGCCGTGCAGCGCGGGGGAGCCGTCCACGACGTCGGCCGTGCCGAAGATGACGGCCATGGTGGCCAGCGTGACGGTCATGCCGACGGACCCGACGAGCAGCAGGGGTTTGCGGCCGAACCTGTCGATGGTGGCGATCGCGATGAGGGTGGTCAGAATGTTGATCACCGCGCCGATCACGGTGATGACGAAGGCCTGGCTTTCCTGGAACCCGACGGCCTCCCACAGGATGTTCGAGTAGTAGAAGATCACGTTGATGCCGACGAACTGCTGGAAGACCGACAGCGCAAGGCCGACCCAGACGATGCCGGCGATCTTCCCGGTGGATGTCCGCAGGTCCTTCCACGACGGCTCGGTCTCCCGTTCCATCGTCGACCGGATGCGAGCGATCTTGTCGTCCAGGTGGGCGTCGCCGATCAGCTTCGACAGGATCGCCTTCGCCTCCGGGATGCGGTGCTTGGAGATCAGGAACCGCGGTGATTCCGGGATCGTCAGCGAGAGCACGCCGTAGATCACGGCCGGAACCGCCATCGCGATGAACATCCAGCGCCACGCCTCAAGTCCGAACCAGAGCGGTTCGGCGGACCCCCCGGCGGCCGTCGCCAGCAGGAAGTCGATCAGCAGCGAGATGAAGATGCCGGTGACGATCGCGAGTTGCTGCAGCGACGCCAGTCGGCCGCGGATCCGCGCCGGCGCGATCTCGGAGATGTAGGCGGGCGCGATGACCGAGGCCATGCCGACGCCGAGACCACCGATGACGCGGCCGACGATCAACACGAGCAGGCTGGGGGCCAGGCCGGTGAGGATGGCGCTGACCAGGAACAGCACGGCGGCGATCTTCATCACCGCGAGCCGCCCGAGATGATCGGCCAATCGGCCGGCGACCAGGGCACCGGCCGCGGCGCCCAACAGTGCGGACGCGACGGCGAACCCGAGCGATGCCGCGTCGGCGTGGAACTGTTCCTCGACGGCCGCGACCGCGCCGTTGATCACGGCGCTGTCATAGCCGAACAGGAAGCCGCCCAACGCGGCCACACTCGCGATCCGCACCACCCCCTTGCCCGCGGCGTCGTCGTCATAGATCGATGCCGCAGCATCGAAAGAGGCTCCGTGCTCACCCATGTCGTGTTCCTTCCACTGCTCCGTCGAGGGCGAAGACCGAGGTCTCGCCCGCTATGAGGACACTCGCCTCGCTACGCACCCAGATGGTGAGCGGCTCCTCGTCGCCCGCGGCGAGAGTGAACGCGGCCGTGTCGTGCCCGATGGCGATATCGATCGGCGATCCGTGCCAGTACAGGCGGAAGCGAATCTCCCGCCACCCGTCCGGCAACCACGGATCGAAATGCATCTCTCCGTCGATGACCCGGAACCCGCCGAATCCGTGTACCAGGATCTGCCAGGTGCCCCCGGCGGATGCGATGTGCATGCCCTCCCGGGTGTTTCCCTGGTTGTCCTGCAGGTCGACGAAGGCGGACCGGTTGAAGTACTGGACCGCTCGGCGTGCGTCGCCGACTTCGATACCCATGATCGCGTGAATGGCCGGGCTCAGCGAGGATTTGTGCAGCGTCCGCTGCTCGTAGAACTCGAAGTTCGCCCGCTTGGTCTTCTGGTCGAAGTCACCGGGCAGCATGTGCAGGAGCATCACCACGTCCGGCTGCTTGAGCAGCATGGTGTCCTCGCAGTTGAAGTGGTGATAGCCGGGCGGGTACTTGGGCATGTCGTTGGCGTCCCACTCGGTGATCGGAACGTCCTTGCGGCCGAAGTACCCGTCGAACTGCTCGATGACCGAGTCCACGACGGCCGGCTCGGCGATGGCGGCCGCGACCTCGCGCCAGCGCCGGGGTTCGTCCGGGCTCAGCCCGATCCCGGTCGCGATCTCCGCCAGCACCGCTGGATGACGCAGAGCAAGGTCGTCGTGGACATCGGCCGCATGTCGCAGGTGCCAGCGCGCGAGGTGGTTGGTGAACGCGTTGTTGTCCACGTGCGAGTGGAACTCGTCCGGGCCCATCACCATCCGCAGCACATACCGCCCGGTGGCCTCGTCGAACTCGGCCCGGTCGACCCAGAACCTGCTTGTCTCGAACAGGATCTCGGCACCGAAGTCCAGCAGCACGCTTTCGTCGCCGGTGGCCTCGAGGTAGGCGAGAATGCCGTAGGCGACGTCGGCGGACACGTGGATCTCCTCGTCTCTGGTCCAGAAGCGGTTCAACCCGTCGGGCGTCTGGATCGGGCATTCCTCGCGGCCGGTGTCCGCCGATTCCCAGGGGTACCGGGCGCCACCGGTCCCGGTGTCACGAGCGAGCTGTCGCGCGCCGCCCAGCGTGTGGAACCGGTACTCGAGCAGGGTCCGGGCGGTGCGTGGCTGGGTGTAGAGGAAGAACGGGAGCATCAGGGCCTCCGTGTCCCAGAACACGTGGCCGCGGTACCCCTCGCCGGACAACGACTTTGCGCCGATGTTGACGGTGGGATCGGTCTCGTCGGCGGCGATCAGCAGGTGGTAGATGCCGAACCGCACGGCCCGGGTGGCATCCGCGTCACCGACGATCTGGACGTCGCAGTCGGCCCACTTGGCCTGCCACGCGGACCGGCTGGCGGCCAGGCATCCGTCCAGGCCGGCGCGGCGGTGCTCGGCGAGCCGGGCGAGGGCGTTGGCTCGCACATCGGTGGTGCCGCGCCGTGAGGTGCCGATCACGACCAGCTTGTCCACCACCAGCGGCACCCCGGCGGAAACCGGGACGTCCACCTGTTCGGCGATCCGGTCGGCTCCGCGGAGCACCGCACGGCGGACGGGCCGGGTCGACACCGTCGTCGATGCCGCGTAGCCGAGCGTGATCCCGCTGCTGATGGTGCGCGTCTCGAGATACAGCGAACCGTCGTTGTCGGACCGCTCCACCTGTTCCAGGTGACGCGAGGCCGACCACTTCTCCCATGCCACCTCGGGCTCGAACACGGTCCCGGGCGGGTACACGGGCAGCAACTCCAGATTCCGACGATGACCGTCGATGCCACTCGCCACGGTGAGGGTCGCGTCGGTGTCGGTGGTCACCTGCACCCGCAGGCCGCACAGATCGCGGTCGACCAGGCTGGCGAATCGCATCGATTCCAGGGTGGTGCGGCGTCCCCGCTCGTCCTCGAAGACGGTCCGCCGGTGCAGCACGCCCAGCCGGAAGTCCAGCCTCCGTTCGTGTTCGATCACCCAGCAGGACTGCACGTCCAGCCGCAGCCCGTCCACGTAGACCGCGAGGTCGAGCCAGTCCGGCGCATTGACCAGATCGATGACCTGCGCGTCATGATCGTCGTACACACCGTTGATGAACACGCCCGACCGTCCGCCGCGATGGCCCTCCTCCAGCGCCCCGCGGGTGCCGAGCCGGCCGTTGCCGACGGTGAACAGGGTTTCGAAGACGTTCGCCCGCTCCAGGTCGAATCCATTCTCGGTGATCTGCCATTCGGCGCCGCTCAATTCGGATAGCACGTCGACCTCAGACCGCGTACTCGAGCGGACCGTAGGCCTGCGCCAGCTGCTTCTCGGTGTCCGCCAGCGGCAGGTACACAGAAAGGTCGGACCCCGAGCATCGCTGGGCGCCCATCGCATTGCCGTACTGGGCGGCACGGACGAAGTCGTGATGCCGCAGGTAGCCGAAACCCATTCCCGCGGCGAAGGAGTCGCCGCACCCGGTGGTGTCGATCACCTGATCCACCTGGAGTCGGTCGACGAATTCCTCGCAGAGCCGGCCGGCGGCATCGAGATAGTAGACCGCGCAACCGTGCTCGTCGAGTGTGACGCACACGCATTTCACCCCGCGATGCAGGCAATGATTGGCGAATGCGGGCAGGTCGGCCATCCGCAGCGGCGCTCCCGCCGTCGTCCCGTTCTGCGACAGCGGAGACGGGAACCAGCTGCATCCGGCCTCCTCGAGGTTCATCTTCAGGATGTCGACGTACGGAAGCCACGAGTCGCGATCGATCCAGAGGCGATGACGTCGCTCGCCGCCCTTGGTGAGTGTGTTCGTCGGCCCGTGCGCGTCGAGCAGGATCGTGCCGGTCCCGCGCTTCTTGATGTACTTCAGGGTCGACTCGGACACCTGGTAGTCGGTGATCGGCACACACACGAAAGCGTCCGCGTCCAGTGCGAATTCGACGTCCTCCGGCACGATCTGGGACATGAACCCGGTCTGCCGCTCGATCCGCTTGTTCTGATCGACGTATTCGAGCTCGACCACGTCGCCGCGACCGGTGGTGGCCCGCACGCCGGTCAGGTCGACGTTCGGGAACTGCGACAGCTCACGCTTGATCGCCTCCTCGTCCTTGCGGCGCACGTGCACGATCGGACATATCCGGCCGTTGCCGTCCAGCAACGAGGCGAGGGCCGCCACCGTGTAGAGCACACACCCGTACTTCTCCAGTACCTCGTTGCGATGCGTGGTGATCCGGTCGTACGGGATCGGACCGAGCACTGCGATTGTGGGGTTGAACACGGACACTTCGTCCCTCCGAAAGGTCTCCCATGCGATCGGCGGCCGGACCCGTCCGCGGATCGAGAGCCGGTGCGCGGCAACAGCCGAATGGCGCACGGCCTACCGATCGCCAACCCTTGTGTGGTCGGTCGGTATTACATCGCTCCAAGGTCGAGTGCGCGCGCAGACGATGTGAGGGCAAGCCCGGTCAAGCGACAGAAGAGTCGGCGACATCGGGCCCCTGATCATGCAAAACGACGCCGGCATTCGGTATTGGCATCGGCAGCACCGCTCAATGCGGACGGCCGCACCGCCCAGGGCGCGCGAGGTGCCATTAATGTCGGGTGTCCGGATCTCGGGCCTGCCGACTTCTTCCGCTGAACGGAACGCACGGCCGAGCGCATCTGCCTACGGTCCCATTCCCCTTTCTCGGGCCGGAACCGACCGGGTGCGTGTGCGGACACACTCGGGGGTCGGTCGGTGAGGCGGGTCGATGCGGGGGGGCGCCGGGAAGGCAGTCGGCCGGGGCGCCGGGCCGGACAGTCGGGACCCTGGCGTGACATAGATCACAAGTAAAATACGCAACCTTTTCTGTCCTGTTTCAGGACTATATCTGCTACCGTGGGGCGCGATGACGACAGCAACGCAGCTCTCAGCCCGGCGACACCGGTCACGACAGCTCCTACTGGAGGTCATTAGACGCGAAGGCGGCATTACTCGTGCTGATTTATGTCGCATTACCGGGTTGTCCCGGAGCGCAGTCGCGGGTTCGGTTCAGGACTTGCTGACCGAACGGCTGATCGTCGAGGACGTCCTCGAGCCCGGCGGCAAGGGTGCCGGGCGCGGGCGCCCATCGGCCCTTCTGGTGGTCGCACCGCCACAGGGCATCGTGATCGGCATCGACTTCGGCCACACACATGTGTCGGTGGCGATCGCATCCACCGACGGGCGGGTCCTGGCGGATCAGAACTCGAATGTGAACGTCGATTCCCAGGCGTCGGCCGCATTGGACGTCGCCGCGGGAGCCGCCCACCGCTTGCTCGGCCAGTTGGGGCTGTCGATTTCCGACGTCCGGGCGATCACCGCCGGCCTTCCGGCACCCCTCGATCTGCGAACCAAGCTGATCAAGTCGAGCTCGATCATGACGGCCTGGGCGCGACTCACGCCGGAGCTGGAGTTGACCAGCCGGCTGGGACACTCCGTCTTCGTCGCGAACGATGCCGACCTGGGCGCCAGCGCCGAGGTGCGGTTCGGCGCGGCAAAGGGATGCCGCGACGTCATCTACGTCAAGGCGGGTGAGGGCATCGGCGCCAGCCTCATGCTCAACGGTGCCACCTATCAGGGATCACAGGGCATCGCCGGCGAGATCGGCCACACCAACGTGACAAATCAGGAAACCTGGTGCCGATGCGGCAACCGCGGCTGCCTCGAGACCGTGGTCTCCAGCGCGATCATCGAACAGCGCCTGCGGGAGGCCGGGCTCGACGTCGTCGCCGATCCCGACTTCCCCTTGTCCCGCAGCCACGAGGATCCGGTGGTCAGCCGGTTCGTGATGGCGGCCGGCCGGCTGCTGGGACGTGTGCTCGCCGACATCTGCAACTGCCTGAACCCCGCGATGATCGTCCTGGGCGGTGTGCTCGGCACCGCCGGTAAACCCCTCGTCGACGGTGTGGCGGAGTCGATCAACCTCTACGCGCAGCCGGCCATCTCGGCCGGAGTCGACATCCGGTCCGCGCAGCTTGGCCTACGGGCCGAGTTGATGGGTGCGATCGCCCACGCCTGCCAGCGAGCGGCCTACTTGAAGTAGCGGCTCGCCGGGCCTGGTGACCGGCACGGATCTCGTCTTGCGGTCAACCCGGTCTGACGGTCACGGCCGCGAAATGCCGATCGAACAGATGACGGTGGTCAGCCCCAGTTCTTCGCATCGGTGAGGCAGAACGGGTGGCCGCCCGGGTCGATCAGCACCCGCCAGGTCTCCCCCGGTTGCGGGTCGACCACCGTGGCGCCCAACTCGACCGCCTTGGCCTGCGCCGCGGCGATATCGGCGCAGGCCAGGTCGAAATGGAACTGCTTGCTGCCGTGCTCGTTCGGCCAGGCCGGCGGTTCGTAGTCGGGAACGCTGCCGAAGCCGACGGTGTGGCCGTCGCCGGCGAGCATGGCGTAGCCGTCGCCGGACGCGACGACGTCCCAGCCCATCAGCTTGGACCAGAACTCGCCGGCCCGGGCGGCGTCGGCGCAGTCGATGGTGATCATGCCCAGCGTGACGGTCGGCGCACCGCTCATCGTGTGGCTCCTCTCCTTCGGTGGCAGTTCACGTGTACCCCACCGGCGGGCCGCCCGCACATGGGGTGCGCCGACCCGTTCAACCCTCCAACCGGTAGAAGCGGAACATGTCATGTTCGATCGGCAGCACTGTGGTCCGGGCGAATCCGGCGTCCGCGGCGTAGCGGCTGAGCACGCTCGGGCGCATCACGGTGCCCGTTGCCGCCGACCCGGATTCGGCGCGCCCGGCCGGAAGGCAGTGCAGCACGCTGGCGGCGTAGAAGAACCGCTCGATCGGCGATCCCGGAGCCGCGAACTGCTCTTCGACCCGTTCGTCCATCACGATGACGACACCGTGCCCGTCGCCGGTCAGCCGCCGGGCCGCCCGGAGGGCCGCGACCGGATGGGCCAGGTCGTGCACCATCTCGAAGGCGAACACCGCGTCGTAGCTGCCGGTCAGCGCCGGATCCGAGACGTCGGCGACCACGAAGCGAACCCGGTCTGCCACCCCGACCGACACCGCGTGCCGTCGGGCCGACTCGATCGACGGCGCGTCGACGTCGAACGCGTCCACCGAGACCGCCGGGTACCCCTTCGCGAGCGCGATGGCGGCCCATCCCTCGCCGCAGCCGAACTCGGCGACTCGTGCGCCGCCGCCGAGGGTGGCGTGCAGGTCCGGGATCTGCGGCAACCACTCCTGCACCAGCTGTCCGGTGAACGCGGGCCGATTGAAGCCGCCCTGGGCGTGCTGGACCTCGTAGTCGCCGTAGGGCACGCCGCGACCGGTCCGGTAGGCCGCGACAAGGGCGGGTAGCACGCGCCCGATCGACGCGACGAACTCGGTCATCGGGACGAGGTACGCGGGGCTGTCCTGGTCCAAGAGCACAGGTGCGCTCCCGTCGGGGAGCTCGTAGGCGCGGGCGTCGGGGTCGTCCGAAGGTTCCGGGATGCGCAGCAGCCCGGCGGATGCCTGCTGTTCGCACCATTCCCTGGCGTACCGGGCGTCGATGCCCGCCCGGGCCGCCAGGTTCGCCGACGTGCACGGACCCTGTTCGGCCAGCACCCGGTACAGGCCGAGCCGGTCACCGACGGCGATCGTGGCCAGTTCGAAGCTGCTCAGGCCGGCCTCGAAAAGCCTGCCGGCCAGTGCCTGCGCATACTCCTGCGCGGCGTCGGATTGCGGCTCGGTCTCCAGTCGGTCCGGATAGGACTGGTTCGGCTGCGGCTGGTCGGCCGCGGCCGGATCGGTGACCTGCGTGCCGGTGGCCTGGATGCCGGTGGCCTGCGTGCCGGTGGCCGGGGTGTCGACGGTTGCCATGGGGGTCTCCCTGTTCGGGTGGCGCCGGCGGCCGATCCGCCAGCTTCTATTCCGGTGGGCGCCACATCCGGCGTGGCGGTGCTACACGCCCGATGGTCGGGCCGGCCCGGTGGTCCCGGACCGTCCACCGCACGCTCAATTCCGGCTCGTAGCGACAGAACGTTCCGGTGTGCACGGAGGCACGCAGGTGCCTGCCGAGTTCCGGATGCTCCCGATCGATTCGCGCGATCGCCAGCCGGACGCGGTTGCCGACGGCCTTGCGCATCCGTTCGAGGTCCGACCCCGCACGGCGCGCGCGGTTCCCCAACCCGGTGACCGCCGCGAGTTCGCGCACGAGCGCGTCTCTCTCGCCTTCGGCGCGGGCGAGCCGGACCGGGTCGTGGTGCCGGGCGGCCTCGGCGGCGTCGGCCTCGAGGTCGGTCAGCCGGCGCCGGTAGGCGTCGATCGCGGCACGGTCGGCGAGCGGGTACGACGCTGATCCGCGAGCGGCTGACGGGTCGGCCCCGGCGAGCTCGTGCACGGCGATGTCGCGTCCGGGCCGGGCCAGCAACGCGGCCAGGTCACGCAGGCCCTTCGCGTCCTTGAGGCGCACCCTGCGCCCGGCGTAGGAGATCGTCCACACGTCGCCCTCCAGAGTGAATTCACCCGTGGTCGCTGCGGGCTCGGCGGGCTTGTCGGGGCGGGTCGTTCCCGACGGGTGCCGATCGGCCAGCGCGCGTCCGCCGACCGAGTCGAGTTCCCTTGCCCTGGCCAGGTGCGCCCGCGCATCCTCGTGGCGCCCGAGCAGTCCGGCCAGCCGGCCGAGCTGACCGTCGACGCTCCCCCAGGTGCCGGCCAGGATGCCCTCGATGGCGAACATCCCCGCGTAGGGCTGCAGGGCCCGGTACAGCGGCTCCGCCGCGCCCGGATCCTCAAGGGTGATCGCGACCATCGCCAACTGCACGGTTTCCGGCAGCCATTCGCTGTCCCGGACTCGTTCCTGAGCAAGCTGTTTCGCGAGGCGGCCGGCGGCCTCGGCACGGTTGCCGGTCAGCGCCAGCAGCAGCGTGACGCTGGCGCCGATCACGGATTCGAGCTCCGGGTGCCCGGCCTGCAACCGGCGCACCGCCTCGAACGCGTCGGCGGGTCGGTCGTCGGTGACGGCCCGGATGAATTGCTGCGTGCTCTCCAGCAGCCGGGCGTTGTTGCTGCCGGACCGGTCCACGAGCGCGCGCAGGGTCGTCGTCTCCTGCCGGTAGCCGTCCTCGTCGCCGCGCATGGCGGCGCGGGCGGCGCGCCACATCGGGAGGTACCACACCAGGGCCGGCTGCGGGGCCAATCGGAGAAGCGCTGCGCAGGTACTGATCTCAGCATCGACGGCCGGCCAGTCGCCGGCCTCCGCGCAGGCCACCAGGCGGAGCCGGTGCCCGAGCAGTTCCAGGATCAGATCGCCGGTCCGCAGCGCGCAATCGACGATCTCGGTGGCCGCGGACCGTCGGAGAACGATGTGGTCGGGGCCGCTGACGGCGTCACAGCGGGCGGCGAGGGCGATCCCGAGGGCCCGCGGATCGCCCAGCCGGCGCGCCATGTCGACGGCTTGGTCGGCCAGGTGCCGGCGACGATCCTCGGCACCGGTGAAGCTCAACGCGACGGACAGCCTGGACAGCACCGCGCACCGGATCGGCGAGTCGGCGTCGGGCAGGAGTTGCGCCGCCTCCTCCAGCAGGACGAGTCGGTCGGGTTCCGCGAGATCGACCTCGAATCCGGCTGCACCGCCGGTGAATCCGAGCGCCGCAGCGGCGAGCAGCTGCGGACGGCAGGGGCGCCGGGCCAGGTCGGCCGCCTCGCGGAAGGCTGCCCGGGATCGTGCCGTCCGGCCCGCCGCGAGCAGGGCATCGCCGAGCGCACACAGCATGTCGCCACGTTCGTCATCGGCAACCGGGGTTCCGGTTGCCGGCTCGTCGGGGACCGCCGGCGGCAGGTCGATGCATTGGCCCAGCCAGTCGACGGCATCCTCATAGGCGGTCCGGCGCATCGCCTCGTCCGCGGCGGCCCGCGCCGCCCGTGCCGCGGCTCGGACATCGTCGGGTTCCGCGCACGCCCGCGCGACGGACAGCAGGTGCCGGGCGGGCTCGGCGGCGCCCACCAGCCCGGCTCCGAAGCGGGCCGACAGCGCGGCCGCGGCACGCCGGTGCATGCCCACCTGCTCCGAACGTGGTGTGCGGACCCGCATCGCCTCGGCGATCAGCTCGTGGGGGAACCGGAACCTGCCCTGCGTCGCGATCATCAGCCGGGCGTCGATCGCCGGGGCGATCAGGTCGGCGAGCTCGCCCGGCGCCCTGCCCGACGTCGCCGCCAGCAGGACGGCGTCCACGGCGACGGTGCCCGCATCCAGGATCGCCGCCGCCTTCAGGACGTTCTCGGTGTCGGCCGGCAGCCGGTCGATGCGCCGGTCGAGGACCGCCCGGACGCCGCCGGGCAGCAGGCCGTGGTCGCCGTCGTGGGGTTCCGCACGCCACAACCTGACGACCTCGGCGGCGAAGAAGGGATTGCCCCCGGACAGCCGGTGGACGCGCGCGAGGACCTCCGGCGCCAGCCCGCCACCCGTGGCGTCCTCGATCGCAGCACCGAGATCGCCGATTCGCAGCCCGCGCAGGAGCAGGCGTCGTTCGACGGACAGGCCGGCCAGAAGCGCGGCACCGGCCTCGGTGTCGCGGTAGGTGCCGACGATGATGACGGGCGCCGGGCCGAGGTGAGTGGGCAAGGAGTCCAGCAGGCGCAACGACGGCTCGTCGGCCCAATGCAGGTCGTCGATCACCAGAACCAACGGGGCGGACCCGCGGATGACGTCGGCAATCCGCTGGAACAGCAGGAAACGGTCGATCTCCCCTGGCGGGTGATCCGGGTGCTGTTCAGCATGCTGCTCCGGGTGATCGCCGGTCGTTGAGGACTCGCGCGGATGCTCTGCGGTTGATTCGTTCAATGCCTCCGGGTGCCCCAGCTGGGTGAGCAGCTGGGCCCACGGCCAGTACGGCGGCGCACCCCCGTCCTGGCGGCAGGCCGCCCACGCCACCGGCACGCCGGTGGTCCGGACCCACGCCGCGAACTCGGCCACCAGCCGGCTCTTGCCGATGCCGGGCTCGCCTCCGACGAGCGCGGTCCAGCCGCGGCCGACCGCGAAGGCGACCTCCGCCGCCGCCACCAGCTCGCGCAACTCGTCCTGACGACCGGCCAGCACCACCGAAGCGTAGGCCCGGGCTGGTCACCGGTCCTTGTTCTGGGGTGCGGGCTGGGTTCTGGTCCTTGTTCTGGGGTGCGGGCTGGTTCTGGTTCTGGTTCTGGGTATGGGGTGCGGGCTGGGTCTGTCCGGGGCTCGGGTCTGGCTCCGGGCGGTTCTGGGTCCGAGCGGGCCGGTCGGGCACCGTGTGGTCGGGCGAAGTTGATCATGCCGACCTGCCGTTTTGCCCGCCAGGACGGTCACCCGGTAGGGTAGGCCGCCGGCGGTCATCCTCGGATGACCCCTGGAAGCGTGCCAGAGCGGCCGAATGGGACACACTGCTAATGTGTTGTGCTCGTTAAGGGCACCGAGGGTTCAAATCCCTCCGCTTCCGCGCTGCACACCGGTCCGCCGGGGTGTGGTGGCATCGGTGCGACCCACCCGTGGGGCGCACCAGTGTGAGGCCGGGCCCTCGGGTCCGGGTGGTACACCGGTTCTTCGGATCCGGCCAAATTAACAGGCGCCCGTAGCTCAACGGATAGAGCATCTGACTACGGATCAGAAGGTTGGGGGTTCGAATCCCTCCGGGCGCGCGTACGAAATGATCCCCTGACCAGCGCGAACGGTCCGGGGAAATTTCGTTTCAAGATCAACCCTGCCGAGCATTAGCAGGGTTGTGCTGGCCCAACCCTGCCAACTACGTCCGACACAGGGGTGCCCCTTGCAGCCGGTAACCGGCCGTGGCACGCTTTTGGCGTCACCTCCAGACGGTCAGACAAGCCGGTGCACCAAGCCGGACCGCCGCCGCCATTAGTCACCGCCAGGCCGTGGCGGTGCGACTTCATTCGCGGTCCGTCAGGGGACATGACGTGATGGAGCACGCCGATGGCCCCGGCATCTACACCTGCCCGCGCTGGCCGCGCCAGCCGTAACCGCGATGCCCCGTACGGGCCGCTGTACTGCCCCGAGCCGGACCAGTGACTGCCGCTGGACCTGAGCGTCCCGCAGGCCGCCGCGCTGGTGGGCGTCAGCGAGCGAACCGCCTATCGCGCCGCCCGGTCCGGCGACTGGGCCGACCTCTGCGTCCGGGTCACGGGCGGTGATCTCCGACTGGCCACCGCGCCTCTGTTGAAGCGGTACGGCCTCACAGTCGGCCCACGCCCGACCACGGCCCTCTGACCTGCCCTCTGTGTACCGGCCGTGGTGGACCGGCGCTCCCGGACAGCTCCGGGAGCGTCCTTGCCCTGCATTGACCTGCCATCCGGACCTAGCCGAACCTTGCCTGGCCGCGCCAGCTTGCACACTTATCGCAGGTATGTGCCGAGCCTTCAATCGGCCCTTGAGGCATTGCGCGGCGGCGAGATCTCAGGCACCGTATAAGGGTTCGGGCGGCTCCTGGAAGCACACTTGGGAAGTGCCTTCACCTGCCACCGCCTACGGCGCGTCGCTAGCGGGGTTGATCAGCACGACGTGGGACCCTCCAACACGAAGGAGGGGGAGAACCATGGCGATCGGCACCGTCGGTGCCGGGTGACACACTCGCGGCATCGGGGCACCGTACTCCCCGTTGGGCAGGAGGAGGACCTGATGGATGCCGACGATATCCGCGCATCGACGCCGATCTGCACCACCTCCGAGGTCGCCACCCTGGTCGGGATGCCGACGCCGACGGTGTACTCCTGGACCCGCACACGCGGCCAGCGACCGGCGCTGGTGCACACGGTCGCAAACGACAGGCGTGGGTGGCCCACGATCCCGGTTGTCGGCTTGGCCGAGGCACACGTGATCCGCGCTCTGCGGTCGATGAACATCCGCATGTCGAAGATCACCGACTTGGTCAACTGGCTTCGTCACGAGAAGAACGACCCGTTCGCGCTGGCCTCACCCAAGTTGGTGACCGACGGCATCGATCTCTACGTGCAGCGGGATGCCGACCTGGAGCGGGCATTCGACGGTCAGCGACCGTTCAAAGAGACGATCGCGGATCATCTTCGAGAGATCGATGTCTGGCCGGACGGCTATGCGGGCGGCTACAGCCCGCAGCGCCTAGGCCCGGCTATTCAGATCGACGCTCGTTTCTCGGCGGGCCGGATGTCGTTCGTCAGGAATCGGGTTCCGTTGTTCGCGATCACGGGTGGGCTGATCGCTGGCGATTCCCCCGAATCACTAGCTGCGGATTACGACCTCACCCTGGACGAGATCGCGCTCGTGGAACGAAACCTTGACTGGCTCCGCGAGGCCGCGTAAGCCGATATTCCTGATCGACCGATGTCTGGGCAAGTCATTTGACCGCGCCATCAGAGTGCTCGGATTCCCGATCCTGACGCTTGCCGACGCTTTCGACGGTCGCTCGGAGGATGTGGAGGACGTCGAGTGGATCAGGCTCGCCGGTGAGCGAGGTTGGCTCTGTCTCACCCAGAACCCGCGAATCTGGGGTGTGAAGCACGAGCGGGAAGCCATTCTGGAGGCCGGGACCCGGGTGTTCACGTTGGCCAACGGCAATTACATCGCGGACGCCAAGGGTGTGCTCTTCGGTCGCCGTTGGCTTTCAATCGTTCGTCGGGGCGCCCGTCCGGAACCGTGCTTCTGGACGCTCAGCGGCGAGGGCATCACCAAGCAACTCCGTTAGGCCCTGATGGTGACACGCTGCGCGGATGCGACAACGGCCCCAGTACCGCAATCCACCCCCCGTCATGCCGGGAAGCTACCGGCGTACCCCTTGCGGACCGCGATCGACGCGCTGATCTGGTCGCCACTGACCGGCCAGGTGGCCGCCGCCGGCTTGGGAGTCTTCGGCCGGGCGAGCAAGCGCTTCGTATTCTCTACGAATGAATCGGCCAAAGGTTGGTCGCCAGCCCATCGGTGGATTCGGAATCACGAAAAGGCGCGTGCCCCTGAGGCTGAGATATTGGGCTCATCCCAATCGAGGATGTAGCGCGAACGTAAGGTCAGACAAACTCGAGGTCTTCAGATGGCTGGTGTAGGAACCCTCCATCCTCGGAAGACCTGACCTTTGTCCCGTAGTCGCCGCGCTGGGCCTACCCCTTGCGCGATGCCGGGCCTTCACGAGTCACCGCGGCAGTGGGTTCGGGCCGGTGGCGGTCACGAGCTGCTGCGGGACCCAGCCGTCGACATGGTGGAAGCCGTCCTCGAACTCCCGCCCCTCGAAGAGTTCGACGGACGCCTGGAGGGACAGTCGATAGAACTTCACGTGCGTGAAGTCCTCGACCAAGATGTAGACGGGATCTGGCGTGCTGTCCGGGCCTTGGAACTGTTGGCCAGTGAGAACGGGTTTATAAGTTTCGACGAACGCGTCGAAACCGTCGCCCACGACGACGCCGAGATGCTCGCAACCCATCTTGTAGACACGCTGGTGGACCGGCGGGATGAGCTCGATCATCGGCAGCGCCTTGCCGTCGAGGACCTCGAGCTGGTCGAACACGATCAACGAGATCGGGCGGCCATTCCACACATTCTCACGATTGGCACGCGCGTGGCGCTCCAGCTGTGTCCGGACGCGAAGGTACTGGTCCCACTCGTGGACGCGATAGGCGATGTGGCTGAGCTCGTACGGCGTGATGTCGATGCCGCGGATCAGCAACCGATCTCGCTGCTGCGCCGCGAACGCCCGATAGTCGCCGATGAGGTCCTCGATCGGATCGGTCATCTCATGGCCTCCTGGCGACAGGATACGGCTGTCCGGTCGCCCCCTACGTCGCAATGAGCCTGCCTTGCGCCCAGCCCCACGATCAAGCCGGTGTGATGCCACGGCAGTCGGTCCGGAGTCAGGGAGTAACGCAGCCAACCGCCCGGCCTACTCGAACTTCAGACCCCAACCGCGGCAGGCCTCGATTGGGTGAGCCATCAATCCGTCGTCAGCTCCGAGCGGCAAGCGGGCGAACGCTAGATCGTCGGCTCGTTCGGCATTTGACAGGTGGCGCAAGAGCATTCGCCCGGGCGAAACACACCGGCCGGCCGAAGGCGCTGGTTCGCCGAATCCTCTCCACGATAGAGAGACCGCAATGTCCGCACGCATCACCTTCGAGTGCAACCTCGTCACCGACGCCGACTGTCGGCGTGAGCAACGCCGACACCAGCTGGGCGCGCCTGCGGGTCGCCAGCCACGACCGGGTCACGCGCCACGGCGAATGGGCCTCCACCGACCCCAAAGTTCTTCAACGTCACACTGTTCGGCCGGGCCGCCGAGGACGCGGCGAACTCCCTGATGAAGGGTGACCGGGTCACCGTCGAAGGACGCACCCGGCGCAGGGCATCACCGTCCACACCGCACAGGTGCTGGCCGACGCCCTGACCCAGCGAGAGCCGTTCTACGTGGCGATGACCGTGGCCGTCACGCCGACCACGCCAACCTGGTCCTGGACCCGCCACCACGCTGCTGGACCGGCTGGCCCATCCCGTCGGCGGACCGGCCGACCAGACAGCTACACCACCGCGCAGCTACACCACCGCGCAGCCCGCCGACGCCATCACCGCCAGGGAAGTCGGGGTGTCCGGGGTCGCCGACAAGCAGCGGGGATGGACGACGCCGGCCCATCGTCCGGCACCGCTGAGAGCGCCTGCGCGGCCCGGCCCAGGCGGGAACCCGACGCGGGGACACTGGGACTGCTGACCCCGAACGGAGATCAGGCCATGAACCGCAGCGACATCCAGGCCGAGCTACGACGCGCCCAGACGGACTTCCACGACCTCGTGGCCCGGGCCACTCCGCAGGACCTGCGCCGGCGATCCGACGGCACCCGTTGGACCAACCGACAGCTGCTGTGGCACATGGTGTTCGGGTACCTCATCGTGCGCACCCTGCTGCCGTTGGTCCACGCACTGGGGCGGCTGGGACTCAGCCGGCGATTCGCCGCCACCCTCGACGCCGCCCACCGGCCGTTCCACTGGATCAACTACGCCGGCTCCGCCGGCGGCGGGCTGCTGCTCACCCCGCACCGCATGGCGGCCATCATGGACGCCACCATCAACGCCCTGGGCCGCAAGCTGGATGAGGAAACACCCACGGCCCTCGCGCTCACCATGCACTTCCCGACCCGCTGGGACCCCTACTTCCAACCCACGATGAGCGTGCTGGACGTCTACCACTACGGCACCCAGCACTACGAGCACCACCATCGGCAACTGACGCTCTCTTGAGTCGGGTCGTGCAGCGATCGTCGCTGCAGGCGCCAACGCACTGACATCCCTGACACGTTCACCAATGGCACCGGGACGCTGACGACCTGTGTCGCCACTGCCGTCTGTTGCTTCCAGGTCTGAACTCGAGACGGGGCAGTCAGGAGAAGTTCTGGATGCTTCCCCACAGCGGGTAGGCGTCGGTGATCTCTTTGGATTCCGGCGCGATCACGATCGCGTTCCCCTCCGACGTGGCGATGTCCACCCTGCCGGCCAGCGTGAAGCTGTCCAGCACGAACGGCAGACCCTTGCCGACGACCGGGTCGGGCACGTCGAGCAGACCGAAGTGCAGGTGTGGCCCCTGGGACGGGCCGGAGTTGCCGAGCTTGCCGATGGGCGTTCCCGCCGTCACCGTGTCGCCGACCTTGACGGTCACGGTGCCGGGCTGCATGTGCGCGAACCACGCGTAGACGTTCGGCTGGAGCTGCATCATGACCTGGTTGCCGCCGAAGTCCGACAGCTCCGTGGCGATCATCGGCGTGAACGGTGGCGTGTTGGGCTTGCCGTCAACGACCGAGACGACGGTGCCGTCGGCGACCGCGTAGACGTCCGCGCCGAAGGCGTGGTGCTGCTCGTTGGTGGTGCCGTCCCCGTCGTAGAGGCTGTTGTTCCTCACGAGTCCCCAGTCCACCGCGAAGGTCTCGGCGGTCGAGATGCGCAGACCGTCGACGGCGACTCGCAGGTTGCGATGCACGTTCGGTCCGCAGCACGCGCTGGTGGATATCCACCCGTCACCCTTCAAGGGCGGCTGGACCGTGATCGCTGCGGCCTTGTCAACGGCGACCTCGGGTCCGACGACCTGGGTGACCGGGAACATCACCGCGCTCTGGGTGTCCGCGGCGAGCGCGAAGTCGATCCGGTTGGTCACCCGATCCGGCACGGCGCCGGGCGGCACGACCAGGTCGATGTCGACCGCGACGGCCGCCGACGCGGGAACGACCGGCCCCGGCTTCTTGTCGAACAACGTCTGGGTGGTCGCGGCCAGCGTCGCGCCGTCGACGCGCTGGAGCTCCTGTCCGTCGATGCCCAGGACGGTCACGCTCGTCAGCGTCACCGGCTCGGCGAGCACGCTGACCACGAGGATCCCGTACTCGACGTGGTCCATGCCGTCGTCGCCGCGGACGACCTGGGCGTCGTGGATCGCGCTCACCAGGATCGGGGACGATTGGCCGATATCCCCTGGTTGGGTGGACGTGGAGGCGGAGTTCGTGGCGGCGAACGTCGACACAGCAGCCGTCGACGTGCCCGTCGCCGGTGCGGCCGAGCTCCCGACGGTCCCAGTCGAGGGTGACTGGGACGACGGGGAGTCGTTGCCCGACGACGAGCACGCGGCCAGGACAAGCATGACGGCCAAGGCCGCGGACAACCGAGTCATGACACGCATGTGAGCTCCCTGTGGGGCAAGGTGCTGATCCGGTCATTGCTACTTGCGATCAGACCACACGATGGTGCCGGCGGCAGGTCCGCGTCCCGGCACGACTCCAGGTCGCCTTCCGGGTCGTCGAACAGCTCGGCGACACCAGCAGGTCCGCTGACCTCACCGACAGCGGGTCGACGGCCGGGCGAACACCGCCGGCGTCAGCCTCGAGCGATCGCGCCGCAGATGGCACCGACGACGAGCGCCCGGCCGGTCGGGCCGCGGCTCCGACGCCCCTGCGGGAAGGATCGGCGCCGAGTCCTGATCCCTCACGCCACGGGACCGGCGGGGCACTACGGGGTGGTCAGCGCTGCGCCGGTGCGGACGGCGGTGACGACCGCGGTGATTGCTCGGGCCGACTCGGCGGACCCGTTGGTGTCGCCCAGGAGTCCCACATGAGTGGCGTCGGACACGTGGTGGCTGCTGTTCGTCGACAGCGCCGCAAGGTGGTCCTGAGCGATGGTCCAGCCGTTGGTGCCGTCCGCGTTCTCCCGGCTGGTCAGCACCACCAGCGGCTTCGGGTCGAAAGTCGTGAGGGCCTGGGCCTGGGGTGAAGACATCCGGGAGCTGGGCGTGTTCGTCGCTCATGTTGCGGGCACCGCGGGGGCTGTTCGCGAAGGCGGCAACCCGTGCGGCCGCGGCCGGGTCCAACGCGGGGAGTTCGGAGGAGGGGACGAGTTGGCGAACGCCCAGCCGAGTCAGCACGGGAAGAATGCCGAGCACTCGATGCACCGTCGAGTAGGTGCCCGGAAAGTCCGGCAGCGCGGTGAACTGGTGCGGGCTGGACGAGTCGAGCAGCACCATCCCGGCGACCTGTTCGGGGTACCGGGCGGCGTAGGTCATGGCGAAGGCGCCGCCGGAAGAGTGCCCGACCAACACGTAGGGACCGGCTTCACCGGCGACGGTCAGCAGGGTGTGAAGGTCGGTGACGACGTCCAGACCGCCCTGCGGGTATGGGGTGTCGGTGCTCCAGCCCTGCCCGGCCCGGTCGTATGCACAGATCCGGGTGGTCGGCGCGACCTGGGAGGTGACGGCGGTCCACAACGGCGAGGTTTCGCCAAGGCCGTTCTCGAGCACGACGGTGGGGCTGCCGGCGCCGATGCAGTTCAGGTGCAACTGGCGGCCGCCCACCTCGTAGCGGGCGCCGGGCATCGCGGAGTTGGTGGTATCGCGGGCCAGGGCGACGCTTTCGGCGATTCCTCCGACCGAGGCGAGGGCCAGGGCGCCGACCACCGGGTACAGGAGCCACCTGGATCGGCCGGGCACGCCGCGGCGCACGGCTCGCACCATCCACGCGGCCAGCGCCAGCGCGACCGGCGGCCAGACCCAGCCGGCGGCGGTCAGCGTGCCATCACCGGGCTCGGTGACGGTGAGCACGATGCCGGTGACCGCCATCGCCACCGCCGGCACCCCCGCCCAATGTTGCGGCGAGCCGGCCAACCGGGTCGCGAGCAGCGCGAGAACCGCCCAGCCGACCGACATGCCGAGCAGCGCGGAGCCCGTGACGACCGGCTCGGGGGCACCGACGAAGACCACCAGGACCAGGAACGAGGTCGTCACGAGACCGGTGAGCAGCGCGAAGGCGATCACGGCCGGCAGGCGACGATGAACCGGCGGACGCCGGCCCGGCGACTGCTGCGGTGAACCGACTATCGGATAGGTGGCCATCGGGGTTCGGGTGGTGGCCGCGATTTTCATTGCCAGCACGCTTCTTTCGGGTTGGTGTCGTGGACGGTTCGGGGTGACAGGGGCACGGTCAGTCGCGGAACGGCGGTGACGCACAAGTCGTCGACGGCACCGTCGGACAGCCGAACGGTTCGGGTGGGGAACGCTGCCGGGAGGCCGGCGATGTCGGCGCTGAACGAATGCCCGGCTGACGCGTGCCCGACCGCGGTGCTCGCACGGCCGGTCGGCGTCTGGGGTTCGGTCACCGAAGTGGCGGTCATCGTTGGTGTTCCTTCCGGGTGCCCCACCGATCGGCAGGTCGTCGTGACTGCGTGCCGGAAGCAATACGGTTCTCGCCTCAGGTGGTAGGCACGTCGTCAGCTTTCGGCGCGACGCTGTGCCGTCGCGCCGGTGAAACCACCGGGTTGAGCGGCAGTCGGGCATCGGCCGCGCCTCAGTTGGCGCGGGGACTTCGGGTTGGTCGGTGGATCCGGTCGTGCTCTGCTCGGATTCGTTGGCGCCGACGCAGCACACACATCGTTCCGCGCGGTGTCGGCGGGTCGCGGTGGCGGTACGTCGCGTTCGCACCGTCGAGCGCGCGCTCATGGCCTCCGGATTACCGGGAAATCGGCATGGGCAGGGGCAAAGGCCATCTCACTACCGACCGGTCGGCAGGTCTGTGCCTGCAACCTCTTCCGCGCTCGGCGGCGCTCAGCCGATCGCCGGGCCCGGGCTGCGCAACAAGGCGGGAAGGAGCGCGGCGCCCGGCGGCTGGGCACTTTCCGCGAGCCGGTCGCCGGGGTTTTCGAGCGTGCAGGCCCGCAGCGACAGGCATCCGCAGCCGATGCAGCTGTCCAGGCGATCACGCAGTGCCTCGAGGGCGGCGATGCGGTCGTTGAGCCGCTGCCGCCAGCTCCGGGAGATGCGGCGCCAGTCGGCGGCCGTCGGAGCGCGGTTGTCCGGCAGCTGGGCAAGCTCGTGCCGGATCTCGTCCAGGGACAGGCCGACGTTGCGCGCCGCCCGGATGAAGGCGAGCCGACGCAGGACGATCCGCTCGTAGCGCCGCTGGTGACCCGCGGTCCGCCGAGCCGCGATCAGACCCTCGCGCTCGTAGAACCGCAACGCCGACGGCGCAAATCCACTGCGCACAGCCACCTGTGACACGGTCAGCAGGTCCGTTCCGGACATCGGCCCACCGTAGCTTGACTTAAACCTGACTTCAACATGAAGACTGGAAGGGCAGATCCTGCAAAGGAAGGAAACGTATGCCACAAGCGCTCATCACCGGAGCATCGGCGGGACTGGGCCGGGCCCTGGCTGCCGAGCTCGCCGCACGAGGGTGGCACCTGATCATCACGGGTCGACGCGCCGACCCACTGATGGCGGCATCCCGGCACCTGCCCGGAGCCGCTTCCGTCACCCCGATCGTCGGCGACGTCGCCGACGCCGGCCCTCGAGCCGAGCTGGTTGCCGAGGTCCACCGCCACCGATCGCTCGACCTGCTGGTCAACAACGCGAGCGGCCTGGGTCCCACTCCCCTGCGTGCGCTCGGCCGGCTGTCGGCGGGCGACGTCGAGCGGGTCCTGGCGGTCAACGTGATAGCCCCCTTCGCGCTCACCGCCGCCCTGTTACCAGCCCTGACGACGGCACGCGGAACGCTGATCGACATCTCGTCGGATGCGGCCGTCGAGCACTATCCCACCTGGGGTGCATACGGCGCGAGCAAGGCGGCACTCGACCACCTGACTCTCACCTTCGGCCTCGAGAACCCCGACATCGCCTGCTACGCCATTGATCCCGGCGACATGCGAACCGGCATGCAGCAGGCCGCGTTTCCTGGCGAGGACATCAGCGACCGGCGGTCACCGGAGGATGTGGTGCCCGCGCTGCTCGACCTCATCGACCGGCGGCCCCCCGACGGGCGGTACCGGGCGGGTGCGGCCCGCGCCGAACCGACCGGGGCCGACGAACGGTCGACCAACCCCGCATCGGCCGACCGGTGAGGTCCACCATGACGTCGGCGACGACGACCTTCAGCGCGCAAGGGCTGACGACGGCGACCGAACCGCCCGAGTACCGGGGACTGACCCGCGACGGAGTCCGGCTGCTGGTCGCGGACGGCGGCGGCATCGCCCACACCACATTCAGCAACCTGCCCACTCACCTCCGGGCCGGTGACCTGCTGGTGGTCAACGACTCCGCCACGATCCCGGCAGAGCTCGACGGCCTGCGCCGGACCGGGCGACGGGTGGTCGTGCACCTGGGCACCGACCTGCGCGACGGCAGCTGGACGGCCGAGTTGCGCAGCGCCCCAGACGCCGCGGCTCCGATGCTGGACGGGGAGCCGGGCGAGGTCGTCGGACTACCGGGACGCGCGCGGCTGCGCCTGTTGGCGCCCTATCCGAGGCCGAATTCGAGCCCAAGCCGCTCCGGGAGCCGGCTGTGGCGGGTTCGGATTCACGGGGCCGGGCCGCTCGTGCCGTACCTGAACCGGTACGGCCGTCCCATCGCCTACGGCTACCTGAGCCGTCGATTCCCGCTCGCCGACTACCAGACCGTGTTCGGGGTCCGCCCTGGCAGCGCGGAAATGCCAAGCGCCGGAAGGCCGTTCACCACCGAACTGGTCGCCCGGCTCACTGCGGGCGGCGTCGCCGTCGCCCCGATCACCCTGCACACGGCGGTGTCCTCCCAGGATGCCGGTGAGGCGCCTCAGGCGGAGTGGTTCGAGGTCACCGAGGGAACCGCGGCGCTGGTCCGCGCGACCCGGGCCGCCGGCGGGCGGGTGATCGCAGTCGGCACCACCACCACCCGAGCGCTGGAAAGCGCTGCCACACCGGACGGATCGATCGCCGCCGCGGCGGGATGGACCAGCCTGGTCATCGATGCGCTGCAGGGCGTTCGTCTCGTCGACGGCCTGATCACCGGCTGGCACGACCCGCACGCCTCCCACCTGTCGCTCGTCGAGGCGGTCGCCGGGACCGAACTGACCCAACGGGCCTACGACGCGGCGATCACCCACCGGTACCGCTGGCACGAGTTCGGCGACACCGCCCTGCTGTTCGGCCACCGGCGGTGACGTCCGATGGCCGTCTCGAGTACCGACCGCTCCCCGCCCGGCAATCCTCAGCACCGTCACGCCGGGCCGGGAAATTCGGCTCTCACGTACCAGCGGTACACCTGGCCGTCGCGTAACTCGACGGATGCCGGGAGCCCGCAGACGCCCTTGGCTCGCAGCATGCCGATGACCTTGGTCCGCCCTCGCACGACCTGACCGTCCGCTTGCACCCAGCGCAGGTACGGATGCAGCAGCGGCTTGAGCGCGGCCCAATCATGCTCGACGATCGCGGCATGCGCGACCGATGCGACGTCTTCCATCGTGGCATTGTGTCGCTCACCGACGCTATCCGGCGCCCTGTCGTCCGCTCCTTCGGTGCCTCATCGGAGCGCTCGTCGGACCGACGCTCCGGCGGCGGTTGGCCGGCGCCCAAGCTCGCCCCGACCCGGTAGACTGGTGATCGAAGCGCCGCTTGTGGCGCTCGTTCGCCTGAATCGAGAGCGCCCAATAGGGGCGCGGCCGCGATGTGCGGCCCACCGGCAGTTCGATCGCCGTCTCGACGATTGCCTGGTACCCACGCTGCCGGCGATCCTGATCATCGCGTGAAGACCGCTGCTCACGATCTGGCCGGCGGCCGCTTGGGAAGGCGTCGCTTCAATGGCTCTGCGCTTCGGTTTCATCAGTACATATCCACCGACCCAGTGCGGTTTGGCGACGTTCACCTCGTCGTTGATGGGTGCCCTCACGGCTGTCGGAGCGAATGACGGCCACGTTGCCCGGTTGCTGGAGGCGCCGCCGGCTCCGGCCGGGCACGGCTTCGTCACTGACATCATCGCCGGCGACCCCCTGACGTCGGCCCGCTCGGTCGACCGGCTCAACACGTGTGACGTCGTCATCGTGCAACACGAATTCGGCGTCTATGGCGGTCCGGACGGCGACGAGGTGCTGGCGTTGCTGGCGGGCCTGACCGTGCCGACAATCGTGGTGCTGCACACCGTTCTGACCGAACCGACGACCCACCAGCGGCAGGTGCTCGAGAGAGTCGTTGCCGCCGCCGGTGCCGTCGTGACCATGACCCAGACGGCCCGTCGCCGACTCCTGGCCGGCTACCGGGCGGACGCGGCCAGGGTCAGCGTGATCGCCCACGGTGCGCCGGATTCCACCGGTTCCGCCTCCAGCCCGGCGTCCAGGATCCCCGGCGCGCGGCCCACCGTGCTGACCTGGGGTCTGTTGGGCCCAGGGAAGGGCATCGAGTGGGGCATCGAAGCGATGGCACTGCTGCAGGATCGACGCCCGGCTCCGCATTACCTGGTGGCGGGCCAGACCCACCCCAAGGTCATGGCGCGGGAGGGCGAGCGCTATCGCAACGCCCTCGAGCGCCGGGTCGAGGACCTGTCGCTCACCGGCTCGGTCCGACTGGACGGGCAGTACCTCGACGACCCATCGCTCGCCGCCCTGGTGGCCGCGGCCGATGTGGTGCTGCTTCCCTACGATTCGACCGAACAGGTCACATCGGGCGTGTTGATCGAAGCGGTGGCCGCGGGCAAACCCGTGGTGGCCACGCGGTTCCCGCATGCGGTCGAGCTGTTGTCGGACGGCGCCGGAATCGTCGTGCCGCATCGGGACCCTGTCTCGATCGCCGAGGCACTGCGCAGGGTGATCAGCAACGAGCAGGTCGCCGCGGCGATGTCCCGGGCGGCCTCGGCCGCCGCGCCCCGCCTGCGTTGGTCGTCGGTCGCCGACCAGTACCGGCTCCTGGCGACTCGGTTGGTCGCTGACGCCGGTGAGGTGGCCGCATGAGCGCGGGGCGGTCGGGAGGGCACGATCACAGCGCGAACCACCGAGACGGTCGCGGGTGCCGCGTCCTGGTGACCGGGCTCGCGCGGCGACCCGGAAGGGCCGGGGCATGAGACCGTCCGACGTCGAGCCCGGCGAGGCCCACCTGCGGTCCCGCTGGATCCGGCCCGTGTTCGACCACCTCGATGCGCTCACCGACGAGCGCGGGCTGTTCGAGCATGCGCTGCGCGCGACGCCGCGGCCGGAACACGGCTACTGCGTCGACGACGCCGCGCGGGGCCTGGTCGTCACCTGCCGGGAGCCGAATCCCGGCCGGGTGGTTCAACGCCTACACCACCGCTACCTGTCCTTCGTGCTCGCCGCCCTGACCGGGGACGGGAACTGCCACAACCGCATGGACACCGATGGACGCTGGTCCGACGAGCCCGGTCTCGGCGATTGGTGGGGTCGGGCCCTGTGGGGTTTGGGCGTCGCGGTGGCGCGGTCGCCCGCGGCGGGCCAACGGGCCAGGGCGCTGGCCGGATTCCGGGTCGCCGCCCAGCAGTGTTCACCGCACACCCGGGCGTCGGCCTTCGCCGCGCTGGGCGCGGAGGAGCTGCTGCGCGCACGACCCGCCGAGCCGGCGGCACTGACGTTACTCGAGCACGTCGCTCGCACGCTCGGTCGGCAACCGTCGACCGATGTCTGGCCGTGGCCGGAACCACGGCTCCGCTATGCCAACGCCACCCTGGCCGAGGCCCTGCTGGTGGCCGGGGATGCTTTGGTCGACGATGCCATCCTGGCCAGGGGTCTCGAGCTCCTGATGTTCCTGATGCAGGTGGAAGTCCGCGACAGCCACCTGTCCGTGACGCCCGTTGCCGGTCGCGGCCCCGGCGAATCGGGCCCGCACTTCGACCAGCAGCCGATAGAGGTCGCGGCGATCGCCGACGCCTGCGCGTCCGCGTACCGGATCACCGCGGACCCGGGCTGGTTGTCCGGAGTCGACCTCGCGTCTCGCTGGTTTCTCGGCGAGAACGACTCCACGACAGTCATGTTCGACCCGGCCACCGGTGGAGGCTACGACGGCCTGCAACCCGCGGGCCGCAACGACAATCAGGGTGCGGAGTCCACCCTGGCCATGCTGTCGACCGCGCAGCAGGCGCGACGGGTCGAGGAGTTACGGTGAATGCAACCCTCGCACACCGCATCCAGGCTCATCTCCGGCCCGATCCGTCGCGGGTGGTCGCCCGGCTGTTCCTGCCCGGCGAGCAGGCCCACCAGGAGCGCTCGCGGGTGGGTGGCATCACCGACCGGGTGATGGCGCTGGACGAGGCGCAGGTGCAGCGCCTGGCGGCAGCAGTCACCAGCGGGTTCGGGGCACGGCATCGTGACCTTTCGTCGGAACTGATCGCCAACGCTTCCATCGTGGCCTCCCGAACTCAGGACGCACCCTTGACGGCTGCCCGCACGCTGGTCCTCGGCGCCAGCGTGACGGCCGAGTACGCGATCGAGTCTGCCGCGCTGTGCAACCCGAGCGCCGTCGAGCATCCGGATCAATCCGGGATCGAAGCGGGGCAGCTGCGGGTGGCCGTCAGCCTCCGAGCCATCGGCGAGGGGCACATCTCCTCGATCTCGTTCTGCGAGGCGGTCATCGGGCCGGGGCCCCGGTGGACCTTCGCCGACCGGGAAATGCCGATCGTGACCGGCGAGACGGCGCCGGCCGTGTGGAGCAACGGCCAGTTGCGCGCCGTGCTTGCCGACCACGGTGCCATCGACGAGCTCGGCAACACGCTGCTCCATGAGCTACCGGAGCACTTCGACGTGGTGGATCTGGAGCGAGCGCTGACCCGCGCGCCCGGCGACCTGATCACCCGCCTGGGCGGGCCGACCACGATCGACCTGGTGCGGCGGGTCGCGTCCTCGGCCTACCAGGTGCACTTTCCGGCGGACACCGCACTGGCTCAGCGGGTCCTTCGGCCCAGCGCCGCCGAGGAGAGCAACGGCATGGAGGACGCCCGGTTCACGCGATTCGTCGACGACGACGGTGCGGTGGAATACCGGGCGACCTACACAGCCTACGACGGTCGGCAGATCGCCCCGCGGTTGATGCTCAGCCCCGACCTACGTCAGTTCCGCACGTACCGGCTCGCCGGGCCGGCCGCTCGGAACAAGGGCATGGCCCTGTTCCCCCGCCTGGTGGACGGCCGACATCTGGCGCTGTGTCGGACCGACGGCGAGAACATCAGCCTGGCGAGTTCCCCGGACGGCTTCCTGTGGTCCGCGCCGTCGCTGGTCTACCGCCCCACCCGGGCGTGGGAGGTGATGCAGGTGGGGAATTGCGGCCCACCGATCGAGACTGCCTCCGGATGGCTCGTTCTCACCCACGGGGTGGGACCCATGCGCACCTATGCGATCGGCGCGATCCTGCTCGACCTGGCCGATCCACGCAGGGTGATCGGGGCGCTGACCCACCCGCTGTTGACGCCGGACGGCGGCGAGCGCGACGGGTACGTGCCGAACGTCGTCTACTCCTGCGGCGGGCTGACGCACGACGGCCGGCTGTGGCTGCCCTATGGCATCGACGACTCGCGGATCGGCGTGGCCTGGGTGGATCTCGACGAACTGCTCGACGAACTCCTCGACCGGGGACGGCCGTCGACCTGAGGGCGAACCCCGCGTGGCCGGGCCCGGACGCACTCACCCCGGCGGTGCCAGCAGCCGCTCGTAGACCCGTAGGTAGTCCGACACCATCCGGGACGCGGAGAAGCGCTCGCGGGCGCGGGCGCTGACTCCGGCCCGATCCAGCCGCGCCGCGGCCGAAACCGCGCCGACGGCGGACTCGACGTCGTCCGCGAGGTACCCGGTCACACCCTGGTCGATCACCTCGGCCATCGAACCGCGGCGAAAGGCGACCACCGGCGTGCCGCAGGCCATCGCCTCCACCACGGACAGGCCGAAGGGTTCTTCGAATGCGATGGGGTGGACGAGGACCGCCGCCCGGCCGAGCACCTCGGCCCGCTGGTCCGGTCCGACCGAACCGAGGAACACCACCCGGTCGCCGTCGACATGCGGTCGTACCCGCTCGGCGAAATACCTTTCGTCCTGGACGATCCCGCAAATGACCAATCGTCGGCCGGCCGCCCGGGCGATCGATATGGCGTCCGCCGTGCCCTTGTCCGGATGAACCCGGCCGAACACCACGAGGTCATCGCCCGTATCGGATCGGTACGGCAGCGCCTCGAGATCGACCCCGTGGTAGACGGTCGCGACGTAGTCCAGGTCCGGTGACCGGTCCGACGCCGAGATGGCCACGTAGGACGAGGCCGACCGGCGATAGGCAGGCAGGATGCCGGGTCCGGAGAACCCGTGAATGGTCGTGACCATCGGAGCGTGCGCGTGCAGGTCGAAGGCGAGCGGGAGCCAGTCCAGCTGATTGTGCACGAGGTCGAATTCCCCGGACCGGGCGAGCGCGTGGGAGACGTGCAGTGCCTCCCACACCCGGCCGTCCATCGCGGGATCCTGCGCATATCCGTGCGGGCACACCCCGTCCAACGACGCGGTGGTCACCGAATCGAGGGTGGCGAACAAGGTGACATCCACCCCGGCCGCCACCAGCCCCTCGGTCAGCAGACTGGTCACCTGCTCCCAGGGCCCGTAGTGCAAGGGCGGGGTACGCCAGGCCACCGGCGCCAACATCGCGATTCTCATGAGGACATCGACGCTACGCCGTGACCCCACCCCCGACTGCCGGAGTCGTCGGCAATGACCATGCCGACATCCGTCGCCGCCGACAACACCGGGGTGATGAGGTGCCGCAGCAACGTGGCTCCGAGCGTGTGCGGCGCCCACCCGAACCGGGCACCCGGTAAGTCCCCTTTCCACCGATCCTCAGCAAGTCGAGGTTCGCGACCTCGAAGATTCGGAGGCATGTGTAACAAGGGCTCCACCGGGAACCGTCAGACAGGACCACGGACATGGAGGAACCATGACAAGCAACTTCGACGATTCGGTGCGGAAGGTCCCGGCCGATGACGCCGACGACGCGAGGGTCTCGGCCACCGCCGGATTCGCTCAGCAGGATGCGGACGAACCCAACTACGCGACCAAGGATGTCGACACCACTCCCGGCAGCGCCCGACCAGCCGCGGCCGGTCAGCCCAACTACGCGACGACCGATGTCGATCCCGATCCCGATCCTGAGGTGGGTCGCTCCGGTCCGACTGCATCAGACCGACTGGGCGACGAATAGCCTGGCACGCCCGCTGACCGGGACTGTCGCTGACATCGACCCGACACCCAGGGACGGACGTCAGCGGACGCGCGCCGCAGGGCAGCAGGTCAGTCACCATGACGACCTTGGTCAGCGGCGGATTCGTGGTTCCAGGCGGTCCAGCAGCGACTCGAGGGCCTCTTCGAATTCGTCTGCGGAGTGGTCTTGGGTTGCGACCGGACCACCACCCCGGCGCCGGCAATAGCCGTGTCGAGGCCGACGCGATGACGGCCCGCTCATTGGTGTCGTTGCCCTGGTTCAGCGATCGTCCCTTTCTGAGTCCAGGGGCCGAAGTCCGGCGTCGTCGACCTTGCGGTGGAAGCGCATTCCGGCCAGGCCGCCGAGCATCGCGCCGACGAGGGCGGCCAGGAGGGCGGCGCCGATGACGATCGCTCCGACCGCGGTCACCTGGCCCTCGTTGACCGGCAGTCGCGGAAGGTTCAGGCGGGCGAGCACGTCGTACTGAGAGCCGGCGACGGCCGCGATGGCCGCGATGGCCAGAACCATCAGCAGGCCCCACAACCAGACGGCCAGGCCTTGGCGCAGACCGTTGAAGCGGGCCATCCGCCCGGCGACGTATCCACCGCAGTAGTAGGCCAGAAACAGGATCAACAGCAACGTGATGGCCCCGATCAGCCCGACCGTCTGGGCGGTGCCGGTGGCGTTGTCGGCCTGCCGGGTGGCTTCGTCCACCGCTGTGTCGGTGGCCACCCCGAACGCGATGCCGGCGGCGGCGAGCAGGGCAAGCAGGATGACGGCCATGCCGGTGGCTGTGAGCCATCCGAAGAACGCGGAGCCGAGTTTGACGCCGCCGAAGCGTTCCTTCTGCCGGGCGACCATGGTGGCCCGGTCCGGCGGCGCCATGATCGTTCGTGGCTCGACCCTGGGTGGTTCGGCCGGCGCGTCGGTGAGTGCTTGCAGGGCGGCAGGTTCCCGCGTCCGGACCTGGTCGCGGGGCTGTTCGGGTTCGTGATGGACCCGCGCCGTCGGGGTCGACCGCCGGGTGCTGTCGCCACCGCCCCCCGCGGATGTCAGGGGTGTGCTCATGACGCGATCTCCTTCGTGCTGTTGGTTCGGTGTTCCCTGCCGCCCGGGGGATGAATCCGGGATGGCCGGGCATAGTTGGATTCGCAACTACTGCTTCGCCGACGCGACGCGGGTGGGTTGGCCAAGGTCGGAACAGCTTCCCCTTCAGCGGGCATCGTTGTGCCGGCCACGACGATGTGCGCGGCCCTCACAGCGCTGAACACGGTGCTGACCAACGCCGTACCGGTCAACGCCGATTTGACGATGGTGTCGGCGCGGCCGCTGTGGTCGGCAAGTCATTTCCGTTGCCCAGGATCAAACCGACGCCGCGACCCGGTGCGCGTGTGCCGTGGTCCGGATCCGCTGGGCAGAATGGGCCCGTTGGTGGCACTCACCACGGTTCGAGGCTGTTCGCCTGAGCGACGGGCGAAACCCTCAAAGTCGCGGCAAGTAACCCCTGCGGCGACTTCGGCCTCAGGCCGGCTGTTGTGATCAGCAACATCAGCCTACTCCTGCTGATCACCGCATCTCGTGACCATCAGTCGCGGATGCCGGACCCGGATCGCATTGAGGTGCAAGTCATCCGATGCATCGCACGAGGCCGGCCGCGCACCGCGAACGCTGCGAAACAGCGGACGAACGGGTCACAACGAGTCGAGCAGTTCCTGAGCAGCGGCGGCCAGGCTCCCGTGGAATCCGCCGGCCAGGCGGGTGAGCTCGAGATGCGCCTGCTCCGGCGGATAGCCCCGGTCCATCAGGACACCGATCGCGATGTTGATCAGCCGCAGATCTTCCGTGGTATCGCCATCAGTTCCGATCGCCGGGTCGCCCGAGATCGGCAGATGCCGGTCGAGCAGGACCTGCCCGTCGAGACCGAAGAGTTCCCGGGTGGCGTTGGCCAAAGAGATGAATGCACCGGGTTGCGCGGCGAACAACACCATGCCGTCGCCGGGCGCCGCCTCATCGATGAACTGCTGCAGGGGCAGCAACAGGGACGCCTTGACGATGGTCGCCTGATGGGGCCCCAAGGTGACGATGGTGGTGCTGCCCCCGCCCGCGGTGACGGTCAGCCTTAGGCCGAGGAAGGACGGGACCGCCTCGACGATGTCGTCGAGGAGCACGTCGAGGATGGCGTTCAGGTCGGCGCCGGGGATGTCCAGGTAGGTGGTCAGCGCATCCAGGTGCTGGCGCAGTGCGTCGGGGGTGTGCACGTGGGAACGTCTCCGCGGGGCGGCCCGATCGCCGTTGGCGGTGCGTGATGCCGGACGACGCAGTGGCGCGTCACACGGTGCGTGGATCGGAAAACCGGTCGGGACCGGGATTTCGTGGGGTCACGCACCGATCACGGTACGCCCTTGGTGGGCCACCGGCGGTGAACATACCTCCGGCCGGGCAGCCGGATGGTTCTCCGAGGCGGAAGCGTCGCAGTCAGGTCTGGTCGGGGTGTTCATGCCGGGCGCGGGCACGGCGGCCTGCTTCCTGCACGATCCGGGTGGCCACCACGGACAGCTTGAGGTGCTCCGCTTGACTCAACGTACGGAGCCGGCCGAACGCGCCATCGGCGGTGGTACCGGTGCGACTGATGATGATGCCGATGGCCTGATCGATGACCGCTCGGTTCGTCAGTGCCGCCTGCAGGTGGACGGTCAGTCGTTGAGCCTGGGCGAGGATCTGCGCGTTCTGCACGGCGATCGCCGCCGGCACGGCGAACAGGAGACCGATGTGTTCGGCGCGGTCGTCGAACGCCTCCTTGGGGTGGGCATAGACGTTCATCGCGCCGAGCACCCCCTCCGGTGTCCGCAACGGCAGGGACAGCACACTGTGTATTCCCAGCCGGCCGACCCGGGGGCCGAACCGGGGCCACCGGGGATCTCCGCCGAGGGACCCGGACCGAACGGCCTGCCCGGTGGTGGCCGCGCTGATGCAGGGTCCCTCGCCGAGTCCGTACTGGATGTCATCGACTTCCTTGACGAAGGGATCACTTTTCACGACGGTGTCGGCGCGGTCGGATTCGATCAGGGTGAGCCCGGCGCCGTCCGCACCCGGAATGGCCTGCACGGCGAAGGTTGCGACCTCGGTGAGCAGGTCTTCCAGGCTCAACCGGGCGGTCGACAGTCCGGCCAACGCGGTCAGGCTGTCCGTGAGGTCATGGTCGTCAGCGGCCGCGACCCATTCCGACGGGGACCGGTCGTCGGCGGACTCGGGGGTCGGTTGGTCGGGTAGTTGAGCATCCACCGGCTGATGTCCTTTCTCGCTCGGGCCGCCGCACCATCCCGCGGGTTGAGCAATCCCTGGATGGTTGCGATATCGGGATTCGGGTACCCCAAGAATAGGTGTTTCGCCACGATGGCCCGAGGTCAGCGAACACCAGGTCCGACCGGTTCATCAACCAGCCGGCCGGGCCGTCCCATCCGGCCATCCCAATCATCCGCGGCCGGGTCGGCGAGGCCACGCCGAACGGGCCAGACCGCCGACGCCGCCTTCGAGGTGCTGCGCTCCCACTCCCAGAACAGCACCATCAAGATCCGCGACATCGCCGCGGAATTGATGAGGAACGCTCCCGACCGCCCGTTCGATAGGACCGCGCGCGGTGAGCTGGACCGACTGCTGGATACTGTCACCGAAGGACTCCGCAAACCATCCACAACCTCGTCCGAATCCTGCGATCAGGGTCGCACACCCGGTCAGCCAGCACATCGGCGCCCGCCCAGCGATCATCGGCCGTGGTGACTGCGCGGACGGTGGTCCCGGCCGGCCGTAATGTGGAGAGGCCTTGCGTGGTTTCGATGTCCATACTCAGGTCGACAGTGCTTCGGGTACAACGACTCCCACCTGGCAGTGAAGTGACGACGCCGACGCCGGTAGCAATGGGCCACCGGCGTCGGCGTCGTCAAGAACTGGGGATTACTCGCTGTCGGCGCTGACCAGGCGCTCGATGAGCTCCTCGACGGTCCCGGACCTGGCCAGGTCCCGCTGGGCCAGTTGATCGGACAGTTCCGCCTTGGTCAGACCTTCGTACGGTTCGCGGGCCTGCTCCCCGGCCTTCTTGGCCTCGGCGCGCTCGGCCGCCCTGGCGGCCTTCTCCTCATCGCGCTTGGCGTGCTCGGCCTGCTCGGCCCTTTGCTTGGCCAGCTCGTCGGCCTTGGGAGCCTGCTTCACGGCCAGATCGGAAACCGCGTCGCTCTGCTCGGTCACGGTGTGGCTGACCTTCTCGGCCTGTTCGCGGACGGTGCCGGAGAGCGAGGTGAACAGTTCGGCCCACTTGGTGGCCAGCTCGCGGTTGAGGTCGACGGACTTCTGGATGTAGTCGAAGTAGCGGTTCACCGGCGTGGTCAGGTCCACTGGCGGCAGGCCGACCATCGCGGAAGCCTGGTCGGCGAAGATCTTCGCGCCCTTATTGAATGTCTCGACTCCCCGTTCGGTCGCCTGCTTGGCCTGGCCGATGGCGGTGGCGTAGGGATCGGTGCTGGTGATCGTCATGCGACTCCTTTTTCGGGCAGCCGAGGAACTCAGCGGTCCGGTTAATTGCGTGCGCGGTAGCCGCCGACGAGTGTCGGTGACCTGGCTCCGCGGCATCGGCGGGGTTCGCCCGGCGATGTCCTGCCGCGACGACCCTATTAGCAGGTTAGCTCCTTTCGCTGCTAACCGCCAACGCGGCGATGGTGACGATTTCATCCCCAGCTTCGTGTTTCACAGCGCGACTATTGGGAACATCATTTCGGTTCGAGTCATCAGGCCCCCCCCTGGAAATCGTCAAGGACATCTGCCCAGTGCCACTCGTCACGGCGACCCGCAGCAGATCCGCGTCCTGCGGGCCGACGCCGAGGGCGCTGCAAGCGTCGCAGAAGGGCTGCGCAGGCCCAGTTTCGGGGACGCCTCCGCCTGAGTCAGGAAACGAGGGCAGCGCCGGCGGACGCGAACGATGTTGCTTTACCGCGCGGTTTGGCTCGCCGAGATCCACAACAACGGTCAAAGACAGCTGCTGGTGCGGATTTCGGTCCGGGCACCAGGAGGTGACGGAGTGGCCGGGCGTCCTCCGCCAGGACAGGCTCCCAGCCTTCGGCTCAACCGGGGTCCGGTCGCCGAACCATCCCATGTCTTGACCGACGGACCACTAGCGCCGAATCCGTCGGCGACCGGGGCCGGGCAGCGACCCCGCCGGTCATGTCCGAAAGGTGCTTTCATCGTTGGTGTGTCGGGACATCCGGGCTCGGGTGGCCCGCCACCGCACCTGGGCCTCTCCTTGCGTCCCGTACGGAAGGGATCGGTGTGCGGCCACACGGTGGTAACCGCGCGTGGGAAGCCATGCACGATCACCCGGGCTGCGACATCCGGTGAACATCGTTGCCGTCCTGACATGGGCTGTCCGGCATCCTCGCCTTGGCTTACAGACGTGGAGCAAAGACGTTGTTCAAGCACGAGTCCCCTCTTCCGGATATGGAAGCGCTGTCGAGCAGGGTGCGTCGGCGGTGGTGGACCCACTGCCGGCCCAGCGCGGCCGACGCCGCCAATGGCCCGAGATCGGTTACCAACGACCGACGAGGCTCCGCCGATGAACGACACCGGTTGAAACAAGCTACTTCTTGGCTCAGCTCAGCTCAACTCAGCTCCAGTGCAACCCGGCGAAGAAGAGGGCGGCGCCGCTGATCGCGGCACCCACCACACTGATCACGATTCCGACGACCAGCGTCACCGCGGTCATCACCAGCCCGATCAGAAGGACCAGCATTCCGATCAGTAACAAACTCACAGCGGCCAGTCTGCGCGGACGCCGGATGAGCGGACTCTCATCCTCGAGGGCACGCTCGATCTCCTCAAGCCTGCGTTGCTCGCTGTCGGACAGCGCCATCATCAACTCCGGTCCCCAGGTCTTGACCCGGGCAACCCCAGCACCCGCTGATCCCTGGCCTTCAGCCAATCATCTTGGGACCATCCACTGGGATGGTGTGAGGATGGTCTCTGAGCCAAGGAGGTCCTCAGATGGCCGACATCGAGAAGACCGAAAAGATCACCATCAACCTGGGGGCTGGTCGACCTCGGCGAGATCGACCTGCTGGTCGGTGAGGGCTTCTACACCAATCGCACCGATTTCATCCGATCCGCGATACGCCGGCAACTGGAGATCAGGTCAACCGCGGTCGCGGACACTGTCGCCCGGCGCACCCTGGAGTTGGGTTCGGTGCACTACACCCGTGCTCAGCTCGAACAACTCCGGACTGACGGCAAGACCGTGCACCTGCGGGTGCTTGGACTCGGCAGCATCGCGAGCGACGTCTCCCCGGAACTGGCGCTGGCCACGATCGAGTCCGTCGAAAGTACTCGGCGCCTTCCGTGCCTCGCGAGAGGTCAAGGCCGCCTTGGCATCACGCACGGTCTGAACGACGGTCGCCGAGATCGTCGGCGACCTGAATCAACGACGAACCGCCGACACCGTCGAAGGTCTTTCGATGCCCGCAACTTAGCTGCAAGGCAGGCCGCGGCGAACGCCTGCGGGCCGATCCGTCAGTCGGTGCACTCCGGCCCCGCCGGAGCCCGCTCGTACGACCTGTACATCCCTATCGGCTACACCGGCGACCCGGTGCCGCTGATCGTCATGCTGCACGGCGGCACCCAGAGCGCCGCTGACTTCGCCGCCGGCACCGGCATGAACCACCTGGCCGAGCGGCACAACTTCCTCGTCGCCTACCCCGAACGATCCCGGACAGCCAACAGCGATGGCTACTGGAACTGGTTCCGCCCCGAGGACCAGCACACCGGGGCCGGTGAGCCTGCGATCATCGCCTACCTGACCGAGCAGGTGGTCGCCGAACACAATGTCGACCCAGTCGGTCCCGCTCATCGTGTTCCACGGCGCCCCGGACGGCGTCGTCGCCCCAGTCAACGCGGACAAGATCATCACGGCTTGGCTCGCCGCGGCCGGCACCGGCCGCGGCGAGTCGGCCATCACCCGGAATCCGAACGGGGGCGCCCGCCCGCACGCAAGGACCGTGTGCACCCAGACCGGCGCCACGATCGCCGAGTCCTGGATCGTCGACGGGCGCGGGCCACGCCTGGTTCGGCGGCAACCCGTTCGGCAGCTACACCGACCCGGAAGGACCCGACGCATCGGCCGAGATGGTCGGGTTCTTCCTCCGTCATGGCTCGCTCACTGCACCCGTGCACCGCGTCCCGCAGGGTCGTTCACGGTCACACCCGGGCGGTTGATCGGCGACCGGGTGAAGTTCGGACACCCGGGCCGGTCGATTGCCGTGGTGCCACCGAGAAAGCCCCACGAACCCCGGTCCGATCTCGACCGCCGTCCACGTCTGAACGGCTTATGTTGTACCGCCTGGCCTTTCGCGTGTCGAATACGGTCGACACCCCAAATGCGAAAGGCAGCACTCATGCGGACCTTGTGAATTCGTCGCTGAAGCATGAAAGCTCCACTGGGGTGGCCGCTGAATGGAGATCGGCGAAGGGACGCCGGAGTACACTGGACGACGAAGCCCCATATGGAAAGGGGGCTGTGGATCATGACCGATACATCGGTTCCCCGGCCCATACAGTCAGACGCCATTCCCCCGAGCAGGGAACGGCCAACTGACCCGCTTGACGCCCAGAGAGCTTCGCAGGTACCGGCTCCCGCGACTCGGAACCCATTGCGTCGCACCCGCGCCAGCGCTGTTTGGATCGGCGTCATCGTGTTCGCCGCTTTGCTGGTTCTGCTACTGATCTTCATCCTGCAGAACACCCAGCCGGTACAGATCTCCTATTTCACACTTACCGGAAGCGTCTCGCTGGCAGTGGCCATGCTGCTCGCCGCAGTCGCCGGCGTCCTGCTGACCGCAATCGCCGGATCACTACGGATCTGGCAGCTGCGGCGACGGGTCCCTCGCTCCGCCCGTCACTGACCTGGCGACGTAGTAGACCCAACGGTCGCCGAGCTTGGTCGCTGGGAATTCCATGAGCCTGCCGACCAGCGGTAGGGTGCGGGGACAGGTTCGGCGACGGTGGATCCGGCGGTGACGGTCGTTGGACACCCCGCCCGGACGGGTGAACGGTGACCGCAGGACGGCCTACGTGCGGTCAGGGACTCAGACATGCCGGCCAGATGTGGTGGGCCGACGAAAGTGAGCGTGTGTTGTGCCGGTTCGGTTGACGACGCCACGGTTGTTGCTGCGCGGATGGCAGGTCGACGACGCCGACGATGCGGCGTCCATCTTCGGCCGGGTCGAGGTCACTCGGTGGCTCAGCCCGGCGATGGACGCGGTGTCGGACCCGGCCGCGATGCGCCTACTCCTGCAGCAATGGATCGCGGAGGATGCCCGTGCAGCATCGCCAACCGGGAGGTGGGCAATCGAGGAAGCCGGCGAAGGTCGGGTGATCGGTGGCGTGGTCCTGCTGCCGTTGCCGCCGGGAGAGGACGACCTGGAGATCGGTTGGCAGCTGCATCCCGACGCGTGGGGGCACGGGTATGCCACCGAAGCGACGCGGGCGGTGGCCGAATGGGCCTTCAGCCAGTCGGTCTCCGAGCTGTTCGTCGTCGCCCGACCGGGGAATGCTCGAGCGGTGGCAACCGCCCGTCGCGTCGGGATGACGTGGGTCGGCGAGACCGACAAGTATTGGGGATTGACCTTGCAGGCCTACCGGCTCCGTCCGGCTGATCTGGACCGATCGGCCGAGCAGGGTAATCTCCCTGGCTCGCAGGCCGGGTAGGCGTCGAGTCGAGCGAGGTACTTGATCAGCGCTCAGCCTCGCCGATCTTTCGAACGACCCGGCGCAGCCGCCTCGTCAGCCATTCCGCACGCTCGGCCTCCGCCCCGGTGACGCGTCCCAGGCAAGTGCAGATCTGGCCGAGTTCGTCGACCAAGCTGGCACGCCCCCCCGTCGTGGCGTCAGGCCACGTGCGTTCAATGACACTGATCCTGCGACTCATGGTCTCGACCGACACGGTGTTCTCCTAGTTCGATCCCGACTGTACTCCCAGCGCTACGTCGCCGATGTGCCGGTCACGTCCGAGTAACCGGTCGGCAGCGGTGTTCCGAGCTGACGATGAAGGGCGAGAACGTCGCGTCGGGAATTGTCGTCGAATTCCTCCAGAAAGCTTCCGAGCCGGGTCCGGACCTGATAGTCGGCGGTGCAGCATTTGAGGGGTTCCCCACCGACCGTCCCTCGTCCGTCGAGGATGCCAACCTCGAACGGAAGGCCCTCACCGGCGTACATCTCGGTGCCCGCCGACGTTCGGCGCCGACTGCTCGTGTCCACCAACCGAACTTCAAACTGACGTCCCGAAGTGTCCGTGAACACGTGGCTGAACGATCCGTCGTCGGACGTCCGAAGGAAACCTTGGTCGTTCATCGACTCCGCGAACTGCTGCAACGCTTGGTGTTCCAGCACAATGTCCAGGTCGTGATGCGGTCGGGACTCCTCCCCCAACAGGGCGTCCACGCCCCAACCATCGTCAAGCCACACCGTTGTCCCGTCGGCCCGCCACAGCCGCACAAGATCGGCAACGTCGTCGGCCCCGCATTCCGGTCATCGTCGAGTCCTTTCTTGACGCCGCACCGACACCCACCACTCGGCGTTCACAACCGTCCGACTGCGGTAGGACGATGGTGTCGCGGTTGCACCGCAGGCGGTCCACCAAAGGCGTCTGGTTGGCGATTTCGGATACCGTGATCGTTGGGATCCTGCGGGCCCCGATCATCGCCGGCTTTCTCGTCGCCGAAACCCGGTCGCGGGCTGGTTTGCGCACCTGGCCAAGCGACACCGGCATGTCTACCGGCGTTCAAATGCTTCCCAGCACCCATCCCGCTACTCGCCCCAAACCGCGAACGCGGCCGCCGGGCCACGTTCGGCACCACCTGCGCGGGATCGGTCATCGCAACCGGCGGGGTGACGCCGTCGCCGAGCAGGTGCCTGGCGAGCACAACCTGACCGTCGACCCCGTGCAAGCGCCTGGTGTCCGCGGCCAATTCCGCGAACGCGTCGATGTCCTTGGCGCAGAACACCGCTGCGCTGTCCGGGGCCGGCGCCGGCAAGCGGATCGAGCGGCAGTTGCAGCGACGATCGGACCACCCCGAGGTCGCCGGGATCGATCGCGGTCAGGGTGACCTGTCTCCCGGCCACCCGGAGCGTCATCGTCAGGCCGAGGAACGAGGGAACCGCCGCGATCAAACGGTCGACGAGCACTGCCAGGATCGCCTGGAGATCGCTGCCGGGGTCATCCAACGCATCGATCAAGTCGCTGGGCTGCTGACTCAACGACGACGCGGGAAGTCCATCAGCGGTACTCCTTCTCCGGCGCACCGATCGCTGATCAGTTGCCGCCGGAGCCGGCAGATACCTCGTCGCATCCACCCATGCGTCCCCACGGACCCACGGTCGGGGCCGTGGACACCAGAAGCGAGCCGCAGGCACCACGTTACGCCGCCACGCAGGCGACGATCGCTCCCCGGCGCCGCCGCGCGGCACGACGGCGCGCGCCCGCTGGACCGATGCGTACACGATCTGCGGCCACCATGGCCTGCTTGGTGATGTTCTCGTTGGCTCCGCTTCCCGACCGGCGGTAGGCGCGGCGTGCGGTTGACACCGACCATTCATTGGCGTTCTCTGGAAGATGCTGATCACAACAGCCGGCCGGGGCCGGTGTGGCCGCCCTCCGGGGTCGCCGCATCGTCGGGTATCACTCGTCGCCCGGACCTCACCGCGCGATGCGCGGTACGGGTGCGTCCGAGTCCGCCAACCTCGGCAGCGCACGACACGTCCCGCCTGTCCCAGTGAAGAGAACAATGTCCCTTGCCCACGGCACTCGGACCCGCCGCGAACCCACGCCCAGTGACTACACGCAACTGCTCCGACGAATCCAGAGCGAGGGTCTACTCAGGCGTCGGTACGCGTTCTACGCCATGAATCTGGTGGCCGTGTTGATCGCCTTCGGCCTTGTCTGGTTCGCGTTCTTCGTGGTGGGCGATTCGTGGCTGCAGTTGATCGTGGCGGCCGGCTTCGGTGTCGTGCTGGGCCAGGTGGGATTCCTCGGTCACGATGCGGCTCATCGACAGATCTTCCGGTCGGGCCCGCACAACGATTTGCTGGCCTCCTTGCTGGGCGGCCTGCTGGCAGGCATGAGCGCGACATGGTGGATGCACAAGCACAACGCGCACCACGCGGCGCCGAACCACATCGGCCGCGATCCCGACATCGAACCGACCGTCGTGCGGGTGTTCCCGACCGACAAGCCGCCCCGTTCACGGATTCTCGCATTCCTCGGTCGCAATCAGGGCTGGCTGCTGTTTCCGCTGTTGACGCTGCAAGCGGTCGGCCTGCATATGCAGAGCGCACGGACTCTGCTCGGACGCGGCCCGGTCAAGCACCGATCCCTCGAGCTGACGCTGGTGACATTACGGCTGGGCGGCTACCTCACGGTGTTGGTGATGTTCCTGCCCCTTGGCCTGGCGGCCGCTTTCCTGGGTGTACAGCTGGCCGTCCTCGGCGTGTACCTGGGCGGGTCCTTCGCGCCGAACCACAAGGGCATGCCGTTGGTTCCGAAGGATGTGACGGTGGATTTCTTCCGGCGTCAGGTCTTGATGTCCCGCAACGTGCGTGGGTCCTGGATCGTGACGTTCGCGCTGGGCGGCCTGAACTACCAGATCGAGCATCATCTGTTTCCCAGCATGCCGCGACCCAACCTGCACCTGGCCCGGCCCATTGTTCGCGATTATTGCCGTCAGCGCGGCGTTCCCTACACCGAGACCGGCTTATTCCGGTCGTATCGGATCGTCGTCCGTTACCTCAACCGGGTGGGCCTGCGGGCCGAGGATCCTTTCCAATGCCCGATGGTTGCGTTCTACCGGCCGTGATGCGTTGCGGACGGTTTGTGCGGGTCACCACCGGGAGGGCGGTCGACCTCGTGCGCGATCACCGACATCGAGTCCAAAGTCGGTCCGCCGAACGAGGTGACCATGGCCACGTCCGAGGCGTCCCGGCCGCGGCCGATGAGCACCCGGCCCTTGCGTCGACGGTTGTTGCGGGGATCGAAGGTCCACCACCGGTCGCCGAGCCAGACCTCCATCCACGCCGCGAAGTCCATCGGCGCCGGGTCGGCGGGCACGTCCATGTCGGGCAGGTACCCGAAAACGTAACGGGCCGGGATGTTCAACGCGCGGCAGAAGGTGATCGCCAGGTGAGTGAAGTCGCGACACACCCCGAAGCCCGACGCGTTCACGTCGACCGCGGTCGAAGTGGGCGCACTGCTCCCGTAGGCGAACTGCAGGTGGTCGTGCACGTGCTGGCAGATCGCCGCAACCCTGCCGTATCCGGGCGGGACGAGGCTGAACCTGGCCCAGGCCTCGTGGCCGAGCATGTCCGGCAGGCAATACCGGCTCGGCCAAGTAGACCAGCACGTCGTGGGGCAGCGCGTTCGGCGCCCATTCCGGTGCCGACTCGTCCGCGTCCTCGGTGGCGGACCGCGGCGGTGTATTGGAAGTCGCCCCGACGGACAGCCTGCGGTTTCCCCATTGGTAGTCGGGGGCGCCGGTGCTGTTGGTCAGCCCGGTTTCCCGATCCCCCTTTCAATCCGTACGTGCGGTTTCCCGCATACGGCTTACCGATGACCTTCCGCAACCGACTTGACCCCGGAGCACCCACCCGTCCGGCCAAGGGCCCCGAACCGGGCAGTGGAACCCGGCGCCAACCCCGGCGACCAAACGGGTCCAACAGCCAAAGATCAACGAAGGAGGCCAAAGATGATCATGAGCTGCGACTACGAGGTCACTCGGCCGCCGCACGAAAGATCGAGGTTAGCGAGTTCCCGCCGGCGAGGACCCCGGCGGCCCTGGTCAGGTTGTAGGCGATGACCGCGCAGGCCAGCCACACGGCGTTGGCGTTCTGGGAATACCCCCAAACCGCGGAGACATCAGTTGGAGGGATCTTGCCCTGTTCATCTTGGCCTTCAGCTGTCCATGCCCTCGACAGCTGCCCTTCTGCGCCGCCCGGAGCCGGGGTGAAGGCTGGCCGTAGGCCACCCGTAGGGCGTGGCCTTGACGCCGGTGAGGACGGCGCCATCGTTGGGCTGGCGAGGGCAGGCATCATGCCGCGCTCTCGGCCTGCTGGCGCATCTCGACCTCCTGCTGGATCGGGCTGCGCATCTGGCAGCCCGAGTGCCTCCGGTCTCGGTTTTACTCGTCGATCCAGGCGGCGATCCGGGCACGAGCTTGGACCTTGGTGGTGAAGTGCTCGAGCGAGCGGAGCTCGGACTCCAGGATCTCGACGTGATGGTCCCAGTGGACCTTGACCGACCGGAACAACGGCACGTCGTAGACCGCCGGAACGGGCAGCAACACCGCCGCTTCGTGCTCGGTGAAGACCTCCAGCAGTCGGGCGGCGGTCGTGCCGTGGATCCGCATCCCGACCCGCTCGGTGCACCACCGGCGGGCGGCCTGCTGCGCCGCTTCCAGGCTCTGGAAGTTCTCCCCGTCGAAGAAGTTCCGCGTACGTACTGAACGATCCGCTCCACGCGGGGCTTGTCCTGCGGGCGTTGCACTCTCGCCGGATCGGTAGCGAAACCGGCATGCCGGGAGCAATCCAGCCAGCCTACGGACAGCCGCGGATTGACCGGATCAGATGGCGGACGCGACCACCGGATCCATTGTCGCGGAGCGATCGACCCCGCAGCCAGGCCATGAAGTCACGCAGGCGAGCTTCGAGGTCCAGCCCCGGCGGTGGTGGAACGAATCTAGCGGCCATGACAGCGAACTCGGACTCCGGCACATTGGTGCGCCCGCCCACCACCACCTGGGTCGAGCGGACCCGGCCCGAAGCCGGCCGCTCATGGGGCGTTCCGGTCACCAACGCTTTCTGAAGCTCACAGAACATCGGCCCGAGACCGGTCGCTGGTCCTCCACCGCGAGGAACGCGTGCGCGGCCATCAGCTCGTAGTCGATCACCTCACGCATCCGCGGCTCGGCCGGATCGTCACCGGCCACCAGCACCTTCTCCAGCGGTTCGTAGATCCCTTCGAGCGCAGATACCGACGAGCTCCGCCATCGTCGCGGCCTGAGCCAACAGGTGCTCGATCAGCTCACGGATGCCGTCGACGAGCCCGGTCTCACCGGCTGACGCACCGGCGACCTCGATCCATCCGCATCAGCTCACGGTTGCCCCGGACGCCGGCTGCGCCGAACGCGTCGAACTGACGCCGAGGACCTTGGCGACCGCCCGCAACGACAGCTGCGCCCGGGACCGCGACTGCAACGACCGCGCCACGCTCCCCAACCGTCCGGTCCGGCGGGGTGAGTCGGGCGCGACGTTCGATTCTGCGGCGTTCAGCTGAGCTGGTGCGGGTACCGATGGTTGATGGCGGGCACGAAGGTCTCCTTGATCGACCGGGGGGAGACCCACCGGAGGAGGTTCTGCGGTGAACCGGCCTTGTCATTGGTCCCGGAGGCACGGCCACCACCGAAGGGCTGTTGTCCGACGACGGCCCCCGTCGGCTTGTCGTTGACGTAGAAGTTGCCGGCCGAGAATCGAAGCGCGTTCAGGGCGGTGTCGACGGCATGTCGGTCGTCGGCGATCACCGAACCGGTGAGTGCGTAGCGGGAGCCGGTGTCCACTCGCTCGAGGACGTTCGGGAAGGCGCCGGCCGTGGAGTCGTCGTAGACGTGCACCGACAGGATGGGGCCGAAGTACTCGATGCGGAAGGCGTCGTCGGCCGGGTCCTCGCCCAACAGCAGGGTGGGCGCGATGAAGTACCCCTCGGAATCGTCGTAGGTGCCACCGGCCGCGACGGTGATGCTGCCGGTGTTCTTTGCCCGGTCGATTGCGGCCGCGTTCCGGTCGAAGGCACGCCGATCGATGACGGCGCCGCAGAAGTTGGACAGGTCCGTGACGTCGCCGTAGGCCAGGGAGCTGACGGTGTCGACCAGGTCGTCGCCGATCTTCGCCCAGACCGATCGCGGGATGAACGCACGCGATGCGGCCGAGCACTTCTGGCCCTGGTAGTCGTACGCACCGCGTACCAGTGCTGTCGTCAGGACCTTCGGATCCGCCGAGCTGTGGGCGAGAATGAAGTCCTTGCCACCGGTCTCGCCAACCAGACGGGGATAGCTGTGATAGTTGGCGATGTTGCGGCCGACCTGTTGCCACAGCCTTTGGAAGGTGGCGGTCGATCCGGTGAAGTGGATTCCGGCCAGCCTGGGGTCGTTAAGGGCGACGTCGGATACCAGTGGTCCGTCGCCGTTGATCAGGTTGATCACTCCGGGCGGCAGGCCTGCGGCTTCGAGCAGTTGCATGGTCAGGTACGCCGCAACGGCCTGGGTCGGGGAGGGCTTCCACAGCACCGTGTTGCCCATCAGCGCCGGCGCGGTGGGTAGGTTCCCGGCGATGGCGGTGAAGTTGAACGGGGTGATCGCATAGACGAAACCCTCCAGCGGCCGGTAGTCGACACGGTTCCATACGCCGGGTGACGAGATCGGCTGATCGGCCAGGATCTGTCGGGCGAAGCTGACGTTGAACCGCAGGAAATCGACCAACTCGCAGGGGGTATCGATCTCGGCCTGGTAGGCGGTCTTGGACTGGCCGAGCATCGTCGCGGCGGCCAGGGTCTCCCGCCACGGTCCGGCGAGCAGGTCGGCCGCCCGCAGGAACACCGCCGCCCGCTCGTCGAACGGCAACTGCCGCCAGGTGACGGCTGCCTGGTCGGCGGCGGTGATCGCATCCTGCACGTCCCTGTGGGTCGCGTTGGCATACGAGCCCAGGACCGCGGCGTGACGATGAGGCTGTACCACCTCGACAGACTCACCAGTGGCTTCGCGGTGCCACCCGTCGATGACCTGATGAACTCGGGTCGGGTTGGCCGACAGTCGGCTGAGCTGTACGGTCAGCCGGGCCCGCTCGGGCGAGCCGGGGGCGTAGTCGTGCACCGGTTCGTTCACCGGGTTCGGTACGGCGGTGATGGCGTCCACAGGGTCTCCAAGGATTGATGGCGTGGCTGAGTACATCTGCGATCCGGATCGCCAGGCGGCGACGGCGCTTCCGATGCAGGCGAGATTGGGCCCGGTCGGCCCGGTCCGGAAAAGTGCGCCGTCGCCACCGGCGACGGCCACCTGCACATCGAGATCGCGCCTCGGATCGTTCTCCCCCCACGTCGGACCGTCCGACGCCCGGAACCGTCAGCGTTCGGCGGAGGCGCGGGCCCGCCGCAGAACCTGCGCCAATGCATCTACCAGGAGGTCGATGTCGTCCGCGTTCGCGACCAGCGGCGGCGCGAACCGAACGCTCGAACCGTGAGTGTCTTTCGCCAGGACGCCCAGGTCCATCAGCTGCTCACAGACCTCGCGTCCGGTCATCAGGCCAGGATCGACGTCCGCACCCGCCCACAGTCCCCGGACCCGGACGCCCACCAGGCCTTCGCCGACCAGTGCACGCAATCCGCGCTCCAGTCGTTCGCCCAGTTCAAGGGCGCGCTGCTGAAACTCCCCGGTGCGCAGCATCTGCACAACCTCATGACCGATCGCCGCGGCGATCGGATTGCCACCGAAGGTGGAGCCGTGGGTACCTGGGCGGATCACCCCGAGAATCTCGGTGTCGGCCGCGATGGCGGACACCGGATACAGCCCACCGCCGAGAGCCTTGCCCAGGATGTAGATGTCGGGCACCACATCCTCGTAGTCGCACGCGAAGGTGCGGCCGGCGCGGGCCAGTCCGGACTGGATCTCGTCGGCCACCATCAGGACTCCACGCTCGGTGCACAGCTCGCGGAGCCCTCTGAGGAACCCCTCCGGTGGGATGATCACGCCGGCTTCGCCCTGGATGGGCTCGAACAGGACGGCGACCACAGATTCGTCGATGGCCTGATCGACGGCGGGCAGGTCGCCGTACGGCACGCCGACAAAGCCCGGGGTGAACGGCCCGTAGTCGGTTGTGGCCACTTCGTCGTCGGAAAATCCCACGATGGTGGTGGTCCGACCGTGAAAGTTGCCGCGCATCGTCACGATCTTGGCGGTGCCGGGGGTGACGCCCTCTACCTGATAGCCCCACTTGCGGCTGACCTTGATCGCGGTCTCCACGGCCTCGGCTCCGGAGTTCATCGGCAGGATCATCTGCTTGCCGGTGAGCTCGGCCAGCGCCTGCGCGAACGGGCCGAGTTGGTCGTTGAAGAATGCCCGACTGGTCAGGGTTAGCCTCGACAGTTGCTCCGCAGCCCGACGAACCAGACGCGGGTGACCGTGCCCGAAATTCATGGCCGAGTAACCGGCCAGGCAATCCAGATACCGGCGGCCCCGAACATCGGTGACCCATGCGCCCTCGCCCGAGGACAGCACCACAGGCAGCGGGTGGTAGTTGTGCGCCGCATACCGCTCGGTCTGCGCGATGTGTTCGGCCGCGAGCCCTGCTGCGGTCACTGGGGTGTCGATGATGGGGCTGGTCACCATGGGGTTACGCCTCTCGCGAATGCGAACGGTGAAGGGGTGGAGGGCCGCCGGGGCCATACTGGCTCCATCGAACAATCAATTCCAGAATCTGTCAACCACCTCTCTCATGAACCGTACGTTACGATTCACCAGACCACGATGCCGGAGCCGAGGGGGCGCCGACGGTGGTGGTCGGCCTCGCCCACCGGCACGCCGACACGGGCCACGCCGGCCCGGCGCGGGGCATGACGGTCGCGGCGCCGCCGGATGGACGCGCTATTTTCTGTTCGGTTCGACGATGGTTGGTAAAATCTGATGGTGACGGAAATTCCCGGTGGTCATTCCACTGTGCGCACGCTGGTGATGGAAACGCTGGACGAACTGAGCAACAGTGAGCGCAAGGTCGCCCGAGCCCTGATGTCGCAGTATCCGACGGCCGGGCTGACAACGGTGGTCGACCTGGCCACGCTGGCCGGCGTCAGTCCACCGACGGTGGTGCGCTTCGTGAGCCGCCTGGGATTCGCCGGCTTTCCGGCCTTTCAGCGAGCTCTCGTCCACGAGCTGAACGGTGAGCTGGGGTCGCCGGTCAAGCAGTATCCGGAGAAGGCCGGCCCGTCCGAGCAGGGAATTCTGACTGACACCTTCCAGGCATTCGCGGAAATGCTTTCCGCGTCGTACGCCGAACTGCCCGATTCCGAATTCCGACACATCGTTCGCGTGCTGTGTGATTCCCATCGGGAGGTCCGGGTCACCGGTGGCCGTTTCAGCCGCCTGGTGGCGGACTACCTGGTGGCCCATCTTCGGATGCTGAGATCCGGGGTGCACAGCGTCGGCGTCGACGAGATCGATCGGCGCACCACGGTCGTCGACGCCGGGCCGAATACCGTCTTCGTGGTCTACGACTATCGGCGCTACACCGAATCGAACCGGGTGTTCGCCGAGCGAATGGCCGACCGCGGGGCCGTGATCTGCCTGATGACCGACAACTGGCTCTCGCCGATCGCGAAGGTCGCCAAGATCGTCGTCCCGGCCCGGGTCGACTCGGCCTCGCCGTTCGACTCGCTGGTGGCCTCGATGGCCATCACCGAGACCATCGTCGCCGGGGTCGCCGCGGAACTCGGCCGGACCGGACTGCGGCGACTCGAGGTTCTCGAGGAGATCGACGAGTAGCCGCCGCCGATCCGGTGGTCGCGTTCCGATGGCATGATGCGGACCCGGCGTCGGGCGTCGACACCGGGCCGGCAACGGTCGGGACCGACGCCGAGCGTCGACGTCAGCCCCGCAGGCGTTCAGATGGCCAGTTCTTGGTCTGCGCCCTCCGGTTCCGGGCGCGAGGAGCCGCGGCCGGACCGGCGGCCGAGCAGCCGCCGCGGAAGGGTCAACTCCCGAGTACCCATCAGGCCGTACGGCGCCTTGATGAGCACGAGCAGCAGGATGGCCGCCAGAAGCAGATCGGCCGACCCGGGTGGGAGGGCGTTGCCGCCGGTGAACTGGCCGTCCTGCAGCCGCCGCAGCAGCTCCTGCAGAACGCTCACCCCCAGTGCACCGATGACCGCGCCGCTGAGCGACAAGTAGCCGCCCAGCACGATCATCACCACGTAGCCGAAGGTTGCAGACAGGAAGAAGCTATTGACATTGAACGAGGTCAGGAATCCGGCATAGGCCGAGCCGGCGAGGCCGCACAGGAAGGCGCTCAGCAGCCATGAGAGCGCCCGGTGCCGGCCGACGTCGATGCCGGAGGCCTGGGCCGCCCAGAAGTCGTCCCGGGAGGCCTGCAGTTGCAGCCCGCTGCGGGACTGGCGGTACGCCCAAGCCACGATGATGCCGATGGCCGCGACGGCGAAGGCGATCCAAACGGTGGTGTTCCGCGGAATGCCGATCATGCTGGAGGAACCCCGGGTCACGTCGGTCCAGCTGTTCAGGATGTTGTAGACGATCAGAAGCAGCGCCAGCGTGGCGATGCCGGACTGCAAGCCGCTCAGCCGGGCCACGATCGGACTGGTGATCAGCCCGAGCACGGCCGCGGTCAGGCCGCTGATCAGCAACGCGACCGGGAAGCTGCTGTGGATGTCGGCCAACCACGACAGCCAGCTGGGCAGGTTGGCGAACAGCGACTTCTTCAGCTGGGGCGGGAGTGTCAGATAGGCGGTGGTGTATGCCCCGATCGCCATGAAGGCGACGTGTCCGAACGACATGATCCCGGAGTTGGCGGCGAACACCGACAGCCCGGTCACGAAGATCACCGAGATGATGGCCACGATGGCCACGCCTGAGACGGTGCTGCTCCCGCCGCTGCCGATCAAGGCGGCGATCAGCACCAGGGCGATGAGCAGGGCCGGCGTCTGCAGCCGCAGGATTGCACCGAGTTTCCTCATGAGACACGCACCTTCGCACCGGACAGCAGGCCCTGGGGCCGAACAACGAGAACCGCGATCAACGCCGAGAACAGGAACGCATCGCGGAACGCGATGAGGTCGGTGGGCAGCAGGGTTTCCAGCAGCGCTGTGGCCACACCGAGCAGAAAGCCGCCCAACGCAGCACCTTTCAGGCTTGTCATACCGCCGAGGACGGCGCCGACGACTCCGATCAGCATGGGTTGCAGACCCATCTCGGCCGACACCGCGCCCTGGCGGGCGACCAGGACCACCGATCCGATGGCGGCGAGAACACCGACGATGACGAAGGCGCTGGGGATCACCAGGTTCGCCTTGACGCCGAGGCTGGAGGCCATTCGGAAGTTCTCGGCGGCCGCTCGGAGTTGGATGCCCAGGCTGGTGCGCCCCATCAGCCACGCCACCGCCGCCAGCGCCGCACCACACAACACGACGGTGAGCAGTTCCAGGACGCTGACTTCGGCACCCAGCACGGAGATCCGTTGGGACAGAATCAGTTCGGGCGGAACGCCGACGCTTCGCGGCAGGACGGTCATTCGGGCCAGGCTTTGGATCGCCAGGGAGACGGCGAAAGAGGCGATCATCAGGGTGACCGGATCGGCGCCGCGGAGGGGCCGGAAGGCCGACATCTCGCTGAGCACCGAGACGACGACGGCGAAGACGATGGCCATCAGGACGGCCAGGATCCAGGGCTGGTCACGGAACAGGTACATCGCGAAGGCACCGGCCATGATGATCTCGCCGTAGGCGAAGTTCATCAGGCCCAGCACGCCGAACAGCAGTGCGATGCCGATGGTCAGCAGGGCGTACAACGCGCCAAGCCCTGCCGCGGAGATCAGGAATTCGATGATCATGACGCTCCCTCCACTGTGGCCGGGGAGAAGCCCAGGTACTCGACCACGTCGGGATTCGCGCCGAGCTCGGCCGGCGAGCCGTGGCCCAGCACCTTTCCCGGTGGCGCGAGAACGTACGTGCAGTCGGAGACTTCCAACGATCTGACGGCGTTCTGCTCGACGAGCAGGATGGTCATGCCCTCGGCGCGCAGGGCGACGATCACGTCGAAGATCGTGTCCACGATGATCGGCGCCAGACCCAGGGTGGGCTCGTCGAGCAGCAGCAGTCGCGGGTTCATCAGCAACGCCCTCGCGATGGCCAGCTGTTGCTGCTCACCGCCGGACAACAGGCTCGCACCTCGCTTGAAGTACTTGCGCAGCACCGGGAACCGCTCGAGTTCGCGCTCGATGTCGGTGGCGAGGGTCTTCTTCGCGGCGCCCCGCCGGGTGACTCCGCCGAGCCGCAGGTTCTCCCCGACCGTCAACGAGGCGAAGATGCCCCGGTCCTCGGGCACGTAGGAGATGCCGTTGGCGATCGTGGAGAAGGAGCGGTCGGTGACCGACTTGCCGTCCACGGTGATGGTGCCGGAGTGCACGGTGACCTGGCCCATCACCGCCTTGAGCAACGTGCTCTTGCCGGCTCCGTTGTGGCCGATCAGGGAGACCAGTTGGCCCTCGTCGACGGCCAGGGAACAACCCTGGACGGCCATGACGGACCCGTACCGCAGATAGACGTCATCGATGCGCAGAACCATGTCAATGCCGTTTCCCGAAATAGATCTCGATCACCTGAGGGTCCTTGCGGACCGTCGCCGGTTCTCCCTCGATGACGGTCCGGCCGCTGTCCAGCACATGCAGCCGGTCACACGTACCCATGACCACGGACATGTCGTGCTCGACCAGCAGCACGCCCCATCGGCGGCGCCGGGCGAACCCGCGGATGGTCTCGATCAGTTCCTGCGCCTCGGACTCGTTGCGGCCCGCCGCCGGTTCGTCCAGCAGGAGGAATCGGGGCCGGCAGGCAAGGGCCCGGGCGATCGCGGTGGTCCGGATCCGGCCGGCGGTCAGACTGGACGCCTGATCGTGGGCGACGGTGGTCAACAACAGTTCATCGAGGATCTCGTCGGTGACCTGACGGGCCTCCCGCCTCCGCATGCCGGCGCCCAGGGCGGCCGCCTCGACGTTCTGCGCCACCGTCAGCCGGCCGAACACCCGGCCGCTCTGGTAGGTGCGGACCACCCCGCGGTGCACCCGCTGGCGCATGCTGAGCCGGGTGAGTTCCTCCTCGTCGAGAAAGATCGTGCCGCTCGACGCCCGCAGCATGCCGCTGATCAGGTTCAGCGTGGTGGTCTTGCCCGAGCCGTTCGGCCCGATCAGACCCAGGACCTCGCCACTACGCACCTCGATCGTGACCCCGTCGACCGCCTTGACACCGTCGAAATGAATGCCCCCGTCGGTCATCCGCAGGGTGGACGCCGACGGCTCGGCCACCGCGGCGGTCAAGACGCTGCCGCGCAGGCGTTGCCGTCCCCGATGTTGGGGATGGTGTCGACCCGCTGCTGCTCGACGAAGGTCATCTTTCCGTCGGCCACGTGAACCACCGTCAGCGGCATGTCGATGATCTTGTGGCAGGTCGGGGAGAAGTACGTGACGGCACCGACCGGAGTGGCGACCGGGCCGCCGTTCTGCAGGGCGTCGTTCAGATCGGCTCCGCTGACCGCGCCGGCAGAAGTGAACGTGTCGGCGAACTTGTCGATCATCATGTAGCCGAGCAGGGCGTAGCTGGAGGCGGGTTCGCTACCGTACTCGGCCTGGTAGCCCTTGACGAAAGCGTCCAGGTCGGCCGAATTGGCGCCGGTGCAGTACACGTAGCAGGCGAAGCCGGTGTAGTAGATGTCCTTGGCGTCGTTGCCGACGACGTCGAGCAGGACCTTGCCGTCAAGCGCCGCCGGCCCCACGATCGGCAGGGTGATGCCCGCCTCCCGCAATTGGCGGATGGCGGTGGCACCGCCCGGGTTCCAGCTGGCGACGTAGACGAAATCGACCTGATCGGCCATGCTCTTGAGCCGCGCGGCCTGGCTACTGATGTTGACGTTGTCGCCGCCGGGAAAGGCGTCCTGGCCGACGATGGTGCCGCCAAGGTCGGTGAACTCGGCCTGGAAGTACCGGCCGGCCGACTTGGTGTACTCGATGCTCTCGTCCTGCAGCAGGTAGGCGTTCTTCCAGCCCTTGGAATTGGCCCAGGCCGCGCCGGTGGCGCCCTCCACGTCGCTGCCGGCGTTCGCGGAGTACACGAAGTTGCCGAGCGTGGTGCCGTCGGCCATCTTCGGGTCACCGGCGCAGATGGAGACGGCGGGGATCTCGGCGGCCTGCGCCACCGCGGCACCCGGCGCGCTCAGGTCGAAATCGCAAGGGGTGACGAGGATGTTGACGCCCTCGGCGACCAGTTCGGTCGCTGCCGTGCCGACGGTGTCGGGGTCGGACCGCACGTCCTTGCTGACCACCTCGATCTGCTTGCCGTTGATCCCGCCGGCGGCGTTGATCTCGTTGATCCGCAGCAGGGCGGCATTGCCGGGCTCGACGTCGAACGGCGCCATGTTGCCGCTCTGGCTGAGCGCGAAGCCGATCTTGATCGAGCCGCCCTCGGCCGCGGCCGCCGATCCGGATCCGCTCGACGCGCCACCCGAGGCGCCACCGGACGAGGAACACGCGGCTGTGACGGCCAACGCGGCAGCGGCCACGGCGGCGAGGGCGATCCGCCCGGAAAAAGGGTGCGTTGAAGAAGACATGGGTTCCACCTGGGGTTGAGGGTGCGGGGAGTTGAGGGGATGCGGAAGGGGAGGGGACGGGGTAGGGCGGCGGGTCAGTCGGTCGCGGCGCGCAGCGCGACGTGCACACGCTCGATCGTGGAGGCCACATCGGCCTCCGTGGTCGCCGCGTTCAGGCGACGATCACCGGTGGGAAACGCCGGCTCCAGCACGCCCTGCTCCAACAGGGAGGCGTGATAGCGGCCGTACATGCCGACGTCGGACTGCATGGCCTCACGGAAGTTCGTGGGCAGTTCGGACCGGAAATAGACGCACCACTCCGAACCCAGACCCGTCACCGTCGCGGGCACCCCGATGTCGTCGATGGCATCCTGGATGCCCGCTCGCATCTGCGCACCGCGGTCGTACAAGGTCGTGAAGATGTCCTCGCTCTCCATGATGTCGAGCGTCTTGTTCGCCGCCGCCAAGGCGTAGGGCGAGGCGTTGTAGGTCCCGTCGATGGTCGCCTCGGTGCGGCTGTAGGCGCCCAGATGACCCATCAGCGCGTCCGACCCGGCCAGACCGGCCAGCGAGTACCCGTTTGCGACCGCCTTGCCGAACGCCGTCAGATCGGGGGTCACCCCGCAGATCGACTGGTAGCCGCCCAGTGCCGCGCGGAATCCGGTTTTGACCTCGTCCATCACCATGGCGACCCCGTTCCGGGTGCACAGCTCACGGAGCAGCTCCAAGAAGCCAGGGGCGGCGGGCACGCACCCGAAGCTGTGCACATACCCCTCGGTGAACGCGGCAGCCAACTCGGACCCGTGATGCGCGAACGCTTCCCGCAGCCCGTCCGGGTCGTTCCATTGGACCACCACCACGTCGGCCACCACGGCCGGGTGCAGGCCGCCCCCGTTGGGGGTGTTCAGCGCCGACTTGCCGGTCAGATCCTTGCGGGAGCTGCCGACCGCGACGTGATCGTTCCACCCGTGGTACGAGCCGTGGAACTTCAGGATCTTCAGCCGGCCGGTGGCCGCCCGCGCGACGTGCACCGCATGCATGGTGGCGTCCGTGCCGGACGTGCAGAAGGCGACCTTCTCCGCCGACGGCATCACCCGGCAGATGCGCTCGGCGAGCTTCGCCTCGCCGACCTGGGGGCCGACGCCGGTCAGGTCACAGGTGTTGGCCGCCTCAAGGACCGCCTCGTTCACGCGACGATCACTGTGGCCCAGGACGATCGGGCCCCAGGCATTGAGGTAGTCGGTGTAGCGGTTGCCGTTCAGATCCCAGATGTAGGCGCCCTGCGTGCGGACGAACACCTGCCGCCAGCCGAGGCGGTGTCCGGAGGACACACCGCGGGGGACGACGGCCTCGGCCCGGTGCCAGGCATCGGACTGCGCTGATTGCTCGGACTGCTCGGTCACGGTGGACAACGTCGACTCCTTGGGTGGGCGTCACGCCGACGCGGGCTGCACGGCGGCGAGGTCGGACAGCAGGGCTGCGCTGAGGCGCTCGGCGATCATGACCACCGGCAGGTGAGTGTTCGCCGCGGGAACCTCGGGCATGATCGAACAGTCGATGATCCGGACGCCGTTCCAGCCGTGGACGCGTCCGCGCTGGTCGACGACGGCGCCGGGGTCGTCGGCCCGGCCCATGCGAGCGGTGCCGACCGCGTGGAAGTAGTCGCCGATAGAGGTGGCAAGCCACCTCTCGTAGACGTCCGGGTCGGCCAGCGCCGTCGCCGGTGTTCCGGTCGCGTCGATGAAGGCCGATTCCACGATCTCCCTGAACGGAGGCGTGTCCAGCACGGCCAGGGCGTGGTCGACGGCCTCGCGCATCACCTGCTGGTCTCGTTCGGTGGTCAGCATCCGTTCGGCGATCACCGGCGGCCCGGTGGGATCGTGCGGGTTGAGGTGCACCTCGCCGGTGGATGTCGCCGTCATCACCGCGGCCATGATCACGGCGTGGTGTTGGGGATTCGTCGTCGACAGGGCCCCGTGCATGGGCAACAGGTGGATGTCCCCGGATTCGACGCTGGAGGACAGCCGGAGCACGACGTTGATGCAGGGCCGGTCGGCAATGACCTCCTGCGATTCCGATGTGAGGGCGAGCAGGATCGACGCTGCCGGATGATCCTGCAGGCCCTTGCCGACACCGGGCCGGGGACAGCCGCTGCGCAGCAGAATGGCCGGTGTCTCGATGGTGCCGGCGCAGAGCACGACCAGATCGGCCCGCAGTTCCGTCCCGTCGGTCAGCGTGACGCCCTTGATCTCGTCGGCCTCGACCAGGAGCCGGTCCACTCGGGAGTCGGGCCGGACCGTCAGGTTGCCTCGGCCGCGAGCCGGATCCAGGTAGGTCTCCAGGCTCGATCGGCGGCCGGTCTCGTCGGCATTGCGACGCAGCGTCCCCGCACCGTCCCGGGGGGTAAAGGTGTCGACGTCGCTGGGCAATCCAAGACTGGCCGCCGCGTCCACCAGTGCCCGATCCACCGGCGTGTAGTCCGCCCGGGCGGAAACTGCGAGCTGGTCCGCGAGTTCGGCAAAGGTTTCGTTGACCGCGGCCCAGGACCATTCGTCCAGGCCGTATTCGGCGGCCCACCGGTCATAGTCGCGGGGCAGGCCGGGCAACGCCAGCATGGCGTTGACCGATGCCGACCCACCCAGTCCCCGACCGCGGTGATACCGGCGGGGGGCATCGGTGGTGAGCCGGGTCGCCATCAGGCTGGGGTCGAACGGTTCCGGCGAACTCATGGCGTCCATCCAGTTGACGGACGCGAGCAGGCGGGCGGTGTCGGTGCCGGCGTGGTCCGGGCCCGCCTCGAGCAGGATCACCTCGTTGTCACCCCGTTCGGTCAGCCGGGCGGCGACCACGCAGCCGGCGCTGCCCGCGCCCACCACGATGATGCGTGTCATCACATTCCTCCAGGGTGTGGTCCGGGCCGGGACGGCTCAGCGGGTCGGGGCGACGAAGAAGTCGGAGTTGAGGACGAGCACGTCGCTCCTGGTCAGGTCCGCGACGCGGCCGCGGCCGATACCGAACATGGTCTCGCGGATGCCGTCACGCAGGACTTCGAGCACCGCCTGGGCGCCCCGCTCGCCGTCTACGGCCAACCCGTACAAGACCGCCCGTCCGGCGAACACGGCCTTCGCGCCCAGGGCGACCGCCTTGACCACGTCGGATCCTCGCCGGATGCCGCCGTCGACGAGCACATCGATCTGGCTGCCGACGGCGTCGACCACCGTCGGCAGGTACCGCAGCGGGGACGGGCTACCGTCGATGTTGTTGCCGCCATGATTGGACAGCGAAATGGCGTCGGCGCCCAGATCCACGCACAGCTTTGCGTCCCGGATCGTGTTGATGCCCTTGACCATGAACGGACCGCCCCACAGCTCGCGTAGCCACCTCACGTCATCCCAGGTGGGCGGCGAAGTCCGCTCGAACTCCGACCACGCCTGCCCGAAATAGGGCACCGAGCCGTCCCGCTCGAACAGGTTGGGCACCTTCAGTTCGGGGATGCGGCCGTGACGCAGGTATCCGGCCAGCCACAACGGGCGGGACAATGCCTCGGGCGCCAGCTGCAGCATGGTCCGCAGCTTCAGATCGCTCGGCGGGGACGGCGGGACTCCCCAGTCCCGGCGGGGGGTGTGCGACCAATCGAGGGTCACGATGAGTGCCTTGGCGCCGGCCGCACGGGCGGATTCGACTCGCGCCTCGATCTCGGCCCTGCCGCCGACCCAGTACAGCTGGAAGATCGTCTTGTCATTGACACGGGCGACGTCGCGGACCGAGGCGGACGCCCATGAGCTCAGTCCCATCGCGGTCCCCACTCGCGCGGCCGCCCGAGCCACGCCGACCTCGCCGTCCGGATGGATCGCCTGCGCGCCCACGGGCGAGACGAGCACCGGGAAATCGACGTCGATGCCCAGCACCCTGGTGCGCAGGTCGAACGACGTTGGCCGGTCGAAGACCGTCGGCGAGAAGCCGAGTTCGTTGAAGGCGCACAGGTTTTCGTCCAGCGTCCAACCCTGCTCGTTTCCTGCCTTGACGGCCAGCCAGACGGCCGGCGGCAGCTTGCGCTTGGCCTTGCGCTCGGCCTCGGCCAGGTTCCGGAAATGGACTCGGCGAGTCATCGGCGTCCTCCAAGTGGTCTGCGACGCAGAGGAGCCTACGATGGAATTTCTCTTACGGCAATGGTCTCTACAGAGAAATCTGTAACGTCCATGTCAACACCCGGATGGCCGCCGACCGACGTGGGCGGGTCAAAGGATCTTGGGAACATCTGGTTCAGATGACGTCTATTGACGATTGACTGAAACATGGATAACACTCGGGTATGGTCCGCGCAGCCGGGCCACACCATCGCCGTGAACCCCACGGACCGCCCGCAATGTTCCGATCCGAGAAGGTGGACGATGACTGACGACCCCATGGTCTTCATCGCGACAAGTGACCTGGCGGGTCAACTGCGGGGGCGGTCGGTGCCCACCGCCTCGCTCCCCTCCGTGCTGCGGCGTGGCGTCGGCTGGGTTCCCGCCGATCTGGCCATCACGGCCTTCGGGCAGATCGCACCCAACGTCTTCGGGTCCACCGGAGATCTGAAGCTGATGCCCGACGCCGCGACCCGCACCGACATTCCGCCGGAGGAAGGGCATCCCGGCGTGACGCTGCTGCTCGCCGATCAAACCCATCCGGACGGGCGGCCGTGGGAGTGCTGCCCACGAACGTTCGCCCGCAACGCGCTGGCCGACCTGAAGGCGGCGACCGGATGGGACGTCGTGGTGTCCTTCGAACACGAATTCATGATCACCGGCCTGCCCACAACCCCGCCGTTCTCCTTCGCCCGTCATCGCAGTGCCGAACCGTTCGGTTCGGCACTGGTCGCCCTGCTGCAGCAGACCGGGCTCGAGCCGGAGAATTGGCTTCCGGAGTTCGGCGCCGACCAGTTCGAGATCACCCTGCAGCCCAGCCCCGGCCTGATCGCCGCCGACCGGGCCGTGCTGCTCAAGGAACTCGTCCGCGACCTCGCCCGGCGGCACGGCCACCAGGTGACCTTCGCCCCGCTCACGCATCCGGATGGCAGCGGCAACGGCGTCCACGTTCATCTCTCCCTTCGGGACGCCGATGGCACACCCGTCCTGTACGACCCCTCCCAGCCCGCCGGCCTGGCCGAGCCGGGTCGACGATTCGCCGCCGGGATCCTGCGGCACGCCCGGGCCCTGCTGGCGATCACCGCACCCAGTCCGGTGTCCTATTTTCGCCTCACCCCGAATCGGTGGAGCGCCGGAGGCGTCTTTCTTGCCGAACGCAATCGGGAGGCCCTCCTGCGGATCTGCCCGACAAGCACCGTCGGCGGGGGGGACCCGGCCAGGCAGTACAACCTGGAGTTCCGGGCAGCGGACGCCATCGCCAATCCATGGCTGACCCTGGGCGTCCTGATCCGGGCTGGCCTGGCGGGCCTTTCGGGAGAATACGACGAACCCACCATCTGGCCCGAGACCGTAACCGAGGCCGAACTTGTCGACGTTCCGGTGTTGCCAACCGGCCTGGATATCGCTGTGAAAGACCTGCTCGGCGACGAAGTAGTGGCCGGCTGGTTCGACCCGGCCCTCCTGGATACCTATACCTCGGTCAAGCGATCCGAGCTCGCCGCCGTCGCGGACCTCGACGAGGTCGACCAGTGCGCCCGGTTCGCCGATGTCTACTGAGCTTGCCGACGCCATCCGAGCGCTACCCCTGGTGGACCATCATGTTCACTCCTGTCTGGCCGGGCCACTGACCCTCGATCAGTTCGGCCAGATGCTCACCGAATCCGACCGCCCGGCGGCCATCGGCACCTCCCCTTTCGACACCCAGGTCGGCTTCGCCGTGCGCCGGCATTGCGCACCCGCGCTGGGCCTGGCCGAGCACGTCGACATCGAAACATATTGGGACGCCCGGCAAGCGATCCCCCGCCAGGAACTCGACCGACTGTTGCTCGGCGCGGCCGGGGTCGAGAGATGGCTGATCGACACCGGCTTCGGTGGTCATGTCCTGCTCAACCTGAACGAATTCGGTGGCCGGGTGGCCGGTGCGCGGATCGACGAGATCGTCCGGTTGGAAACAGTTATGGAAAGCATCGCGCTCGACGGCGATGCGGCCACCCTGCAGAGTCGATTCGCGGACGCGCTCGATCGCGCCACCCGCTCGGCCGTCGGACTGAAATCTGTGATCGCCTACCGTCACGGCTTCGACTTCGACCCGGCCCGCCCCGAACCCGCCGAGGTCCGCCGGGCGGCCGACGCATTGCTCCGCACGGCGAACCCCGGGGAGACGCCGCGACTCACCGACCCGGTCCTGCTCCGGATGCTGCTCTGGGAGGCTGTGGACACCGGCCTGCCCGTCCAGCTCCATGTCGGATACGGTGACCCCGACCTCGACCTTCGCCGTTGCGATCCCCTGCGACTCGTCGACTGGATCAAGAACGTCGAGCCGGCCGGAACCGAAATCATGCTTCTGCACTGCTACCCGTTCCACCGCAACGCCGGGTTCCTCGCCCAGGCATTCCCACACGTCTACTTGGACGTCGGCCTTGCGATCAACTACACGGGCGCCGCCTCGACGGCAGTTCTCGCCGAAGCACTCGAGCTCGCCCCGTTCGGAAAGGTGCTCTATTCCTCCGATGCCTGGGGGCCGCCCGAGCTGCACCTGCTCGGCGCGGTGCTGTGGAGACGAGGACTGACCGCCGTGCTGTCGCGCTGGGTGGATGCCGGCGAGTGGGCGATGTCCGACGCGATCCGGGTCGCGACGCTCATTGGCCGCGACAACGCCCAACGCGTCTACGGAGAACATCATGGATGACGACATGCTGACCGTCCTGGATCGACACCTGGAGCGCGCCAACGAACTCCGACGAGTACTGCACCAGCAGCCCGACCTGTCCGGCAACGAGTCCCACACCCGAGATCTCGTCCTTCAAGCCCTCCCCGAACACTCCGAACCGACGAAGGTGGCCGAAACCGGCGCGATCGTGCGCATCGGCGGACCTGGCCCGAGCATCGGCCTTCGCGGCGAGATGGACGCACTACCCATCACCGAGGCCACCGACGTGGAATGGGCCTCGCGCCGGCCCGGCGTCATGCACGCCTGCGGGCACGATCTGCACCTGGCCGCCATCGTCGCCGTCGCCTGGACCCTGCACGAGACCCGGGCCGCGGTACCGTTGGTCGTCGTCCTCCAGCCCCGCGAAGAGACTTACCCTTCTGGGGCCAAGGACATCGCCGAGAACGGCGGCCTGGACGTCGCACAGTGCGCGCTGATGATCGGCGCACACATCCAACCGGCCCTGCCTCCAGGGACAGTGGCGTGTGTCGTCGGAGGAGTCAACGCCTCCTCAGACGAGTTCGAGATCCGCGTCGACGGGGAACCCGGGCACGCTGCCTATCCCCACCTGACGGACGATCCAGTTCTGGCTCTGTCCCAGATCGTGGTCGCGCTGCAGAGCGTGGTGAGTCGCTCGGTCGATCCGATGGAACCGGCAGTCCTCGGCGTCTCCTCGTTCGTGTCGGGACAGGCCGCCAACGCCGTGCCCGGCTGTGCCCGAGCCACCGGGACCATCCGCGCGCTCACCCCCGAGACGCGATCCCTGCTGCACCACCGCGTAAATTCGATCGCTCACAACGTGGCGCAGGCACACGGGTGCACGGCCCAGGTAACCATCACCGGCGGTGAACCCGTGCTCGAGAACCACCCGGAACTCGCCCAGGCCATCGCTCGACATCTCACCGAACAAGGCGCTCCGATCTCCACCACCCTGCGCTCGCTGGGTTCGGACGACTTCTCGTACTTCTCTGAGCGAATGCCCGCGACCATGATGTTCATCGGTAGCGAGAAGCGAGATGCCCTGCACTCGCCCACCTTCCTGCCGTCCGACGCCGATCTGCGAACAGTTGCCCGGGCAATGCTCGCGGGCTACTTGGGCGGAGTTGAGTTCATGCTCGCGCAGCGGTGAGTGCCGACGCGACGCCGGGCGACGCCAGGGGACGCGGCTGATGTCACGCAGTTTTCAGCAGGACCGACAGGACCCCGGGGCATAGAACCGTCGTTTCGGTTTCGTCGCTCAGGGTCGCAGTTGTGACGACGGTGACCTCGTACGTTCCCGGGCCGACGGTGCCCGTACCTACCATCATAACCGCCATCCAGACGACAACCGCGACGATCAACAAGATCTCGACCGTTGCCACTGCGGCCGCTGCGGCCGACGACGAAGGTGCCTTTGTCCAGACCCACCGGCTCAAGGCCCACGACAGGCCGCAGCGGATGGTCTTCGGGGCCACCACGTTCCGGTCGTTCGTGCAGATGCTGCCCGAGATGGGCGAAGAGCGCGACCCGTGGATCGACCGGATGATCAGCTTGCCCACCACCGTGATCTCATCGACGTTGCAGGGCCCCCTCGACTGGCCCGAAGCAACGGTCGTCAGCGGTGACACCGTGGACATCGTCCGGCGAATGAAGGACGAGTCGGACGTGCCGATCCGTTCGCACGGGAGCCTGTCGTTGAATCGCACGCTGATGGCCGCCTGCCTGGTCGACCGGATCCAGATCACCGTCTTCCCGGTGATCTCCGCCCGGACCGGGGACGAACCGGTGTTCGCGGGGGCGGGCGACTTCGACCTCGATCTGCTGGAGACCCACACCTTCGACGGCCGCATCCAGGAGCTGATCTACCGGCCCACCCTTCGAACCTGGCCGGCCGGCTGGGGGGAGGCAAGGCACTGAATGCCCACTGATATCCACGCCAGCAGCTAACTTCGACCGCTCTTGTGGATATCACCGAGCCAGTCCGCTGTGCCTTTCTGACGCATGGGTTTCAGTGCATGGGTTCATCCGACGGACGAGCTGAATCCGTCGTGGCCAGTACATCGACTAGCTGTTCTCGGGCGGTGATGCCGAGCTTGCGGAATGCGGAGTACAGGTGCGCGCCGATGGTCCGTGGTGAGAGGAACAGCTGCCCGGCGATCTCCCTGTTGCTGAGTCCGGAGGCTGCGAGGGTGCTGATCCGTAGCTCTTGGGGTGTGAGGACATGCCGTCCAGAGGGCTGCGCGTCGGGTAGACGTTCTCCAGTGGCTCGGAGCTCCTCACGACATCGCCCGGCCCAGGCCGGGGCGGGGAACGAATCGAATGCATCGAGTGCGATGTGCAGGTGCAGTCTGGCGTCTCCAGGTCGGCAGGCGCGGCGGAACCTGGATCCGACGTGGAGATGAGCTCGTGCATGGAAGAGTGGGACCTGGAGCGGGTGGTCGACGATCCGGTTCGCGACCTCGTCGAGCGCCGATTCGTCGGCGAGCATGATCTGCGCCAGTCCGAGAGAGCCCTCGATCGTCGCGGCATGCCATCCCTTGGTCGCCTCGGTCACCAGTCCTAGCTGCTCCCACGCGAGGGCGGCCTCGCCCGCCGAAATGGCTGCTTCCACCAGGTCGGGTAGGGAAACGATGCGGAACATCAGCTTGTAGGCGGGATCGCCGGGATCGGTGAGCCTGAGGAACGCCGGCAGGGCATCTCGCGGTCGACCGGCGGCGAGGGCAGCCATCCCGTCCGCGAGTGTCAGGGTGGCCTGGTGGTCGCGTGCGTCCAGCGCGCGCGGGGCCAGGCGTGACGCCTCGGCGATAGCGTCCCTGTCCGGCGCGGCGCCACCGGTCGCGTCGTACCACGCGCGCCCCAGGCGTGCTGCTGCTGCGAGCCCGGGATCGTTGAGGTCTATTGCGATGTCGATGCATTCATCAATGAGTGCCCGCCCCTCGGCGAACTCGCCCAGGAGATAGCAGATCCAGGCGAGGCCCATGAGGGCGTGCGGAAGCAGCACCGTATCGCCGCGCTTGCGCAGGCCTGCGACAGACTGTCGGAGGTACTCGGCGGCGAGCTGCACGTCGCCACTGAGGTTGAGTGCATAGCCCAGGTGCCACGCCGTCTCCGGATCGCCGCAGTCCCTGTCACGGAGAAGCCGGGCACGTGCCACAATCTCGGCCGCGCGTTGCGACGGCTCGACCACCGCCGCAAGAAGCAGCATTCGAGGGTCGTTCGGATCAAGGTCGAATCTGCGAACCGCGGCTGCCAGCTGGTCGCCGGGATGTTCGTCGGTCTCGTGATCCCAGACACTGGATGCCAACAGGAGCAGCGCTTTCAGGGCCGCATCCGTCTGCCCGGTTCGGCGCATTGCGTCGACCGCGTTGAGCGCGGGGCGGAAGTCTCCACGCATCAGGGCGGACTCCCCGATCGGGAGCAATTCGCGAATCCACGATGCTCGGGCTCGAAGTCCGGGGTCTTGGAGCTCAGCGCCGGCACGCCGAAGCAGTTCTGCGGCGACTTGATGCGCACCGGCGTGCCTGGCGGCGTCCGCGGCGCGGACCAGGCGGTCGTCTCTGACGTGCGGGTCGGCGGTCAGGTCGGCCGCTCGGCGAAGCGCAAGCGTGGCACGGGCGGCGTCGTTGGCGGCCAGGCTCGAGCTGGCCTTCCGATCGAGTTCGTCGGCCAGGTCCGGGTCTGGGCTGGTGGCGAACTCAGCTCGCCACCAGACCGTGCGTTCCGGGTCGTCGAGTGTGCGGATGAGGGCGCGCATCATCATCGCGCGCTCGGCGGGGTTGCTGGCGCTCGTCACTGCCGAGCACACAAGAGGATGGCGGAAATGCATACGAGCCGGATTGCCGTCGATCAGGCCGGCTTCGACGGCCGGGGTCAGCCAGTCGGGTTCCGCGTCTCTACCCAGCACTCGGGACACCGCGGCGGACGCCTCATGTGCCGATTCGTGTCCGATGAGGGCTGCCGCGAGGACGGTGAGCCGCGTCGGTTGCGGCAGTTCGGTGTAACGCCCGGCGAAGGCCCGCTCCAGCCGACGGGTGAGGTGGACGACGTCCGGACCTCCGGAGACCACCTCGGACGGGGAGAGCTCGACGAGGGCGAGTGGGTTGCCCGCCGCCAGGTCGAGCAGGGCCCGTCGCACCGCACCCCCGGGCCGGTCGGATCGATTGTCAAGAACCGCGTTCGCCTCGATGAAGTTCAGCGGCGACAGCTCCAGTCTCCTGATCCCGTCGGCAGTCCAGTCTTCGCCGCTTCTCGTGGTCATGATCATCAGGATCGGATCGGATGCGATGCGGCGGGCGACGATCAGCAATGCAGATCGCGACGCCGGGTCAAACCATTGGAGGTCCTCGCCGACGATCAGCAACGGCTGATTCTCTGCCTCATCCGACAGGAGCGTCAGTGCCGCCAACCCCGCGAGGAATGGCGTCGGGGGAGTGCCCCGCTCGACGCCGAACGCCGTGCGCAACGCGTCACGCTGAGGCGCGGGCAGCTCGGAAACTCGACCCAGAAGGGGCTGCAGCAGAAGATGCAGGCCGGAGTATGGCGCGATCGACTCGGCAGGCAGCCCCGAGGCCCGCAGCGTGCGCATGTTGCGCTTCGAGATGCTCCGCTCGAACTGCTCGACCAGCGCGGTCTTGCCCACACCGGGTGCCCCCTCCAGCACCAGGGAGGACCCACGCTCGATGAGCCGCTTGCGTAGCTCATCGAGCAGCGACAGCTCCTCCCGACGTCCCACGAACACGCCCTCTTGTGGCACTCGGCAAGTGTCGCATCACCCTAGGTAGGTCTCCGGAAGACCTAGGTACCGACGACCGAAGCGCTCTGGTGCAGCGCCTTTTTACGCTTCGGTCAAGGGTTTGTCCCGTCGCCGGGCCGAGCCGCAGGCACGAGGAGAGGCGGACACAATGAGTCTGACGGATCACGAGGAAGCCGAGATCGTGCGGGCGAACGCCAGCGGGCTGCGCCCAGTGATGTTCGTGCACGGACTGTGGTTGCTATCAAGCAGTTGGGACCGCTGGCGGGCATCGTTCGAGGAGGCCGGCTACACGACGATCGCGCCCGGGTGGCCGGACGACCCGGACACCGTCGCTGAGGCACGTGAGAATCCGGAGGTTTTCGCACGGAAGATGGTGCAGGAGGTCACTGACCATTATTTGGAGGTGGCCGGTCGCCTCCAGAATCGCCCAGCGGTCGTGGGTCACTCCTTCGGCGGGCTCATCGCGCAGAAGATTGCGGGGCAGGGTTCATCCGTCGCAACGGTGGCGATCGATCCCGCACCGTTCCAGGGTGTGCTGCCGATCCCCGTAGCGGCGTTGAAGAGCGCCTTTCCCGTCGTCAGCAACCCCGCCAACACGCGCCGCTCGGTGACCCTGACCTTCGACCAGTTCAGCTACGGCTGGGCGAACGCGGTCGATGAAGCGGAAGCTCGGGAACTGTACGACACCTACCACGTCGCCGCCGCAGGCAACCCGATCTTCCAGGCCGTGACCGCGAACCTCAACCCGTTCTCCGAGACGAAGGTAGACACGGGAAACCCCGGGCGTGGGCCACTCCTGATCATCTCCGGCGAGGCCGATCACACCGTTCCGTACGCTACCGCGCACAGCGCATACAAGATCCAGGCCAAGCACAACGAGGGCGTTACCGATTTCATCGAAATGCCCAACCGCGGTCACTCGTTGACGATCGACCATGGCTGGCGCGAGGTCGCGGCCACGTCCCTCGAGTTCGTCGACCGGGCCAACGTGAAGGTCGGGCAGGCCTGAGGCGCTCCTCGATCAGTTCCAGGATGCGATCCGCGATTCCGGTCCCAGCTGACGTTGCTCCTCCTGCATCCGCCGACGAACGGCTGCGCTTCGCGGCCTATCGGCGAAGGTCGCGGAGCCCGGAGATCAGGCCTGCCGCCAACCAGCTTTCGTAGGCGTCCAGACTCCACCCGCACCGGCGGACGAGACGATCGGCGTTGTCAACGGAGGTCATCGTCCAGACGTGATCGATGGCCGGTTCCAGACCGACGCCCTCGCCGAGCCCGAACCTATCGGCGATGTGACCGACGACCCCCGAGTTCCCCAGCCGGCGCTCACGATCGACCGTGGCCAGGAACGCGGCGAGCTCCGGGTCCCCTCCCGCGCCTTCGCCGAGGATCATGCCGAGCAGCGGACCCACCCGTTCGAAGATCATCCGCGAGACGCCCGCGTATGCACGGAGGGTGGCTGCCGCGCTGCCTTGCGCCCGCACCCGAGCGATCTCGGGTCGATCGTTGAGCGCGATCGGCTCGTCGTCGCCGGCCAGCCGGACGTCGTAGATCGCCTTCAGCAGCTCCGGCTTTCCGCCGAAGGTGTTGTAGATCGTCTGCGGGCTCACTCGGGCAGCCCGGGCCAGCTCCGACACGGTGGTCGCGTGGTACCCCGCACTCAGGAACAGCCCTTCGGCGGTCACCAGCACCCGCTGCCGGGTCAGCCGAGCGGCCTCCGCGCGTTTGGTGCGGTCGTAGCTTCTGGTTGACATCCGGCTCCATTGGTTGGAACATACTTCCAGTGGAATGTGATTCCATCCCGGATGATAGGGGAAGTGACGACCGCATGACGACCATCGCAGCACCCACCGCGACGAACGCCGCCCTGCCGGCGGCCCGGGCAATCTTCGCCGCAATCAACAGCAAGGATCTGGACTGCATCCCGTCGTGCGTGACCGCGGACTTCGTCGATCACGGCTCGCCCTTCCCGATCCCGCCCGGCCCCGACGGCTACCGCACGATCCTGACGTTCGTCACGAAGGTGCTGTCCATCCGCTACGAGCTCCTCGACGAATTCGCCACCTCCGACCGCATCGTGGTGCGCGCCGTCGCGCACGGAACTTCGGTCGCGTCCGTGCACGGCGCGGAGTTCGCCGGCCGGGACTATGTCATGGCCACCGTGCACGTCTACCGCACCGAGGGCGACCGGCTCGCAGAGCACTGGGGGGTACGCGACGAACTCGGTGTCCTCCAGCAGATCGGCGCGCTTGCGACGCCAACACCGCCGCCGCTCTGATCCACTGCCGTCAGGCTGTCCGGACGCGATCGATATGCGTCACAGTGCCGCGAGGCGCGCCTTGAGCAGGCAGAACGCATTGCCTTCGGGGTCGGCAAGGACATGCCACGACTCCGCGCCCGTCTGTCCAATGTCGGCCGGGCGGGCGCCGAGCTTCAGCAGGCGTTCGAGTTCGGCACCCTGGTCGCGGTCCGTGGCGTTGACGTCGAAGTGCAGACGGGACTTACCCTGCGCCGGCTCATCGCTGGGACTCAGGACGATCGTCGGTTGCGGACCACCGAACCCTTCGCTCGGCCCGATCTCGACCGAACCGTCGTCATCGCGATCGAGCACGACGAAATCAAGGACCTCGCACCAGAACTGGGCGAGAACCTCAGGATCGCGACAATCGAGCACCAGCTCACTGAGACGGCATGCCATTCAAGATCTCCTCCCTACACAACCGGTCGACGGACTCGAGCCGTTGTGCCCCGACCATTGCGGTATGGGCGGGACAGCGCAAGAGTCACCACATGGGACGACCCCCGGAGGTGGCAGGAGACTCGATCGCCCGCCATCTTGTTGCTGGCCGCCGTGCCGTCCGATCCTGCTCGGTTGATGCGGGGCGATGCGATCAAGAACGGGCAGGCCGTCCCGTCGGTTCGATGCTCGAGCCGAACTCGGCCGCGAACTGCGCGCACCGCCAGGCCCGATCAGGAATCCGAGCCGACCTATTCGCAGAACACGGAAAATCACCGATAGCGCCGGTTCGAGCGACGAGGGGCCGAGCCAACCCCTGCCGCTACCGACGCCGGTGGCAGTCATCCTGATCATGGACCTCGGCCGGCAGTAATAGCCGGACACTGCACGAAGGTCAGCCTCGACACCACAAAATCGTTGACGGTACGGTACGCGACGGCTATCCTCAAAGATTGTCGATGATCACGACGAAAGGGGAATCTTCATGACCCAACCGAGTTTCTCTCCCGAGGAGATCGAGGCGCTACGAGCGGTCGCCGACCCACTGAGCAAGATCCTCAGCCTGCAGCGTTTCAAGCTGAATTCGACGGTGAATGAAGAGCTCGGGGTGATCGACGACGGACACAGCACACAGAGCAACCATTGCAGCTCGAGAAGCATCGGCTGCACGATTCCCCTTGACGACGCAACGGTCCTACCCGCCTGAGTCCGGAGGACGACGGCGCGATCGCTGTCCGCATATATTAATCCTTGAGTTGGCGTGTCCCCGGTCGGAGGAGGTCGCGTGCGACTCGCCGACCGAGGCCGCCCCGCGATCATGAGCGAAGTGAGTGACTCTTATGACGGAACCTGCGTTCTCCCGTGAGGAGATTGACGCGCTCCGTGCGTTGTCGGATCCCTTGCACAAGATCCTGAGCCTCCAGCGGTTCAGAATCTCGCAATCAATGCTCGACGAGCTTGGCGTCACAGATGACGGGCACAGCACCCAAAGCAATCACTGCAGTTCAGGCAGCGTTGCCTGCCAGGTTCCGCTTGATGAGGAAACGGCAGTAGGGTAGGAGGTGCCCGCGCCCGGAGGATGGCCAGGCGATTCAATATTCACGCTGACCGACCCGGATCGGTACGAGTCCGTCGCCCGCTACGCAATACTGCCGGTCTATCAGCGATTGCTTGCCGATCTACTTCCGAAGGATTGGCGTCTGCAACGCGACGGAATCTGGCTACACTGCCAACCCGATGCGCCACCACCAGAGCCCGACTACTCGACTCAAGGTTTCAAGATACATCTCTCGGCCATCCCGTCGGTGACGACGGAGCTTATCGCAATAACAGCCGGGTACTGCGCCGAGCAGCGCATGAGCTTCAAAGTGGCCGCTGATCCGGTGATCTTCGCCTTGCTCAATTCGAAACAGTTCCCGCGTGGCAACTCCGGGAAGTTCGTTACGATCTACCCGGCGAACTTGCCGCAGTTCAAGGCGGCGCTTGAAGACTTGTATCGACTGACCGGGGACCGTGCCCTCTCCGGGCCCTACATTCTGTCCGATCGGCGCTACCGAGATAGCCGAGTTCTGCATTACCGGTACGGTGGATTCCGACCAATCCGGCGTCTACGCGCGGACGGAACAACATCGCTACACCTGATCGCGCCCGATGGAGGGTTCGTCGATGACGAGCGGCTTCCGTACTATCGGCTCCCACCCTGGGTTTCTGAGCCCTTCGCCATGGTCGCGCCTGACCCGGAAGCGGACGCCGACGTGCGGCTCGCCGGAAGGTATCGTATTGACGGAGCCCTCTACTACAGCAATTCCGGCGGAGTGTACGAAGGGATCGATGACGTAACCGGCACTCCGGTGGTCATCAAGGAAGCGCGCCCCGGTACGAACTGCTGGCGTGTTGGAGATCGAGTGAGGGACGCCCCGTATTTCCTGCAGCGGGAGTACTCGACCTTGCGCCACCTACGTGGTGTACCCGGCATACCGGCCGCGATCGACCTGTTCGACGAATGGGAACACCGATTCTTGGTCGAAGGAAGGGCCGCCGGCATCACGCTCGAGAGTTACTTCGCCCAGGAAGATCGAATCATTGCCCCCTACATACATCGTCCCGGTCGCCTGGAGCCGTTCGTCACGAGTTTCGCGGCGGTCGCTCTTGAACTGATTAAGCTGCTCACCGCGGTACATCGCCGAGGCATAGTCCTTGGCGACCTGTCCCCACGCAACATCATGATCAACCCCGCGGATCAAAGCATCTCCTTGATCGACTTCGAGAGTGCCATTGCGATCCACGGTGAAGCCGACCTGCGCGACCACGCCCAGGTATGGGCTACACCCGGTTTCTTGGACGAGGCCCGGGTGCTGGAAAACCGAGATCCCAGGCCGCAGGACGATATATTCGCGCTCGGGCGCGTGTTGCTCAGCCTGCTCGTGCCGATCAACCAGTTCCTGGCGCTCAAGCCGGGATCGCAACACGAGTTTGTCAATGCCATGGTCGATCATGGGCTCCCTCCGGAGATCCCGGGAGTACTGGCTGATCTCGAGGTGGGAAATGCCGAGTCGGCGGTGACGAGACTTTCCGGCCTGGCGGCCGGTGGCCCAACGCCAGAACCTGCCCGGCAGCCTCCTCGCCGCGATCGTCCCTCGGAAGGGACTACGCTGGAAACCAGTGTGATTCGAATCCGCGAACACATTCTCCGCACTGCCGAGTTCGAACGGACTGATTGTCTGTGGCCCGCTGATTACACGGTCTTCAGCACGAGCCCGTTGAGCGTGGCGTATGGAGCCTGCGGAACCGCGATGTTCCTCCACGACGCAGACAGCAAAGGTGTGCCGTCCGCGATTCTGGACTGGATTCGTCACCAGCCGATCACGTTGGATCAGTATCCACCCGGCCTGTTCACCGGATTGGCCGGGATATCGTTGGCGTTCTTACGGTTTGGATTGACCAGCGAAGCAGAAGCACTACTCGACCAAGCCTTGCGATCACCACTACTCTTCGCCGATCCCGGCTTCTATCTTGGAGTCGCGGGGTGGGGGTTCGCCTGCCTGCAGATGTACCAGGCAACCGGTGACGGTCGCTGGGTCGATCAATCCGAGCGGGCAGGCGCCCATCTACTTGCTCTGGCGGAGCGCGGTACGGTCGGCAGCTATTGGACCACCTCGCTTGACGCCAAGGTTCATCACGGATACGGCTACGGGTCCAGTGGAATAGCACTGTTCCTCGCGCAATTGTTCGCGCATACCCGGGAGCGGCGCTGGGCCGACTCGGCCGTGTCGGCGATGGAGTTCGATCTCGATCATGCGGTGACGACCGGCGTGGGACGGCAGTGGCGGCAGCACCTCGACGGTTCCATCGTCTATCCGTACTGGATCCATGGCTCGGCCGGCATAGGTGCGGTCCTACTTCGGTGCGCGAACCTGCTGGAGCGGGACGATTGGTTCAAGACCGCCCAAGACCTGGCAGACGAGAACTTCGTGGTCCACAGCGTCGTTCCCGGGCAGTTCATCGGTCTGGCCGGCATCGGCGAGTTCATGCTTGACGTCTTCGTCGCAACCGGAAACGCACGATTCTGTGAACATGCGCACGCGGTGGCGGACGCTATTCTTCGTTTCGGGTTCGATCGTCGAGGAGGGCTGGCGTTTCCGGGACGGTCATTGGCAAGGGTATCGAACGACTATGGCACCGGCTCTGCCGGCATAGGCTCTTTTCTGAACCGTCTGTCCACCGGAACGCCGGATCGAGAATTCTTCGACATAGGTGCGCGGGGCCACGCCCGCAAGATCGGGTAGCGCGGGCCGTCGCCAGCCTTGCCGGCCGCATCAATGACCCCGGTCGCGGTGGGCCCGAGCACCGCTCATCCCCATATCCTCGACGTTCGCGGGGGCACCGAGTCTCATGGAGCGTTCGAGCTCGGGGATCTGGGGTCGCCCTTCGGTTTGGCTCCCGGCAGGAACGGTCACCTTAGGAGGGTGGGTGCCAGCCCGCGGATCGGAGGATGTCATGACCGTCACCGGCATCATTTCTGCCATCGTCATCGGTGCCATCATCGGTGCCCTTGCCCGACTGATTCTGCCGGGCCGGCAGAACCTGCCGATCTGGCTGACGATCCTGATAGGGATCGCAGCCGCCATCCTGGGGACGTTCATCGCCCGCGCGCTTGGCATCCCCACTCAGACCAGCGGCATCGATTGGCTCGAACTCCTGGTCCAACTCGGGGTGGCCGTCCTGGCGGTCGCTCTCGTCGTCGGCGTCTACGGTCGCCGGCGAGGGGTGCGCCCAGGACCCTGACTCCCGCGGGTCGACCCTTCGATTCGAGAGCGATCGGTCGACCCGGTCCGGGGTACCCACCGGGATGGGCGGACCACCCAGCCCGGAGAACCTGATCCGTGACACCCGGGGCATTCTCCGCGACAATCCCGAGGCATGAAGGACGCGGAGGGTGCCTGATGGGCGTGGTGACCGGCGGGCTCGCCGATGTCCACTGATCTGGCCGACGCCATCGCGGCACTACCGCTCGTGGACCACCATGTCCATTCCTGCCTGACCGGCCCGCCGTCCCTCGACGAGTTCGGCCAGTTGCTGACCGAGTCCGACCGCGCGGCTGCCCGCGGCACGTCGCCGTTCGACACCCAGGTCGGCTTCGCGGTGCGCCGACACTGTGCCCCGCTGCTCGGGTTGTCCCCGCACGCAGACATCGACGTCTACTGGGCCGCGCGGCAGGCCCTGTCCCAGGAGGAGGTCGACCGGCGACTGCTCGGTGCCGCCGGGGTCGAGCGCTGGATGATCGATACCGGCTTCGGCGGCGGCACTCTGCTGGACCTCGACCGGTTCCGCAGCCGGGTGCCCGGCGCATCGGTCGACGAGATCGTCCGGCTGGAAACGGTTCTTGAAGGTATCGCGCTGGAAGGCGACGCGGCCACCCTGCAGATCCGATTCACCGACGCCCTGCGCAACGCCACCGGATCGGCCGTCGGTCTCAAGTCGATCGTCGCCTACCGGCACGGGTTCGTCTTCGACCCCGCTCGGCCGGACCCGGCGGAGGTTCGGCGAGCGGCCGGCGAATGGCTCCGCACGCTGGACGACGGGTCGACCCCGCGGGTCACCGACCCGGTCCTGCTGCGGATGCTGCTCTGGCAGGCTGTGGACACCGGGCTACCGCTCCAGCTGCACGTCGGCTACGGGGACCCCGACCTCGACCTCCGGCGTTGCGATCCCCTCCGGCTTGTCGACTGGATCAGGGCGGTCGAGCCCGCCGGCACCGATCTGATGTTGTTGCACTGCTACCCGTTCCATCGGCAGGCCGGCTTCCTGGCCCAGGCGTTCCCCCACGTCTACTTCGACGTCGGGCTCGCGGTCAACTACACCGGCGCCGCGTCGCCGACCATCCTGGCCGAGGCACTGGAACTCGCCCCGTTCGCCAAGGTGCTCTATTCCTCCGACGCCTGGGGCCCACCCGAACTCCACCTGCTCGGGGCGGTCCTGTGGAGACGAGGGCTGACCGCGGTGCTGTCCCGGTGGCTCGACGACGGCGAATGGTCGCTCGACGACACCATCCGCGTGGCCACTCTCATCGGTCGTGACAACGCCCGACGCGTCTACTTCCCTGGTGCTGACCGATTTGTCCGCATAGGGTGAGACGACCCGAGCATGGCCAGTGGTGGGCTCAGATGGACGGGCTGATCGACGACGCCAGGTTCCAGGACGGCACCGAGGAGTGGGTCGAGACCTCCGGCGACCCCGACGCCGCGACCTTCGTGCAGGTCATGTCCGGCCAGACCAGGGATCCGGAACGAGCCCGAGAAATGATGAAGCAGGACCAGCCGGACATGCGGTCGTTCCGGCCGGAAATCCTGGGCAGCGTCACGGTGGGTCACGAGGACGGCAGGTGGACCATGGTCGTCCACTTCACCTCCGAGGAGGCCGCTCGCGAGGGCGAGCGCAAGCAGCCACCACCGGAATGCTCAAGGCCGTAGAGGAGATGGCAGCGCTGTCGGTGGGGCAACCTGAATACCTGGACATCAAACATCCGCGGCTCGACTCACCACTCAAGCAATGAATGTTGCGGCATCCTGCGTGATCCCGAACGTCGACGCTCGATCGACCTGGGATTCCCACCCATCGAGCGGGTGAACGACCAGCCAAGCGGAATCTTCCCCGTCATCGACGATCATGGTCCACGACCGGCACGACGACGGGCGGATCTTGGTGTCGACCTTACGTTGACCATGTCCTTGGGGTCCTTCACGCCCTCCCGGGGTAGGTCCGCTGACCCGGATTTGCTCGTGTCACACTGGCCACGATGTCCGAGACAACCGTCACGCAACGTGAGATGCACCCCCGAGGCCAAGGCGGCCCGGTGTGCTCGGACCCACCAGAGCACCCCGCCGCGACACTCGGAGCGGTCGACGGTCACCACCCGGTCCTGGCCCGGCAGACTTCCGTTTCGTCGATCCCGGGTGCTCGGCACACTGCCCGACATCAAAGGAGATGCACGCGATGAGCAGTAGCGCCGGCGTTGACGAGACGGCTCCCCCGTCCCGCAGGACGATGAAACGGGTGGCCTTCGCCAGCTTCGTGGGCACCGGCATCGAGTACTACGACTTCTACATCTACGGCACCGCCGCCGCACTGGTCTTCCCGAAGGTCTTCTTCCCGGAGCAGACGCCGACCATCGCGGCGCTGCTGTCCTTCGCCACGTTCGGGGTCGCCTTCTTCTCCCGCCCCGTCGGGGCCGCCGTCTTCGGCCACTTCGGTGACCGGATCGGTCGCAAGCGCACCCTGGTGACCACGCTGCTGATCATGGGTGTGTCGACCATCGCGGTCGGCCTGATTCCCCCGGCTTCGGCGATCGGCATCGGCGCCCCGATACTGCTGGTCCTGCTCCGCTTCACCCAGGGCTTTGCGGTCGGCGGGGAATGGGCCGGGTCCGCCCTGCTCAGCGCCGAGTACGCGGCGCCCGAGAAGCGAGGTTTCTACGGCATGTTCACCCAACTCGGGGTGGGTGCCGGCCTTCTGCTGACCAACCTGATCTTCCTGGTGGTCAGCGCCACCATCGGCGAGACCAGCGACGCCTTCCTCGCCTGGGGTTGGCGGCTGCCTTTCCTGTTCAGCATCGTCCTGGTCGCGGTCGCGCTCTATGTCCGGCTCAACATCGAGGAGACCCCAGTCTTCAAGCAGGAGAAGGACACCCACTCGCTGGCCAAGGTGCCGTTGGGTGACCTGTTCCGCAGTCAGCCCAAGCAGGTCCTGTTGGGCTCCGGATGCATGGTCGGCGTCTTCACGTTCAGCTTCATCGGCGGCACCTATCTCACCGGGTACGCCAGCAGCACGCTGCATCATCCCCGCTGGCTCGTCCTGCTGGCCGGCGCCCTCGGTGCCCTCGCCATGATCCTCTTCACCGTGATCTCGGCCGCCAAGTGCGACAAGCTGGGCCGACGGCCGATCATCCTGTTCGGCTTCATCCTCGCCGTCCCGTGGTCGTTCGCCGTCATGCCCCTGCTCGATACCGGCTCACCGATCCTGCTCATCGTCGGAATCATGGGCACCTTCGGCATCCTCGGCATCACCTACGGCCCGATGGCCTCCTTCATCCCCGAGCAGTTCCACACCCGGTTCCGCTACACCGGCGCCGGCCTGGCATTCAATCTGGCCGGTATCGTCGGCGGTGCGGTTCCCCCGCTGGTCGCCAGCGGTCTGTTGGTCGCCTACGGCGCCTGGGCCATCGGCCTGATGCTCGCCCTGTTGTCCCTGGTCAGCCTTCTCAGCACCTATGCGATGAAGGAGACGCGCGGCCTGAGCATCAGCGGCTGACCGCCCGCCGGGGCGCGCGGGCGGCGGGCCGCAGGATCTGTGCCATCCCGAGCCGGGTGGTCAGATCCGCCTGCCAGACTGATCGTGACGGCCTGTCTGCCCTCGAGGAGGAGAAATGCGTGTCACCGGCGTCATCGCAGACATCTCCGTGCCCGATGTCGGCGCGGCAAGGACCTTCTACACGGACTACCTCGGGTTGAGCGTCGAGGAGTTCAACCTGGGTTGGGTGGCCCGCTACACATCGCCGGACACGGGGGCCAACCTCCAGATCCTCACCCGGGATGCGACTGCTCCGGAGAATCCGGTGGTCTCGGTCAGGGTCGATGACATCGACGCTGCCCTCGAGCAGGCCCGGCAGCGCGGATACCAGATCGTGCATCCAATGACCACCGAGCCGTGGGGCGTGACCAGGTTCTTCGTTCGTGCCCCCGACGGCAACGTCTTCAACATCGTGCAGCATCGGGAATAGCACTCGACGTCGTCGTTCCTGGCCCGGACAACCGCGCCGCGCGGGCGCCGGTGAGGTCAGACTCCGTGTGCGAGCAGGATGTCGGTGGTTCGCTGGATGTGGACCCTGAGAAGCTCTGCGGCGGTGTCGGCGTCACGTGCCAGCGCCGCGTCGGTGATCGCCTGGTGCTCGCCGGCGACGTCGCGATTGGTCCGGTCGTAAGACACCGAGAGCCGGTGATAGAGCTGCGCCGCGTCGCGCAGCGACAATGCAACCCCCAGCATCACCGGGTTGGGGCAGCCCGCGAGCAGCACGCGATGAAACTCGGCATGCGCGGCGAACCACCTGTCACCGAGCCGGTCGGCATCCTCATCGGCCTGCGGCGGGGTCCGGGCGAGGGTGTGGTGCGCGGCCAGCAGGGCGGATTCCCAGGCGAGATCACCGTTCTCGACGGCGCTGCGCAGGACCAGGATCTCGATGGCGCGCCGCGCCTCGGTCAGATCCCGAAGGCTCTGCGGGGATACCGAGATCACCCGGAAACCCGACTGAGGCTCGGCTTCGACCAGCCCCTCGCCCTGCAAACGGGTCAGCGCCTCACGAATGACTCCCATGCTCGCCCGATACCGGCTGGCCAGCTCGGCGAACGGCAGCCTGGACCCGGGCTCCTGCCTGCCGCCGAGGATGTCGCCGCGCAGCTCGCCGTACACCCGGTCCACGCGCGTCGGAGCCTTGACGGAGGCCATGCGAGCAACCTAACAGGGTCGAACCATGCAATCAATGTCGAAATCTCTATCTTGGTCGCTCTCTTGTGCTCAACATCGAATCTGGCCTACGGTATCGATCGGAAGGTGGCCGGCCCGCGCTGCCTGGCACGGCTCCGACGACGAGGAAGAGGGACGCATGCGCATCGGAAACCTCTCAGGACGACTGACCCTGTTCACCGATGCCGGGGCCATCGACGTCGAGACGTCCTCCGGCTCTCGATTCGGCTCGGACCCGCAGGCGATATACGAGCGATGGGACGAGTTCGTCGGCTGGATACACGCCGGCGGCGCCACCGGGGATCCGTTGCCGTTCCGGCCGGAGGATCTTGGTCCACCGACGCCCGCACCCGCACAGGTTTTCGCCATCGGGCTGAACTACACGGAGCACGCCAGGGAATCCAACTATGCGGTGCCCGACGTATTCCCGCCGGTGTTCACCAAGTTCCGAACTGCGCTGTCCGGACCCGTCACCACCGTGGCGATCCCGTCCGGCGGGAATGTGGACTGGGAGGTCGAGCTCGTTGTGGTGATCGGCCGGCGTGCCGAGCGGGTCGCGGCGGCCGATGCCTGGTCATACGTCGCGGGACTGACTGCAGGGCAAGATATCTCGGAGCGGATCACGCAGCTTTCCGGCCCGGCCCCGCAGTTCAGCCTCGGCAAGTCGTTCCCCGGATTCGCGCCGGTCGGCCCATGGGTGGTCACCCCGGACGAGTTCACAGACCGTGACGACATCGAACTGGAATGCACGATCGACGGGGAAACGGTTCAGCACGGCCGCACCCGGGATTTCCTGTTCGGCGTGCCCGCGCTGATCGAGGGCCTGTCCCGAGTCACCCCGCTGCTCCCGGGCGACATCATCTTCTGCGGCACCCCGTCCGGGGTCGGTCTGGGTCGGAACCCGCAGCGGTTCCTGCAATCCGGGGAGGTCGTGGTCAGCCGGGTCGAGGGAGTCGGCGAGCTCCGCCAGACCTTCGTCGCCGGCTGAGGACCGCGACCTACTCGCAGGTCTCGGATGCCGCCGGCTCCTGGACGAGGCCGCCGGCCGGGTCCCGACCGGACCGTTCGGCGTCGTCGCACGCCTCGGTGATCAACAACGCGTGGTGACGAGACGGAGTAGCGGCGCCGATGGGTGACACCCTGGTCAAGATCCTGCCGGTCATCGTCGGGTTCGTCGGCGGGTTCATGCTGCGCCGTTTCCGGGTGGCCGAGCACCGCGACGGCGACTTCCTGTTCCGGCTGATCTTCTACGTCTGCCTGCCGGCGCTGATGTTCACCTCGCTGTCCACGGTGTCCTTCAGCGCCACGTTCGCGGTGTTCCCGCTGTCCTCCGCGTTGTTCAACATCGTCGGGTTCGCACTGGCCTGGCTGGCCACCCGACGGCTTCGGTACCCCCCGACCCAGGCCGCGGTCATCATCTCCGGCTGCATGATCGCCAATAGCGCCTTCGAGCTCCCGTTCATCCAGGCCCTGTACGGCGCAGAGGGCGTGGTGCGGCTCGCCGGCTTCGATGCGGTCAACACCGTATTCACCTTCAGCTGGGTCTACGTCATGGCAATCCGCGGCAACCCGACCCGGCGCACCGGGGGTGGGGCATTGGTCGTCCGCCTGGCCCGCAGCCCGGCACTGTGGGCGATCGCTCTCGGCGTCACCGTCAACCTGATCGGCGTCGAGGTCCCCGCGCCGATCCACGATTCGCTGGCCGTCTTCGGCGGCGCCACCGGTGTGATCATCCCGCTTGCAGTCGGAATCCTGTTCCAACCCTCGGGCGGTCCGATAGGCAGGGCAATCGTCGCGGTCGGCGTCCGCCTCGCCGCCGGCCTCCTCGTCGCCGTCGGCCTGATCCTCGCCTTCGACCTCCAGGGCATCGACCGGACCATCATGCTGCTGCTGGGCATCGCACCCATCGGCTTCTCCGTCGTGACCTTCGCGTCACTTGAGAAGCTGGACGAGCAACTCGCCGTCACGATCCTGTCGGTCTCCTTGTCGCTGAGCCTGGTGCTGTCGATGATCGTCACCGTGATCTGACAACTCGGCGCTCTCACCAGGCCGGCACTCGCCGCAATTCGAGCAGGCGACCGGTTCGGGCAAGGCCGGAATGTCGGCCTTGCCATGATCCGGAAAGCAGCAGATACTGATCCGCAGGACGACACTTTGCGAATTTGTCCGATTCTGCCGCGCTTCGTTTCGCGGATGTTTCGGCGGCGATCACGAATCGCGCCGACAATGATTCGAGTTGATCCGATCGTTACTGACGGGTCACGATCGGTTCACAGCCCGCTGACAGGGTCACGGCGACAAGTTGGGTCGTTGGCACCGAAGGGGAAGAGATGGTGCAGGTTCCGGAAGCTCCGGCGCAGATTGCGGCTGCAAAGCCCAAACGCCGGTTGTATCGGTCGCTGTTCGTGCAACTGATTGTGGCCATTGTGCTGGGCATTCTGGTCGGATGGATTTGGCCCGATTTCGGGGCGAGCTTGAAGCCGCTTGCAGACGCTTTCATCAAGCTCATCAAGATGACCATCGCGCCGATCATCTTCTTCACCGTCGTGATCGGTATCGCTCACGTCGGTGATCTGAAGGCGGTCGGCCGGATCGGCGTGAAGGCGCTGATCTACTTCGAGGTGGTCACCACCTTCGCGCTGCTGTTCGGCTTGGTTGTCGGTAACGTCGTCAAACCGGGCAGCGGCTTCCAGATCGACCCGGAAACGCTCGCGACGGGCGCCGAGGCGATCGCCGAGAGGACCGGCGACGGGTCGTTGCCGCACACGGTCGAGTTCCTGCTCAGCATCGTTCCCACGTCGGTGATGTCCGCTTTCGCCAACAACGCCCTGTTGCAGGTGCTGTTCTTCGCGGTCCTTTTCGGTCTGGCGATGGCCAAGTTCGCGGCCAAGTCCAGGACCCTGTACAAGGTCATCGATCAGTCCAGCCACATCTTCTTCGCCATCATCGGCTGGATCATGAAACTCGCGCCGCTGGCGGCCTTCGGCGCGATGGCCTACATCATCGGCCAGTACGGCATCGAGTCGCTGAGCAGCTACGGCAAACTCATCGCCTGCTGCTATCTGGCGGCGGTGTTGTTCATCCTGATTCTGGGTGTGATCGTCAAGGTGTTCGCCGGGGTGAACCTGTGGAGGATGATCGTCTACATCAAGGACGAACTGTTCCTGGCGCTTGGGACCGCTTCCACCGAGGTCGTGCTGCCCCGGATCATGGTCAAGCTCACCAACGCCGGCTGCGACCGTGCCGTCACCGGCCTCGTGGTGCCGACCGGCTACTCGTTCAACCTCGACGGCGCGACCCTCTACCTTTCGATCTGTGTGTTGTTCCTGTCCCAGGCCCTCGGAGTCGATCTGTCGCTGGGCGAACAGATCACCGCCGTGCTCGTCCTGATGCTCACGTCCAAGGGCATGGCCGGGGTGCCCGGGTCGTCGTTCCTGGCCCTGTCCGCCACGGTCGCGGCGATCGGACACGGCGCCATCCCGGTCGCGGCCGTCGCACTGCTCCTCGGCGCGGACCGGATCATGGACTCGATGCGAGTGTCGGTCAACCTGATCGGCAACTGCGTCGCCACGTTCGTCGTCGCGAACTGGGAAGGCCGGCTCGACAAGCAACGGATGCAGGCCGTCCTGTCCGGTGAACCCGTCGCGCCGCTCACCGAGATCGGGGTGGACGGCAAGCCCGAGGTCCTCGCGGAGGAGGAGGCGCTGCTCGCCGGGCCTCGCGACTGATCTCGGTGTGGTCCGGGTGGGGTCAGTCGACGCCGAGCATGACCTCGGTGGACTTGATCAGCACGGTTGCCCTGGTGCCCTCGGCCAGGCCCAGTTCCACGGCGGCCTCCTTGGTGATGGACGCGGTGACGACCTGCTCGCCGCCGTCGAGGCGGACCTTGACGGTGGCCATCACCGAGCCGAGGGTGACCTCGGTGACGGTGCCGGACAGCTGGTTGCGGGTGGACAGGCGCATTCGTTTCTCCTCCGAGTGAATGCCGCCCCGATGAGCGGCTCCGGATCGCCACTGTAGGGACGATCGGACCGTCCTGACCTCGACCGACCGTCGGCCGACCCGAGGCCGGCCGGGACGTGCGGCGCGGAAAGGGCCTTGGCGTTTCGGCTGCGGGCCGCTCCGGTGGACGCAAGCCGAACGTCAGGAGGGTGTGGTGTTCGTCACGCCCGCCGCGGAGTGGATCTGTACCTCGGTCGCCTTGACCGCGAAATGGACCCGCTCGCCGGGCTGCAGCTCCAGGTCGGCCGCCGACGCGACGGTGATGTCGGCAAGCAGCCCCGTGGCCCCCGGGATCGGCGCGGTGTGCACGCGGACGATCTCGCCCCGCGGCTCGAGCTCGGTGACCGTAACCGGCAGGTGATTGCGGGGGCTCCCGGTCGGTTCCCTCAGGTGCACGGCGACGGCGTTCGGCTGGAACACGGCGACCGCCGGTTCCCCGGGCTGGCAGGTGGGATCGACCAACCCGACGATGCGGGTGCCGGCGTCGGTGATCAGGTCGTGCCCGTCGGTCGTCCCCGCGACGAGGTTCAGGCCGGCGATCCGCGCGGTGAACGGCGACCGGGGTTCGGCGAGCACCGCGCGGGTGGGGCCGTCCTCGACGATCCGGCCGGCTTCGACGACCACGACGCGATCGGCCAGGGTGAGCGCGTCGATCAGGTCGTGAGTGACCAGCAGCGCGGTCCGGCGGGCGTCCCGGAGCACCCGGCGCATCAGCTGCCGTAGGGCCGGCGCGACGGCAACGTCGAGGGCGGCCATCGGCTCGTCCAACAGCAGCAGGGCGGGATCGGCGGCCAGGGCCCGGGCGATCGCGACCCGCTGGGCCTGCCCACCGGACAGCTGCGCGGGCTTTCGATCGGCGAACTCGTGGGCGTCGACCGCGGCCAACCATCGGTCGGCGGCGGCCCGGGCGTCCCGCCGGGCCATGCCCTGACTGCGTGGACCGAACGCGACGTTGGCGCCCGCGGTCAGGTGCGGAAACAGCAGGGCCTGCTGGGCCAGCAGCACCACCTTCCGACGATGCGGCGGCACCCAGAGCCCGGCGGCGGTGTCGACGAGCACCTGCCCGTCCAGGGTGATCCGACCGGTGTCCGGGTGCAGCAGGCCGGACAACAGGGACAGCAGGGTGGACTTGCCCGCTCCGTTCGCCCCGAGCACCGCGATCACCTGCCCCGGCTCGACCCGCAGCTGCAGGTCGGTGCCGCGTTCAGCGATCGTCGCGGTGAGGTCGACCGCCCCGGCCGGCACGGGCGGCTCGACCCGGCTCATAGTGCACCCTCGCTGCGGCGGCCCCTGGTGGCGAGCACGATCAGCACCGCCACGACGACGAGCACCAGGGACAGCGCGACGGCGGCGTCGGCGTCGGTCTCCCGCTGTAGATAGATCTCCAGCGGCAGGGTGCGGGTGACGCCCTGCAGACTGCCGGCAAACGTCAGGGTCGCGCCGAACTCACCCAGCGCCCGGGCGAATGACAACACGGCACCGGACAGCAATCCGGGCAGCACCAGCGGGATCGTGACCCGCCGCAGCACGGTGGTCGGGTTCGCGCCGAGCGTGGCCGCGACCGCCTCGTACCGGCGGCCCGCGGTGCGCAGCGATCCCTCCAGGCTCAGCACCAGGAACGGCAGCGCCACGAATGTCTGCGCCAGCACCACCGCGGTGGTGGTGAACGCGATTCGGATCCCCAGCAGGTCCAGGTAGCCGCCCAACAGACCCAACCGGCCGTAGGTGTAGATCAGCGCGATGCCGCCCACCACCGGGGGAAGAACCAGCGGCAGCAGGACCAGGGACCGTGCCAGCCGAAGTCCGGGAAAGGTCGCGCGGGCGAGCACCAGCGCCATCGGAGTGCCGAGCAGCAGGCACAGGATGGTGCTCGCCGTGGACGTCTTGAGGCTCAGCCAAAGTGCGGCGAGCGACGAGTCCGAGGTGATCAGGGTCCAGAACTGGGCCCACTGGACACGGGCAAGCATCGCGACCAGCGGCAGGACGATGAAGATGCCGCCGGCCGCGGCGGGCAGGAACACCCAACGGGGAAGGCCGGACCCGGTTCCCGCCCGCCGCCGCAGGCGGGCGGGAACCGATCCGGCGGTCATGAACCGATTCTCGGTCAGGGGGCCGGCTGGAAGCCGGCGTCCTTGAGCACCTGTTGCCCTTCCGGACCGGTGACCAGTTCGATGAAGCCGGCGGCCAGCTCCGGTTGGGTGGCCCCGGTCAGCGCCGCGATCGGGTACACGTTCACCACCGTGGAGGCCTCCGGGAACGGCACTTCGGTGACCTTGTCCCCGGCGACCTTGGCGTCGGTGACGTACACCAGGCCGGCATCCGCGTCACCGTCGGTCACCTTGCCCAGCACATCCTTGACCGAAGATTCCTCGCTCACCGGGGTCAGCGTGACCCCCGTGTTCTGCTCCACCTTCTCCGTCGCCGACCCGCAGGGCACCTGCGGCGCACAGACCACGACCTGCAGATCCGGGTTCGCCAGGTCTGCGAAACCGGTGATGCCCTTCGGGTTTCCGGGCTTGGTCACGATCGTCAGGATGTTGCTGGCGAAGTTCACCGGGGTACCGGCGACCACCCCGGCGGTGACCGCCTTGTTCATGTTGTTCTCGTCGGCCGAGGCGAACACGTCGGCGGGCGCGCCGTTGGTGATCTGGGTGACCAGGTCCGACGAACCCGCGTAGTTGAACGTCACGGTGGTGCCGGGGTTCTGCTGCTCGAACAGCTCTCCGAGCTCGTTGAACGTGCTGGTCAGCGACGCCGCCGCGAACACCGTGAGGGTCCCGGTCGCCCCGGGTGCCGCCGACGCGGCCGCGCTGGAGGACGCGCCGGAGGATTCCGACGCGTTCGACGGCGACCCCGACGCGGATGCGGATGCGGATGCCGCAGCCGAGGTGGTGGCGCTGGTCGAGCCTGAGCTGCTGCTGCCCGAACATGCGGCCAGCAGGGCCAGGCAGGAGGCCGCAGCGACGGCGACCGCCGCCCGCACCGAGCGCCGGGACGGTGAACAACTCACGAATGACCTCCAGGGGTCTCGACGATCACCGTGGTCGCCTTGACCACGGCCACGGCCAACCGGCCGGGTTGCAGTTCCAGGTCGCGGGCGGCCTCGCTGCTCATCAGCGACACCACGGTGTGCGGGCCGCACTGCATCTCGACCTGCGCCATCACCCCATCCATCACGACCTTGGTGACCAGACCGACGAAACGGTTTCGGGCCGACCTGGCCACCGCGGACGGGTCCGGGGCCGGAGCCGCCCCGTGGGTGCGCGAGAACTCTGCCAGCGCCACCCCGTCGATCACCTTCCGGCCGACCTCGTTCTTGGCGGCCGGCAACGCACCGGAGTCGATCCACCGGCGCACCGTGTCGTCGCTGACGCCCAAGAGCTCGGCTGCCTCACGAATCAGGAACTGCGACATGGATCGAACAATAGGCCCGAATCCGCGGACACAGCCACCTGGGTCCGTCCGCAGATGACGAATCGCGGATTCCGTGCGCTGTCGTCGGAGGTCCCGCGGCGATCCGGTCAGGCGACCGGACGATCAGCCACCGATGATCACCGTCGGGCATCCGGGCCCCGGCGCGATGGGTGTGCCGTGCATGCTCAGGTCACCCAGTCGCGCGGCCGGGAACCCACCGATCAGCACGGTCGCGCTGCCCGCGGCGACCCCGTTCGGGGCGGGTGACACGCAGACGATCCCGCCCGGGATGGCGTTGGCCACGGCGGCCGGCATCCCGCCGATCATCACCGTGGGGACCGCGGCCGCCGGCGTGATGGGACCGCCGACGTGCGGCTTCGGCCCGTCGAAGAGGGGGCAGACCACCATGTCCGTCGCACGCAGGGCCGGACCAGTCGGCATCGGGCCACCTCCGTGGACGCTCTCCACGCATGACGGTAGCGCCGGCGGGCGGCCGATGCCACGGACCGACGGGCGAGATCGGCTGCCCCTTCGGGCAATCCACAGTGTGGTGGTGGATCCCGTCGGGCCACGCGCACACCACGGCCGGAGTCAGGGGCCGGCGGGCTTCTCCGCGTGGCCGCCGAACTCGCTCCGCATCGCGGAGAGCACCTTGTCGGTGAACTCGCCCAGTCCGCGCGATTCGAACCGCTGATTCAGTGCCGCCGTGATCACCGAGGCCGGCACGCCCTCCTCCACCGCGGCGATCACCGTCCACCGTCCCTCGCCGGAGTCCGACACCCGCCCGGCGAAGTCGTCGAGATCGGGTGAGCGGGCGAAGGCGTCGGCGATCAGGTCCACCAACCACGACCCGATGACGGAGCCGCGTCGCCATACCTCCGCGACCTCGGCGACATCGATGTCGTACTGGTAGGCCTCGGGGTTGCGCAGCGGCGTCGTCTCGGCGTCGATCTCTTGGGTCTGCTTGCCGACGTCGGCATGCTTGATGATGCTCAGCCCCTCCCCGATGGCGGCCATCATCCCGTACTCGACCCCGTTGTGCACCATCTTGACGAAGTGGCCGGCGCCGTTCGGGCCGCAGTGCAGGTAACCCTCGGGGGCCGTCCCGCCCTGCTTGGTGCGCCCCGGGGTCGGCGCCGCGCTCCCCGCGCCGGGCGCGATGGTCTTGAAGATCGGGTCCAGGTGCTCGACCACACCGTCCTCGCCGCCGATCATCAGGCAATAACCCCGATCGAGGCCCCAGACGCCGCCGCTGGTTCCGCAGTCCACGTAGTGCAACTGCGCGCCGGCAAGCCGTTTCGACCTGGCGATGTCGTCGCGGTAGTAGGAGTTGCCGCCGTCGATCACGATGTCGCCCGGGTCGAGCAACGGGACGAGCTGATCGAGGATGCGATCCACGATCGCCGCCGGCAGCATCAGCCAGATCGCACGGGGCTTGGACAGTTTGTCGACGAAGTCGGCCAGCGTCGACGCACCGGTCGCACCGTCCGCCACGAGGGCGGCCACCGCGTCCGCGTTCACGTCGTAGGCCACGCAGCTGTGGCCGTCCCGCATCAGGCGCCGGACAAGGTTGGCGCCCATCCGACCCAATCCGACCATGCCCAGTTGCATCGGCCTGTCCGTTGCCATTGGATCACTCACTTTCCGCGTTTCCTCGGCGACCGTCGACCACCGCCCCTATTGGGATCTGCGACCCCGGTGGCGACCCCGGTGGCACAGAGCCACGTGCAGGTCACCCTACGTCCGGGCCGGTGGGCGCGCAGATGGACGGTGGGCAAGTGGTGAAGGCCGCTGCGGGTCGGCGGCTGGCGCCACGAGCCACCGGCGGCCACACTGGCCCGGTGAGTACCGTCGACGAATTGCTCGCCGCCGCGCGGGCACGGCTGAACCGCGTCCACGCACAGGACCTGGACGCCGAAGTCGCCGCGGGAGCGCTGGTTGTGGACACCCGACCGGTGGAGCAGCGGACCGCGGACGGAACCCTGCCGGATGCACTGGTCATCGACCGGAACGTGCTGGAATGGCGGCTCGACCCGACCTGCCCGCATCGCCACCCGGCGGTCACCGACCATCACCAGCGGGTCATCGTGGTCTGCAACGAGGGCTACAGCTCCAGTCTCGCCGCTGCGTCGCTGCATGATCTCGGACTGCATCGAGCCACCGACCTCGTCGACGGTTACCAGGGTTGGCTGCGGCACATGGCGGCGGCCCGGACCGCGTGATGACGGCCCCGACATCGTCGTACGCCGGCGCGCATCGGGCGCTCGTCGCCGATCTGCGGACGCAGCTGGCCAAGGCCGCACTCGGCGGTCCGGAACGCGCCCGGGTCAGGCACGTCGAGCGGGGCAAATTGCTGCCGCGGGATCGGGTGAATGCGCTCGTCGACCCGTCCAGCCCGTTTCTGGAACTCTCCCCGCTTGCCGCGCACGGCCTCTACGACCGTGAGGCGCCGGGCGCCGGGATCATCACCGGTGTTGGCAGGGTCGCCGGCCGCGAGTGCGTCATCGTCGCCAACGATGCGACCGTCAAGGGCGGTACCTACTACCCGCTGACCGTTCGCAAGCATCTCCGGGCACAGCAGGTGGCACTGGAGAACCGCCTGCCCTGCATCTATCTCGTCGACTCAGGGGGCGCCTTCCTCCCCATGCAGGACGAGGTCTTTCCAGACGTGGACGACTTTGGCCGCATCTTTTACCACCAGGCCGTGATGTCCGGGCGGGGCATCCCGCAGATAGCCGCTGTCCTCGGCTCGTGCACCGCCGGCGGCGCGTACGTGCCGGCGATGAGCGACGAGTGCGTGATCGTGCGGAACCAGGGCACCATCTTCCTCGGCGGGCCGCCGCTGGTGAAGGCCGCCACCGGTGAGGTCGTCACCGCCGAGGAGCTGGGCGGCGGGGACCTGCATTCCCGGATCTCCGGCGTCACGGACCATCTCGCCGACGACGACGCGCACGCGCTGCAGATCGTGCGCTCGATCATCGGCATGCTCGGCCCGCGCGCTCCCCGGCCGTGGGAGGTGGCACCCACGCAGCCGCCGCGGTTCGAGCCGGAGACGATCTACGACGTGGTGCCCACCGACCCGCGGATCCCCTACGACGTCCGCGAGGTGCTCACCCGCATCGTCGACGGCTCACACCTCCAGGAGTTCAAGGCGCTGTACGGCACGACCCTGGTCTGCGCGTTCGCCAGGATCCACGGCCATCCCGTCGGCATCCTGGCCAACAACGGCATCCTGTTCTCCGAGTCCGCCCTCAAGGGTGCGCATTTCATCGAACTGTGCGACCAGCGCGGGATCCCGCTGGTGTTCCTGCAGAACATCACCGGGTTCATGGTCGGCCGCGAGTACGAGGCCGGGGGCATAGCCAAGAACGGGGCGAAGATGGTCACCGCGGTCGCCTCCACCCGGGTGCCAAAGCTCACCGTGATCATCGGCGGCTCGTTCGGCGCGGGAAACTACTCGATGTGCGGGCGCGCATACTCGCCCCGGTTCCTGTTCATGTGGCCCAACGCCCGCATCTCGGTGATGGGCGGCGAGCAGGCCGCCACCGTGCTGGCCGCGGTCCGCCGGCCCGACGATCCGGAACCTGAAGCCGATTTCAAGGACCGCATTCGCGCCCAATACGACACTCAAGGCCATCCCTACTATTCCACGGCACGGCTGTGGGACGACGGTGTCATCGACCCTGCCGACACCCGAACGGTTCTCGGGCTTGCTCTGTCCGCCGCCGCCAACGCCCCGCTGTCGGACCCGCACTTCGGCGTCTTCCGGATGTGAACGAAGTGTTCTCAACCGTGCTGGTGGCCAACCGTGGGGAGATCGCGGTCCGGGTGATCCGAACCCTACGCAAGCTCGGGATCCGTTCCGTCGCCGTGTATTCCGATGCCGATGCGGATGCGCCGCACGTCGTGGCGGCGGACTTGGCGGTCCGGCTGGGGCCGGCCGCCAGCGCCCGGTCGTACCTGTCGATCGAGCGGATCCTGGACGCCGCGCAGCGAACCGGAGCGCAGGCGATCCATCCCGGTTACGGGTTCCTGTCCGAGAACACCGCGTTCGCGGCTTCGTGCGCCGAGGCGGGGATCGTATTCGTCGGTCCGCCCACGGCGGCGATCGAGATGATGGGCGACAAGATCCGGGCCAAGCGGACCGTCGCCGGGGCCGGGGTGCCGGTGGTCCCCGGCTCGGTCGGCGCCGGCCCGTCCGACGCCGACCTGGCCGCGGCTGCACGGGAGATCGGCTATCCGGTGCTGCTCAAGCCGTCCGCGGGCGGCGGCGGCAAGGGCATGGTCGAGGTACGCGCCGCCACGGATCTGGCCGAGGCGATCGCGTCCGCCCGGCGGACCGCCCGCTCGTCGTTCGGCGACGACACGCTGCTCGTGGAACGGCTGATCGATACTCCCAGACACATCGAGATACAAATACTTGCAGATGGTTTCGGTAATATTGTGCATCTGGGCGAGCGGGAGTGCTCGCTGCAGCGACGGCACCAGAAGATCGTCGAGGAGGCACCGTCGGCCCTGCTCACACCGCAGCAGCGGGCGGCCATGGGGCAGGCTGCCTGCGAGGTCGCCCGGGCCTGCGGCTACACCGGGGCCGGCACCGTCGAATTCATCGTCGACGGCGGCCGTCCGGACGACTGGTTCTTCATGGAGATGAACACCCGGCTGCAGGTCGAACATCCGGTCACCGAGCAGATCTACGGCGTGGATCTGGTCGAGACCCAGCTGCGGGTCGCGGCCGGCGAGGTTGCGCCCTGGCCGCCGGTCCTGGAACCCAGCGGGCATGCCGTCGAGGTCCGCGTCTACGCCGAGGATCCCGCCGCCGGGTTCCTACCGACCGGAGGGCGCATCCTGGCGTGGCGACCGCCCGACGGTCCGGGCATCAGGGTCGACTCCGGCGTGGCCACCGGGTTCACCGTCGGCAGCGACTACGACCCGATGCTGGCCAAGATCATCGCCAGCGGCGACGACCGGGCCGAGGCGATCCGTCGACTCGACGCCGCCCTCGCCGACACCGTGTTGCTCGGCCTGGGCAGCAACATCGGGTTCCTGCGCACCATTCTCGCCGACGAGGATGTCCGAACGGCTCGGTTGGACACCGGCCTGGTCGGTCGCAGAACGGACGACTGGACGCGCACCGAGGTGCCCGTCGACGTCTACGCCGCGGCGGCCGGGAGCGCGCTGCTGGCGCTCGAACCCACCGGACCGACGGTCGACCCGTTCGACATCCCCGGTGGCTGGCGCGTGGGCGAGCATGCGTGGATCACCTGGCGGATGGCGGCGGCCGGCCATCAGCCGGTCGACGTCCGCGCACGGGGTCGGGCCGGCTCCGCCGAAGTCGTCATCGGCGACGCCGACCCGCGTTCGCTGGCCGCTCACCCGGCCCACGGCCGGGACACCACCGACATCACCGCCACCGTCGGTGGTATCACCCATACCTACGCCTGCGCCGAGGCGGGCCCGACGTTGTGGATCGCCCGCGGAGGCCACGCCTGGGCGGTCCGGGAGCAGGGCCGGCTGGAGGCGGCCCATCACGGCGGTGAGCCGGCGGGCGGCCCGGTCCGCTCCCCCATGCCCGGCACCGTCACCGTGGTCGACGTCGCCGACGGTGACGTCGTCGCGGCGGGTCAGCGGCTGGTCGTTGTGGAGGCGATGAAGATGGAGCACAGCCTGGTCGCCCCGGTCGACGGCACGGTGCGCTCCCTCACCGTCACCTCCGGCCGGACCGTCGCCAGGGACGAGGTACTGCTGGTCGTCGATCCGCCGGCCGGTGAGGCGTGATCGTCGTGGTCGATGTGGCCAACGTGCTTGGGTCGCGGCCGGACGGTTGGTGGCGGGACCGGGCGGGGGCGGCCGGACGGCTGCTGTCCCGGCTGACCCAGCTGGCGGGGATCGAGGTCCCCGGGCCGGACGGCAACGACATACGAGTCGATCGGCTGGTCGCGGTGCTCGAGGGTGTCGCCCGGGGAGCGCGGTCGCCCATCGGTTCGGCGAGCCTCGATGTGGTGCGGGCCGACCACGACGGCGACTCGGCCATCGTCGAGTTGGTCGGGGTACTGCCCGCTGATGTGCTCGTCGTCACCGCCGATCGCGGTCTCCGGCAACGACTTCCGGCGTCCGCGAGGGTCGCCGGACCGAACTGGCTCAACGGACTGATCGGCCGTTGAGGACCGGTCGAGCACGTGACCGCCGCGGGCCGACCGGTTCCCCGCGGCCGTGGAACACGTGTCGATCCGGTCGGTCGGCCCCATGACCTGACCACCTCCCCCGATTCCGGCTGCCGGATGACAACATGGGAAATGATCGACGCCGCGACCCCGGACGCCGACAGAACTGGGGGAAGCATGCCGGACGCCCTTGCCCGCGACCGCGCGGTTGCCGTCGTCGGCTCCGGACCCGCCGGCTTCTACACCGCCGCGGCACTGCTGGCGCTACCCGATCCACGGGTCCGGATCGACATGTACGAGCGGCTGCCCACGCCGGGGGGACTGGTCAGGGCCGGCGTCGCACCCGACCACCCGAAGATCAGGTCCATCTCGGATCAGTTCGCCAGGATCGCGGCTCACGAACGGTTTCGCTTCTTCGGCAACGTCGAGGTGGGCACCCACGTCACCCGTGAGGAGCTCCTGGCGCGCTACGACGTCGTCGTCTACTGCGTCGGTGCGCCCGCGGACCGGACGCTGGACGTTCCCGGTGAGAACCTGCCGGGCGTAGTGGCGGCCCGCGATTTCGTCGGGTGGTACAACGGTCACCCCGACTTCCGGGATCTGACCTTCGATCTCGCCGTACGGCACGCCGTCGTGATCGGGAACGGCAACGTCGCTCTCGACGTCGCCCGGATCCTGGTCACTCCGCCCGACCGACTCGCGACCACCGACATCGCCGATCACGCGCTCGAAGCATTGCGGGGCAGCCTGATCGAGCACGTCATGGTCGTCGGCCGACGCGGACCTGGCCAGGCCAGCTTCACCTCACCCGAGCTGCGCGAACTCGCCGAACTGACCGGTGCGGCAGTCATTGTCGATCCACGGCAGGTCGAGACCGTGCCGCACGAAGACCAACTGGCGCACGTCCCGAGGCACAACCTGCAGATCCTGCGCGAGTACGCCGGGACCCGTACCGCGGGCCGACGGCGACTCACGCTGCGATTCCTGGCATCGCCGATCGAGTTCCGCGGCGACGGCCGGGTCGAAGCCGTCGTGCTCGGCCACAACAGGCCGGCCCCTGATGGCCGGGTGGTGCCCACCTGCGCCCGGGAGATCGTCCCGGCCGGCCTGGTCCTGCGGGCCGTCGGCTACCGGGGTGTGCCGCTGCCGGGCGTGCCCTTCGACGACGTCACCGGCACCATCCCGCACCACGACGGGCGGGTCGAGGGCGGCGATCGCGAATATGTCGCCGGTTGGATCAAGCGCGGTCCCAACGGGATCATCGGCACGAACAAGAAGGACTCGACGGATACCGTCCACGCGATCGCCGCCGACCTGGTCACGAAGCCGCCACCGCTCTCCTCGGTCACGCCGGAGGAGATCGAAACCTGGCTCCGGGCAAGGCAACCAGATCTGGTCGACCTCGCCGGATGGGCGGCGATCGAAGCCGCGGAGCGCGAGGCCGGTGAGGGCTCGGGGCGGCCCCGGGTCAAGCTGTGCGGCTGGGACGAGCTCCTCGCGGCCGCGCGGACGGTGCGGGTCTGAGTCGGGTCCCCACAACAGCGCCCTGCTGCGGGTCTTCGCGGGGATCGCGTCAGCGCTTGGCGCATTCGACCAGACCGATGGCCGCGGCCGTCCGCGCCGCCTCCGCGCTGTTCAGGCCAAACGTGCCCAGGGCTGCCTGGTAGGCGGCGAGGTCGCCGGCGGCGGCCGCCCGTTCCAGCGCCCGCAACTCCTCGATGGCCGACTCGTGTTGGGCCAGAAGTTGTTCGATCTGCTGGGCCTGTGCCTCCGGTCGTGGCAGGGCCGCCAACTCGGTGTGCTCCTGCTCGATCGGCGGCAGGATCCGCTGGAAATAGCTGCTCCAGTCCGGGAGTTGGTCCACCGTCGCCGCCGCCGAATCGCCAGGGACCGGAATACGCGCGACATCCTCACCCGACCGTGTGCAGATGTCGTCGGCGCTCGCGACGAATCCGGCCGGTGTGCCCGATCCGCTCGACGAGGTGCCGCCGCGCGAGCTGACCGGCGACGACACGCTCGGGACCGCCGCGCCACCGGTCGACTGCGCCTGGCCGGGGGATGCACCCGTGCAGCCCCCGACGGTGATCACCAGAACAAGCGCACCCGCAGCGGCGAGGGTGGCACGGCGCCGCACCACCTTTCGCGGCTCTTGGACCTCGAGGAACATCGCACCATCATGGTCGCCCTCGATCAGGCTCCGGGGTTCCCCCGCCGGAAAACCGCGTCGACGTCGATGTCGACCATCCGGCCGACGATGAAGGTGGGCACCTTCATCCGCAGACAGGTCCGGTCCAACCGGCCGACGATCCGTACCCGGGCCGATCCGTCCTGCAGATCGGTCAGCTCCACCACCAAGTCCAGCGGCACCGTGGCGCCGCGGGCGGTCAGCGAGGCCGCCAACCGCCACCCCTCGACGACGGCCGGCGCCGGGCCCGACTCGACGACGATCACCGGATGGTCCACGGCGGACAGAAACCGCGGCTTGCGCAGGTCACGGTCGCGGTGATCGTTGCCGGTGCCGATGCCGTCGACGTCCAACTCCACTCGGGCCGACTCCACCGCCCCGTCCGCTCCCAGACGAACCGCGCCCGACCGCACCGGAATGGTGCCCCGAGTGGTTGCGACGAGCTTGTCGCGAACGCAGAAGCGCGCGGTCGACTGCGCCGGCTCGATGATCCAGGTCCCGGCCGCGAGCGCCCCGGTTACTGGCGCCGCCACATCGGGCCTCATCGCGCACCCGGCCCGTGCCGCACGTCCTCGACGACGTACCGCTCGACGCGGTCCGGCCCAGGCAACAGCGCCGGGTCCTCACCCGGCAGCAGCTCGGAGGTCATGATCAGCTCGATCGCCTTGTCCAGGGACGCCTCGGTGCCGGTGATCACCAGGATCGCCGATCCCCCGTCGGGCTGGGTCAGCACGTACCGGGCAACCAGGTCGTCTTCGATGTCCGGATGCGCAGCCATCAGCGGGTCGATGCGTTCGGTGCCGGCGCGGCGGCCGGCGGCGACGAGTTCCGGCGAGCGTGGCCCGTCGAACATGGTGAGCTGAACGTACACGGTGACCTCCCGATGATGTGGCGAGCATCTGACCCGAACACCGTCACACTGCCGGGTCGCCCCCGTCCTCAGTGCACGCACTGAACCGTCCACTGAAACCGTGCCGTCCACTGAAACCGGCAAACCGCTCGGTGCCGGGAACCACCGCCCCGCATACTGAGCGGGTGGTCGCCCTGTTCGGCCGGACCCACGCGCTGGCCCTGCTCGACCAGGCCCGTCGTGACGCGTCGGCCGGGTCCGGTCGGTTGGTGCTCGTCACCGGCGAGGCCGGGATCGGCAAGAGCACGCTCGCGGGGCGAGCGCTAGACGACGTCGTCGCCGACGGATTCCGGGTCGCCCGCGGATACGCGATCGACGATCCCGGCGCTCCCGCGGTGTGGCCCTGGAAGCGGATTTCCCGGGACCTCCCGGAGATCTCCGATGCGCTGGCCGGACCGGCGGCGGACGGACCGGTGCCCGACGCCGCCGCCCGGTTCCGGATGTGCGAGTCGATCTCCGACGAACTCGGTGCCGTCGCAGTCGACAACGGTCTGGCGATTCTGATCGAGGACGCGCAATGGGCCGATACCGCGACAGTAGCTATCCTCAAGCATCTTTCGCTCGACCTGCCATCGATGCGGATCCTGCTGGTGGTGACCGCGCGAGACACCCCCGGAACCCCGTTCGACCGGGCAAGGGCCGATCTGACCCGCACTGCCCATTCGCTGTCGATTCCCCTGACCGGCCTGGCCCCCGACGCCGTCCGAGAATGGCTGTCGACACGGGACACCGCCCCTGGCGCCGACGCCTGGCTCGCGCACCTGCCCGACCTGATCCATCGCACCGGCGGCAACCCGTTCTACATCCGAACCCTGGCGTCGCAGCCGTCGCCGGAGCCCGAACCCGGTGCCATCGACCGGGTGATCATGGACCGCAGCGACCTGCGGTCGATCCTGGTGGCACCGTGGCACGCCCTGGGCGACGACGCCCGCGACACGGTTGCCACCGCCGCTGTGCTGGCCGAACGGCTGACCCCCGCCCTGCTCGCCGGTGCCCGGCAACGCCCGCTGCACCGGGTGAGCGAGGACCTCGCGGACGCGGTGCGCGCCGGGCTCCTGCATTTCGGCAGCACCGGCCTCGCCTTCAGCCACGCCATCGTCCGCGACTCCATCGTCACTGAACTGACCGAAGACGAACGTTGCGACGCCCACGCCCGGATCGCCCGGGCGATGGACGACACGGCCGACGAGTCCCTGGTCGGTCCCGCCGCCGCGCACTGGGATATGGCTTCCGGTCCGGACGCCGCCCGATGCTGCCGGGATCGCGCGCGGCGGGCGGCGGTCATCGCCGCCCGCGACCTGGCCCACGACCGGGCCGTCGAGTTCGCGCGGATGACGCTGCGGCACAGCATCACGCTCGGCGAGCGCGACGTGACGCTGGCCGAGGCAACCCTGACCCTCGCGCGGTACGAGTGGTCGGCGGGCATGCTGCCGGATGCCCTCGAGACCTGCGCCGGTGCGATCGACCTGGCCGACTCGTGCGACCGCCCGGACCTGATGGCCGAGGCGGCCCTTGTGCCACAGGGAATCGGCTCGCTCGACGTCTCCCGGGTGCGCGCCGAGTGGTGCCGCCGCGTGCTGGACCGGCTTCCCGAGGGCGAATCCGCCTTGCGGGCCAGGCTTCTCGGCCTGCTCGCGACGGCGGCCGCCGACGAGGCGGTTGACACATCCGCGGCCGCCCTGTCGGCGCAGGCGCTGAAGCTGGCCCGGGAATCGGGCGATCCCACGGCCGAGTTGGAGGCGATTGCCGCGCGACATTTCGTGCTGAGCTACCCTCAGGCGATCGACGAGCGGACCGCGCTCGCCGCGCGCGCCGTCGAACTGGCCGATGCCGCCCCCATGGGCCGGCTGTGGGGTCTGCTCTGGATGGCCGACATCGCCCTGCAACGCGGCGATGTCGTTCGCTGGGACACACTGACGCAGGACATGGAGCGGCTGGCGGAGCGAACGGGTTCACCGGTCGCCCGCTGGCACGTGTGTCGCATGCGCGCCCTCCGGCTGGCCCAGACCGGCGAATTCGCGTCCGCGGTCGAATACGCGCTCAGCGCCCGGCATATCGCCGAGCGGGTGGGCGACATCTCCATGCTGGGAATGTTCTTCGCATTCATGGTGCAGCTCGCACTGCTCCGCGGCCGGACCGACCAGATCCCGGACGGGGCGCTCGCGCTGATGGATCAGGCACCCGACATCCCTCTGATCACCGTCAACAGGGCGCAGATCCACCTCGCGCTCGGGCATCGCGGGATCGCCGAATCGATCATCGCACCACTTCGGGATCTGCCGGATCGGATGCCTCTGGGTCCGCGGTGGTCCGGTTCGGTGGGCAACCTCGGGATGCTCGCCGTCGACCTGGGCGACACCGACCTTGCCCACCGGTGCTACCGGGTGACCCTGCCCACCGCCCGTTGGTTCTGGGCCGACGGTGGCGGCGCACCATACGCCGCGGGATCATCCGAACTCCCGTTGGGCCATTTCGCCCGCTGCGCCGGCGATCCGGACACGGCGCTGGGTCACTTCCGCCGAGCACTTGACGCCGACATCCGGATCGGCGCGCGGCCGTATGCCGCGCTGGCCAGGCTCGGCTGGGCGCAGTGCCTGGTAGACCTGGGCCGATCACCGGCGCAGGCCAGGGACCTGGCCCGGGACGCGCTGACCGAGTTCGAGGCATTGGACATGCCCGGCCCGGCCGGACGGGCACGACAACTCCTCGAGCGGCTGGGCACCGGCTCATCGGACGGTTCGGGTCTGACCGTGCGCGAGTCCGAGGTCGCCATCCTGGTCGGGCAGGGTCTGACCAACAAGGACATCGCCGGCCGACTGTTCCTGTCCGTGCGGACCGTCGAGTCGCACGTGCGAGGCGCGCTGGCCAAGCTCCAGCTCACCTCCCGTACCGAACTCGCGGTGTGGGTGCACCGGGGTCCGTCCGGGTGAGGTCGGCCGGACTCCGGCCGGTACCCGGAGCACAGGATCCGGATCCAGTCGATCCGGGCCGAACCACACACCGAAGATCACGTCCTGCACCGCGATTCGCGGCGAGGATGTCTGCCAGTACCGGCGCGGCGTCAACGCCTGGAAGTCCACCGGATCGGCGAGCAGGGCGCACAGGGTCTGTTCGTCCTTGGCCGCCAACGCTCGCGAACCGCTCGCCCACCGACATCGTGACCTGCTCCGCATCCTGCAGCTCAACAAGTCGGGCCGACTCCGGCCGGCCCCCGTCGGGCCGAGGTGGTGGCCGCGCTGTCGCTTGGCCTGGATCGGGGTCTGGGCCAACCGATGGAGCACATGCTCCGGGCCGCGGTGATCGCGACCCGGTTGGCCGACCGGATCGGGCTCGACGAGGGGCAACGGGGGGTCGTCTTCTACACACAACTCATTTCCTGGATCGGTTGCCAGGCCGATTCGCCCGAGCTGAACGAGCTGTTCGCCGACGAGATCGCCTTCCGGGCAGGGACATTCCGGGTCGATCTGCGCGGGATGCAACGGAACCGGTTCCTGCTGGGTCAGGGCGCCCGCGACCGGTCACCGCTCGATCGCGGGCGGGCGACCGTCCGCATGCTGGCCCGACGGCCGGCGCCGCATGCACAGTCTCATCGACTCGCACTACGCGTCGGCAGGTGCGCTGGCGGACCGGCTCGGCCTGGGTGGCGGCGTGCGGGAGGCGATCCACCACGCCTTCGAGCGATGGGACGGCACCGGCCTGCCGCGCGGCGTCAGCGGCGACGCGATCCCTATCGCGATGCGGGTGGTGCACGTCGCCGAGGTGACGGAGGTTTACCTTCGCAGGCAGGGCCTCGATGCCGCCCTGCGGATGGCCGACCGGCGCAGCGGCACCCAGTTCGATCCGCAGGCGGCGGCCGCGCTGCGCAGTACCGGCTGCCCGATTCTCGACGGCTTGGACGAGCAGGACGCATGGCGAGTCGCGCTTGACCACGCGCCCGAACCCGACAGGCACCTCGACGATGCGGAACTGGACGACCTGCTCGTCGCCTTCGGCGACTTTATCGACCTCAAATCACCGTTCCGGCAAGGACACTCACGGCGGGTGGGCGCGCTCGCCGAAAAAGCCGGCCGGTCTGTCGGGCTGCCGGACGCGACGGTACGTGACCTGCGGCGGGCTGGCTGGGTGCACGACCTGGGTCGGCTGGGCGTACCGAACACGATCTGGGACAAGGGCGGCCAGCTGTCCTCGACCGAACGGGAACGGGTGCGGTTGTACCCGTACTTCACCCAGCGGATGTTCGGTCGGGTGCCGGGCCTGGCCGCCGTGGCGGCGCTGGCCGGATCGCACCGTGAGCTGATGGACGGTTCCGGATTCCCCAAGGGGGTAGACGGATCGTTCCTGTCACAACCGGTCCGCATCCTGGCCGTGGCCGCGCGGCTGCAGTCCCTTACCGAGCAACGGGTGGACCGGGTCGCGCTCGAGCTGCCTGACGCGATCCGGGTGGTCGAGCGACAGTCCGCCGCCGGACTCCTGGATTCGGAAGCCGTGGCGGCGGTCACCGCGGCGGCCACCGACCGGTCCGCCTGCCGCGCCCCTCCGGGCTCACCGCACGCGAGGAGCAGGTTCTCGCCCTGGCGGCGATCGGCCGCTCCAGCCGCGAGATCGCCGCCGAGTTGGTGATCAGCGAGAAGACCGTGCGCAACCACCTCGAGCACATCTACGTCAAGGCCGGGGTGTCGAACCGGGTCGGGGCCAGCCTGTACGCGCTGCAGCACGGCATCGTCCGCCCCGGTCCGCACCCGTTCTGCATCGGTAACCGCGCCTGAGAGCCGGCCAATGGACGGGACGCGCGTCTCGCGAGAGATCCCACCATCGAACCGGACTCGGATCTGGGACAAACGCGGATCGGTCAGTCGTCTGTGCCGAGCGTGCAGCCGTATACGATCCGGGTCGTCGCCGGGTCGTGGCCGCGCAGGTGCTCCAGGGAGATCCGAATCTCTCCCGACCGCGCGACGTCAACGAGTGCGGCATCGGTCGATCCCGCGGCGATCTCGCGTCGCACGTCCGTCAAGAATCGCTCCGGTAGATCCGCCGTCACCTCGTAGCGGCCGCCCGTCCCTTTCAGGACATCACCGAGAAGGTGCCCTGGCGTTCTCTTGAGGCCCTCCTGATAGAACTGCCACAACCGGTGCTCCGGTGTGAACACTTCCGCGTAAGTCGTGATCCTCACGGTTCCCCATCGGTCGAGTCGGACGCCCCCACTGAGAATGCCGACGCCGTCCCTCGATGGCCAGCGGCCCCCGGCATGGCGGCGACACGAGCGACCATGCCACAGATGATCAGTGGCCGGAAGCCAGGATGCGGCGGCTTGACACCGCCCTTGTCCGTGGTCGACATCCTCATTCCCAAACCGCCAGGATGTTGTGAGAGCGATCCGTGCGACACTCGCCGATGTGGCCGCGGCCCTGCGGGACGGCGGAATCCAGCTCGAGCCGCTCACCGGTATCGACGATCCCACCGGACAGGGTCGATGCTCTCGTCCTGGCCATGGCCGCCCAACTCGACCGCGCCTACGTCAGGGAGAAGACCTTGGAAGGGCAAGAGCCCAGCACCGGCAAGCACGTCGGAGGGCACCCCTTGGTCGCCTCTGTACATCGGCCCCCGGCGACAGCGCAGGCAACGCAATGAACATCGAAGACTTCCGAGCGTTGGCTCGATCGTCGCCCTGGCTCTGGCGCACCATGCGGTTCTCGATCGAGTTCGAATCGTCCGAGCCGGGCCATCCGCGGGCGCTCAGGGCATTCGTTGATCGACCTCACGGGATCCGCGTGGAAGGCATGGACGGCATCCTGATCCAGGCGACCTGGCAACCGTCGGCCACCGCAGGTCTGCCGGAAATCACGGATGCCCCTGTCCACCGCACCGACGGGCTGATAGCCCGACGTCCCGGAAAGATGTGGGAGGGCGACCCCTATCGCTACGACGATCCGATGTTCTCGAATTATCGCTGGGTCGCGATGCTGCACCCCTTTGAACTGGCGGACGGTGTCGAACGAGACGAAGAGGACCGGCAACTCGATGGCTGGTCTCCCGACTGGTCGCCGATCACGGCAATCGACACCCCCAGGGAAGTAGACCATTTCGATAGACGAGCCTGGGAGGCGCTCATCACCACCACGTCCTCGTACGCGGCCCGGTGCTCTTGCTGTCCGCTGTTGGATGGTCCGGAGGCCGCGCGTCAACTGGACCGCGAGGGCTGGTCGAGACCGACTGACGACTTGCCGCAGGCGTGGAGTGTCCGACTGGACCGCGAGACCGGCGTCGTGGTCCGCATCCAGGAGATCGAGGGCCACAGCAGCGGAGGATGGACGATGCGCATCGAGGACGTCGATTCACCCATGCCCAGAGACCTCTTCGGCGAGCCGCTACCTGGCCGGTACCCAAGTCGATAAGACGGCGGCGTCGGTCGGAGGCATCACGGTCATCGCAGTGCGAGCCGGGCGTACACATCCCCTGAGCGACCCAGCGGCCGGTGGCGGTCGAGCAGGGCGACCAGCCCGTCCGCGTCCGTCCACTCCGACGCGGCGAACCGCATGGTCTCGATCGGCGAGTAGTTGTACCGGTAGTCGCCCAAGCTCTGCACGAGATCCAGTGCGGCCAAGGCGTCCTCGTGCGCTTGGGGCAGGTATTCGAAGGACAGCGCGCGGAGCGGGTGGGTCAGCCCGGACAGCACGGCCACCTCGAATCCCTCGACGTCGATCTTGCAGAACGCCGGTTCCCCGTGCTCGCGGATCAAGGCGTCCAGCGTCGTCACCGGCACGTCGATGCGGCGGTCCCAGCGCACTCGGGCGAACCGCCGATCCCGGGTGACCTCGTCGATCCAGCCAGGGGCCATCGAGGAGACGGTTGGCGTCGCGGTCGACACCTCCAGGGTCGCGCGGCCGGCTCGGGCGCCGACCGCCTGCGGCACGACGCGCACCCCGGGGCTGCGCCCGTAGAGCAGCCGCAGCACCCGCAGGCAGTCGGGCTGCGGTTCGACGGCGACGACCCGCACACCCAGCCGCCGCCAGGCTCGGACCCGGCTGCCCACGTGCGCGCCGATGTCGAAGCCGAGATCGCCGGGTCCGAGGAACTGCCGGTAGAACGCAGCCATCCGCGCGTGCCGGCCAGGGATCGCGTGGTACATCGCCAGGGACCTGCCGATCCCCCAGACCCTTGTCGCCGAGTCGGCGATCATGCCGCACCGAACCTGGCGGACAGGCCGTACCGCAGCAGCACCACGTCGCCGATCTGGCGCGCCTCGGCGAGCCGGGCACGCCGGTCCGGATTGAACGGGAACGCGCCGTCATCGACGAACCGCCTGGCCCGGCGGTCGCCGACGAAGAACGGGGCGACCACTAGATGCAACTCGTCGGCCAGGTCCGCGGTGAGGAACTGGGTGTGCACGCTCCCGCCGCCCTCCACCATCAGCCGGCGCACACCCCGGTGAAACAGGTCGCGGCTCATCCAGTCCAGGTCGACCGGTTGCCCTCCGTCCACCACGGTGGCCACCCCGCCCAGGCTGCGCCGCGCCTGGAGGACGGCGGAACTCGCACAGTAGACGTATCTTTCGGCGTCGCCATCGGTGAAGAACCTGGCCGCAGGGTCGAGCCGGGCGCCACATGTGAGGGTGACCTTGACCGGGGACGGCGACAGTCCCCTGGCCACCCGCTCGTCCCGGCGTGAGGGTGTGCGGATCAACAGCCGAGGGTTGTCCCTGCGCACGGTCGCGGCGCCGACGAGGATCGCGTCACAGCCCGCCCGCACCGCGTCCACCCGGTCGAAGTCGGCGTCGTTGGACAGCAGCAGACGACGCCGACTGGCCCCGGCCAGGTAGCCGTCCAACGACATGCAGCAGGACAGCAGGGTGTACGGACGGTCGGTCACGGCGCCCGACTCCCGTCCGCGGGCGCTGGTTCGTCGACGGGCGAGCGGGCGGCGGCGAGCCGGGCCCGTGACCCCGCACCGGCAGCAAGGACCGGCCCGGCGAGCAGCACCACCAGGCCCGGCAGGGTCGCAACGAGCGCCATCACTCCGTAAGCAGTCGCCGCGGCGACGCCCGCTTCGGCGCCCCACCCCGCGCCGGCGAACAACGCCGCCGCGACCGTCTCCCGCGGACCCCACCCACCGACGTTGACCGGCACCAGCATCGCGGCCAACACGATCATGGCGACCGGCGCGAGGTCGGCAGGTGAGGCCGGAACGCCGGTCAGCCGGGCCGCTACCACGAACGTCACCGCGTGCCCGGCGGCGACCACAACAGATGCGAGAAGTACTGATGGCCAAGCGGTCCGGGCCAGCAGGGCGGTCCGCACGTCCGTCGATACGGTTCGCGCCAGCCGCGCCCATCTCGACGAACCGGCGGCCGGGGGGCGACGCACCAGCAGCAGGGCCGGCACCACCAGCAGCAGGATCAGCAGCATCGGCGCGACCAGCCAGCCCGGTCCAGGGGCGGGGAGGGCGATGAGCACCAGCAGCGTGAGCCCGACGTGCACGACAGGGCCGGCCGCCCGCTCCCAGGCCACCGCCCGCGCACCCCGGCTCATGTCGTCGACCGCGCGACCATGGTCGACGGCCCGGTGCACGTCGCCGAGCACGCCGCCGGGCAGGGTTGCGTTCAGGAACTGCGATCGGTAGTAGGCGGCGACCGCCGGGCCCAGCCCGACGGGCACCCCAAGACGGCGGGCGACGACCCGCCACCGCCACGCGCTGCACACGGTGGTCACCGCGCCGAGGGCCAGCGCGACGAGGACCGCTGACGCGTCCAACGCCCGGATCCCGGCCAGGAACGGTCCGGCACCCAGCCGCCAGAGGACGACGGCCAGCATCAGCAAACCACCGAACAGACGGATGGCCGGCCAGTACCGGGCCCACCGCTGCGCGGGCCGCCGTGGCACGATCGGGGCGACGCTCACCGGGTCGCTCCGTCAAGGGCCTGGGACACCAGATCGACGGTGGCCGCCCAGCCCGTCATCGACTCACGCCGGTGGGCGGCCGCCAGACGCAGGTCGGCGCGCAGGGCAGGCTCGGTGAGCCAGCGACGCAACGCGATGGCGAGCGCGCCGGCGTCGCCGGGCCGGACCAGCAGGCCCGGCCGAGCACCGGTGAGGTCGACGCCCACCGCGTCCGGGACGCCGCCGACGTCGGAGGCGACCACCGGGATGGCCCGCGCCAGCGCCTCGCCGATCACCATGCCGAACGTCTCCGCCCTGGACGGCAGCACGAGCAGATCGGCACCGCGGTAGGCGCCGGCCAGGGCGTCGCCGACCAACGGACCGGCGAACCGGATCCGGCCACCGAGCGGGGCCGCCCGGTCCCGGACCCGGGCGGCGAACGCCCGGTCCAACTCGCCCGAACCCACCACGGTGCACGTGAAGTCGACATCGGTCAACCGCAGCAGCGCCTCCACCAGGACATCCTGGCCCTTGTGCGGTGCCAGCACGCCAACCGACAGCAGCCGGCGGCCGGGGCCCGAGGCGCGCACCGGCGCCGCCGGGTCGACCCCGGGCTCGGCCACCGTCACCCGTTCCGGGTCCGGCCCGTCGCGACCCAGCAGCCGGTCCCGGGTCCACCTGCTGGTGGTGATCACCGCGGTGGCATGCCGGAGCACGGACCGCTCGTCGTCGGTGTCCAGCGGCATGTGCACCAGCACGACGGGCCGAAGCCGGGCCGACTCCGGGACCAGCGCGGGCGCGGCGGTGGCCGCGATCAACCCATCCACCAGTACCGTCGCGCCGTCCGGCAGCCCACCGAGCATCCCGGCGAGCCGATCGAGGTCGGCTCGCGTCGGACGTGGCCAACTCCCGGTCACGGCACGCTCGGTCACCGTCCAGCCCAGCATCCGCAGGCCGTCGATCACCCGGCGGTCGTAGGTGTTTCCGCCGCTGGGTCTGGCCGGGTCGTCGACGGTGTCCGGGACGAGCGCGTACATCAGTCCGGCCACAGGTCACGCTCGTAGGCGGCCCACGCGACGTGGGACTCGTGCAGGGTCACGGTGATCCGCGCCAGCCCCCGCCCGGACGGGCCGAACGCGCCGGCGTGCACCCGGTCCGCCAACCGATCGGCGATGGCCCTGGCGAGCACTTCGGTGGTGGTGTTCCGGCCGGCGAAGGCCGGGTCGTCGTCGAGGTTGCGGTACCGGAAGTCGTCGACGATCATGCGCAGTTCCTGGCCGGCCAGGCCGATGTCGACCACGATGCCGTTCTCGTCAAGTGCCGCTCCGGCGAAGGTGGCGTCCACCACGAAGGTGGCACCGTGCAACCGCTGCGCGGGGCCGAACACGTCGCCGCGCAGGCTGTGCGCGATCATCATGTGATCGCGGACGGTCACCGTGAACACCTTCCTACCCTTCGCCGTAGGTGATGACGTGGCAGATCGCCGGCAGATCGCCGGACGCCAGCGCGGGCAGCACCCGCGGCAAGTCGCGGAAGGGGGATTCCCCGGACAGCAGCGAATCGAACGCGTCGTCGGCGAGCAGTTCCATGGCGAGGGCCAGCCGCTGCCCGGTGCTGCGATACCCGCGGCGGGCGGGCGCGACGGCACCCACCTGGCTGGATCGGATGGTCAGCCGGCCCGAATGGAAGCTCTCGCCGAGCGGCAGCGGCACCTGCCGGTCGCCATACCAGGACAGGTCGATCACCTCACCCTCGGTGCGCAGCAGCCCCAGCCCCAGTGCCAGCCCGGCGGCGGTGGCGCTGGCATGCAGCACCAGATCCTGACCGCCGGCGGCATCACCGGGCTGTGCGAAGCCAACCTCGAGCCGGTCGGCGACGGCGGCCCGGGAGGCGTCCACGTCGACCAAGGTGACCCTGACCCCCGGCAGCCGGGACAGCAGCCGCGCCACACAGCAGCCGACCATGCCGGCGCCGACCACCGTAATCCGGTCACCGATCAGCGGGGCCGCGTCCCAGCAGGCGTTGATCGCGGTCTCCACCGTCCCGGCCAGCACCGCTCGGGCCGGCGGCACCCCGTCCGGCACCACAGTGACCGCGGAAGCCGGTACGACATAAGCGCTCTGGTGCGGGAAGAGGCAGAACACGGTGCGCCCGCGCAGCTCGTCGGGTCCGGCCTGGACGACCCCGACGTTCAGGTAGCCGTACTTGACGGGCCCGGGGAGGTCGCCCTCCTGGAACGGCGCGCGCATCCGCTCGTACTGGCTCGCCGGCACCCGCCCGGCGAACACCAGGGTTTCGGTGCCCCGGCTGATCCCGGTGTGCAGGGTGCGGATCAGCACCTCGTCTGGGCCTGGTTCGGGCAGGTCGGCGGGGCGGATCGAGCCGATGCCGGGGGCACTCACCCAGAATGCCGACGCGGTGGCCACTGTCCGCCCTCCCCTCGCCGTCCCACGAACCGAACGTGGCCGGTAGACGTATCCGTCACGGTAGGGCGTGGTCACCCCCCGGGACCACGCCCCTACCGGGTGCCGGTATCCATCGGTAGGTGATCACCCACCAACAGGTACCCATCAACAAGGTCCACCAATAGGTACGGAGACGGGATGCCATCGGTTCGCCACCACCCGGCCCGCCTGCTGGCGATGCAGTCGGGGGCCGCGCTGCTGGCCGAGCTCGTCCTGCTGGCGGTGCTCGCGGCGACCGTCGGGCTGTCGGTACCCGGATGGCTGATCGGTGTCGCGTACGGGTTGACGCTCACCGGCACCCTGATCCGGGCGGTGTGGCGATCGGGCCGGGACAGCCTGGGGCCTGCGGATGCGGTGACGCTGACCCGTGCGGTGCTGATCGGCGGATTGACCGCGCTGGTCGCGGACACGTTCCGGGACACCGGCCGGGAAACGCCGATCCCGGTGATGGTTGCGCTGGCGTCCGCCGCGCTTGTCCTGGACGCGGTCGACGGCCGGGTCGCCCGGCGCACGAGGACGGTCACCGCGGTTGGTGCCCGGTTCGACATGGAGGTCGACGCGTTCCTGGTGCTGGTGCTGTCGGCGTACGACGTCCGCCTGCTCGGCGGGTGGGTGCTGCTGATCGGGGCGGCACGGTACCTGTTCGTCGCGGCGGGCTGGTTGCTGCCGTGGCTGCGCGGGCCGACCCCGCCGCGGTACTGGGGCAAGGTGGTGGCCGCGACGCAGGGCGTGGTGCTGACCGTGGCGATGTCGGACATGCTGCCCGGCCCGGTCGTCGCCGTGGCCGTACTGGGTGCGCTGACTCTCTTGGTCGAGTCGTTCGGACGCCAGGTCCTTTGGCTGTACCGGCACGCCCGTCCCGAACCGGCGCCGGCGTCTCGCTCGTGGCGGCGCCGGGTGGCGGCCGGGTTGACCACGGCCGCGGCGGTCGCACTGGTGTGGTTCGCGTTGGTCGGCCCCAGCGACCCGGAAATGCTGTCCCTCGGCGGGTTCCTGCGGATCCCGGTCGAGGCTCTGATCGCGCTGGCGGTTGTGCTCATCCTGCCGGTCCGCTACGGCAGGCCGCTGGCGGTGCTGTGCGGGGTCGTCCTGGGTGTGCTGACGGTCGTCAAGCTGCTGGATATCGGCTTCCGGTCGGCGCTGGACCGACCGTTCAACCTTTTGTCCGACTGGGGCTATGCCGGGTCGTTCATCGACCTGCTCAGCGGTTCGCTCGGTGACGTCGCCGGCCCGGCCGTCGGGATCGGGCTCGCCGTGCTGGTCCTGCTGATCCTGGTGACGCTGCCGCTGGCGGTCCGCCGGCTGACCCGGCTGGCGGGCCGGGACCGGACCGTCACCTACCGGTTCGTCGTGGCGTTCGGCGCGATCTGGCTGGTGTGCGCGGCGGCCGGGATGCAGGTGATGCCGGGAGCGTCGCTGGCCGCTGCCGAGGCGGCCGGCCTTGCCTATCGGGAGGTATCGGCCGTCCGGGCAAGCCTGGCCGACCGGCAGTCGTTCGGCGATGAACTCGCCGGTCCTCCGACACCCGTTGCCCACCAGGAGGTCCCGCTTGCCGGGTTACGAGGCAAGGACGTTCTGTTCGTGTACGTGGAGAGCTACGGGCGGGTTGCGCTGGAGGATTCGCAGATCTCACCGGGCGTCGACAGGGTGCTCGACACCGGCGCATCAGGGCTTGCCGCGGCCGGTTTCCGTTGCGAGAGTGCGTTTCTGACCTCGCCCACGTTCGGCGGGATCAGCTGGCTGGCCCACGCAACGGTGCAGTCGGGCCTGTGGGTGGACAGCCAGCAGCGCTATGACCAGTTGATGGGCAGCGGCCGTCCGACGCTGACCTCCACCTTCGGCGGGGCGGGCTGGCGGACCGTGCTCGACGTGCCGGCGAACCAGCGGGATTGGCCGGAGGCGACCAGCTTCTACCGCGCCGACCAGGTCTACGACGCGCGCAGCGTCGGGTACCAGGGGCCACCGTTCGCGTTCTCGGCCGCGCCGGACCAGTACACGCTGGCCCATTTCCAGCGCGCCGAACTGGCCCCGGCGGACCGGCCGCCGGTGATGGCCGAGATCGACCTGCTGACGAGCCACATGCCCTGGGTGCCGCTGCCGTGGATGGTGGACTGGGCGAGCGTCGGCGACGGGTCGGTGTTCACCGGGATGCCGCAGCGGTCGCCGCCGGTGGACGAGGTGTGGGCCGACCCCGCGCTGGTCCGCCTCGCGTACGGCCGGACCATCGAGTACACGCTCACCGCGCTGACGTCCTTCGTGCAGACCTACGGCGACGACCGCCTCGTGCTCGTGGTGCTGGGCGACCACCAGCCCGCGCCTGTGGTCAGCGGGGACGGCGCGGGACGGGACGTGCCGGTGAGCGTCATCAGCCGGGACCCTGCGGTGTTCGCCGCCATCGCCGGTTGGGGGTGGCGACCAGGCCTGAATCCGGATCCGCTGGCTCCGGTGTGGCGGATGGACGAGTTTCATGACCGGTTCCTCGACGCGTTCGGCGGATGAGGCCGTTCAGTCCAGTCTCATGGACCTTCCGATCAGGTCCTTCATGATCTCGGTGGTGCCCGCGTATATGCGCTGCACCCGGGCGTCCGTCCAGGCCCGGGTGATCCGGTTTTCGGTCATGTAGCCCAGCCCGCCGTGCAGTTGGACGCAGGTGTCCAGCACCCTCCACTGCAGCTCGGTGGTCCACCACTTCGCCTTGGCCGCGTCCACCGGGTCCAGCCGACCCGCATTGTGCTCGACGACGCACCGGTCCACGTACTGCCGAGCGACATCGATCTCGGTGGCCATCTCGGCGATTCGGAACCTGATGTGCTGTAGGGCGCCGATCGGTGCACCGAACGCCGTGCGGGTGCGGACGTGTTCGACGGTCCAGTCCAGCGCGGCGGTGGCACCGGCGACCGCGCATGCCGCCACCGACACCCGTTCCTGGGTGAGGTTCGTGGTCAGCCGGGCGAAGCCGGATCCCGGCGCCCCCAACAGGTTCGCCGCCGGCACCCGGGCCGCGGAGAAGAACAGCTCGGCGGTGTCCTGGGCGTGCAGGCCGACCTTCTCCAGCGGCCGGCCACGCTCGAAGCCCGGGGTGCCGCGTTCGACCACGATCAGGCTCAGACCACGGTGAGGGTGCTCGCCGGTGCGTACGGCGACGATCACCAGGTCGGCGTTGATCCCATTGGTGATGAAGGTCTTCGACCCGTCCAGAACGTAATCCTCGCCGTCCCGCACCGCCTTGGTGGCGATGCCGGACAGGTCCGATCCGGCTCCCGGTTCGGTCATCGCGACGGCGGTGATCGACTCGCCGGTCACGATTCCCGGCAGCCATCGGTCCCGCTGCTGCGGCGACGCCCCGGTGAAGTAGGGCAGGCAGATGTCAGCCTGCAGCGCTGGTCCGAGGAGGGCGTCAGCGATACCGAGACGGCACGCCTCCTCCATCAGGATCATGTTGAACCGGAAGTCGGTGACGCCGGAGCCTCCGTAGGACTCGGGCACCCCGAACCCGAACACGCCAAGGTCACCGAGGTCGGTGAACAGGCTGCGGGGAACGATCCGGTCGCGCCGCCATTGCGCCTGCCTGGGCACCGCGATCCGCTCCAGGCACTCCCGGATCGCCTGCCGGTAGTCGTCGTGATCCTGCTCGAAGATGGCGCGTCGCATACGGAAGATCCCCTCACCCCGACGGCCGGGCGCACGGGGCCGTCATTCGTCGCGGCGCAAACGCGCGAGCGACTGTGCGGCGTCCTCGATCGGATCGGCGTGCGACCACATTTCGACGCGCGGACCGGCGTCGCCATTGTGCAATGCGATCTCGGCCCGGTGAATGCGCGGCATCATTTCGTCGAGGAATTGCCTGACGTCGCTCATCGGGACTCCTCGCTGGCGTCCGGGGTGGCATCGGCGCAGCCCGGCGCCCGGCCGACAAGCGGCAGCCTACCCGGCCGCCAACCTCGTCAGCGGGACAACATTTGCAGTTAGTCAGACAACAGATGTAATCTTGACGCGTGTCAGGTCGTCGAGAGGCGCTGCTGGATGCCGCGATCCGGGTGCTCGGTGAGCGGGGCGTGCGGGCCGTCACGCATCGCGCGGTTGACGCCCAAGCCGGACTGACGATGGGGTCGACGGCAAACCTGTTCCCGTCGCGGGATGCGTTGTTCGCCGCGATCGTTGAGCGGTTCGCGGAGCGGGAGCGGCGGAATTTCGAGGACTTTGCAGTCACCGTCAGCCCGCGGAGTCCGGCCGAGCTGGGTCGGGCGTTGGGAAGGGCCTTGCGGGACAGCGTTGGCCCGAACCGGACGCTGACGCTGTCCCGGTACGCGCTGCTGGTGGAGTCCGCGAACAATCCGGTGTTACGGGAGCAGATCGCCGCGACCGGCGCACGGGTAGGCGCATGGAGTGTGAACTGGCTTCGGCTGATCGGAACCCGCGACCCTGACCGGGACGTGCACCTGCTCGGCAACTACGTCACGGGGATGGTGCTGCATCAACTGGCCATGCCGGACCCGAACTTCGACCCGACGGACACGCTGGTCGCGCTGCTGGAGGGGCTGGTCGCCGGTGAGCCGGCAGGGCTGGCGCCACCGGCGCCATAGGCACAATTCTCAGGGCGGAGTGGTCATGGACGTGCAGGACGTGTGGCGGGAGATCGACGACCAGCGTCGTCGGCTGGTCGAACTCCTGGCGGACCTGTCCGACCAGGAGTGGCGGCAGCAGTCGCTGTGCGCGGGATGGACGGTGCGACAGGTAGCCGCGCACGTCGCATTGCAGAACACGTCCTGGCGGGCGCTGCCCCGCGGGACCTTGGCGGTGATCCGTCACCGGGGAATCAACGGGGCGATCAATGCCGAGGCCTGCCGGCACGCTCTGCTGCCGATCGAGCGGATCATCGCGGAGATCCGGGACCGGATCGGCGTCTGGCGCCCGCTGCCGACGGTGACCTACCGGGAGACCGCCATCGACTACCTGGTGCACACCCAGGACATCGCCGTCCCGCTCGGACGCTCGGTGCCGATGCCGGTGCCGATCGCGGTGGTGGCCGCCGACCGGGTGTGGTCATCGGGTCGCATGTTCCATGCCCGCCGGCGGTTCTCCGGGTTCCGATTCGTCGCTACCGACGCGGACTGGTCGGTCGGCCAGGGCGACCTGGTGACCGGGCCGATCGGCGGATTGCTGCTGCTGCTCACCGGCCGGGCCGCTGGTCTGACGACGCTCTCCGGCCCCGGCGCGCAGGCCCTGCGCGCGGCCGGGTCCGGGACCCGGCGATGAGCGATCCCGCAGGCCGCGATCCACGCCGATTGGCGGCCATGGACTGCGCACCGACCACGTTCGCACCCGAATCGGGGACCGGCGACCCGATGTCGGCCGAGCCAAGGGCGACCGAACTCGGGGCAACGACCCCGAGGCGACCGACCCCGGGGCGGCCGGTGACCCCCGCATGATCGAGGCGCTTAACCGGCTCGGGCTGCCCGATCCGCCACTCGACCAGCTGGCCGCCATGGTCGCCGCACAGCTTGATGCACCGCACGCGCAGGTGCTCATCGTCCGGGTCGACACCCATCCGCACGACCTACCCGCCATCACCACCGCTGGGGGGTTCCGGGTCAGCGGCACCGCCCGCACCGGCTCTTCGAGAACTGCGCCAAGGCAATCTGTTTCATCCTCGACCTGCTCGACACGACCGGCCGGGCGTGAGCCCACAAACGTTGGCGGAATTCAGACAGGCTCCGAACGTCTGCGGACCATCTGTTGAGCGTTGGGCTGGATGCAGCTGACGACGTCGGTCGCGCTGACGATGAGTCGCCTCGCGCGGCTCGTGGTCGGCGCCGTCAGCATGACGACGAGACTCCAATCCCCGCGACCCGAGCGATCGCAACCGAGCCGGCCCCTGTCCCGGTGACGGCAGCAGCTCGGTCGTTCTGTCTGCGATCGCCGAGCCGACCCGCCGGGCGATGATCTAGCGCCTCGCTCACGGTCCAGCCACCACCGGGCAGTTGGCGGCGCTGTTCCCTGTTAGCCGCCCAGCGGTATCGCAGCACCTTCGCCTGCTGCGTGATGCCAGGCTCGTCGAATCGGCCGGGCCGCACCGGGGAGCGCCGAACGTCTGAATCCCGAACCTCTCTCGCTCGTCGAACCGTGGTCCCGCGATCACCTGCAGCAGTACCGCCGAATGTTGTCGTCAGAAGGAGAGCGGGAACCATGAAACAGCCGGTCAGTGACGTCGAGATCAACTCGCCGAACCGGGACACCTCGTGCACGTTCCTGGCCGAGGTTCGGCTGGGGGTTCCGGCCGTTCGCCGATCCCGGATACCTGGTCGCCGATCACGGTGACGTCGGCGGGTTGGACACCGGGTTGATGGCCTCGCCCGACGGCCAGCCGCGGGCGATCCCGGTTATCCGAGTGGCATCACTGGACCAGGCGACGCCGGCGCTCGGCCGGCGGGTGGGGAGGTCGTCCCGGCCTTCACCATCGCCGGCGTCGGGCGCGGCTGCTGCGTCGTCGACCCCGCCGGCGTGCTGCTCGGGCTGCAGGAGCGGCTATGTCCGCATCGGGGGGAGGTGGTGGTTGCGGAGTGGTTGTTGGTGGGGGTCGATGTGTGGGGGTGGGATGAAGTCGGGTCGGTGGTCGGTGGC
>CAYZBB010000003.1:0-112768 GCA_964476495.1 uncultured Actinomycetes bacterium | reverse complement strand
GCACCAGCCCGTCGACCTGGATGTTGTAGGCCTCGTAGCAGTCCTGGGCCAGCCGCGCCGGGTCGGCGGGCACGAACGGGAAGCGCTCCACCACCCGCCGCAGGCCCAGGTCCTCGACCGGCGGGTCGAGGACGAACGGCACCGTGCGGTGGACGGGAGCGCCGACCGTGCGCCGGTTGTCGTCGAACGTGCCCTGCCGGGCCCGTTCCTGTCGCAGCCGGTCCAGGTCGACGTCGGCGATCGTCAGCACCGGATCCTCCGAGAATCGGGCACCCTGGCCGAGCAGCACCCCGTTCTCGAAGATCGACGTCTGCCCGTCCCAGCTCAGGTCGGTGGTCGACTCGCCCCGCCCGGCGGCCGCGTACAGGTACGCGGCGAGGCAACGCATCGACTGGGCCCGGCACAGCAGCTCGCGGTTGTCCGCCCGGCCGATGGTGATCGGGCTGCCGGACATGTTGGCCAGCACCGTGGCGCCGGCCAGCGCGAGCCCGCTGGACGGCGGCACCGGCACGAACATGTCCTCGCAGATCTCCACGCCGACCGTCAGCCCGGGCAGGTCGGTCGCCGCGAAAAGCACGTCCGTGCCGAACGGAACGTCCTGCCCGGCAACCGGAATGGTCTGGCCGACCACCCCGTCACCGGACGCGAACTGCCGCCGCTCGTAGAACTCCCGGTAGGTGGGCAGGTGGACCTTGGGCACGACGCCGAGCACACGCCCCCGATGCAGCACCACCGCGGTATTGAACAGCCGGTCCCGGTGCCGAAGCGGAGCCCCCACGATGATCATCGGCAGCAGGTCGGCGGTCGCCGCGGCGAGGTCACGGATGGCCTCGTGCACCGCGTCCAGCAGCGTCTGCTGACCCAACAGGTCGTCGATCGCGTACCCGGTCAGCGACAGCTCGGGAAACAGCGCGACCGCCACACCCTCGGCCGAGCACCGCCGGGCGACGGACCCGATGCCGGCCGCGTTGCGCGGCGGGTCGGCGATCCACACGTCGGCAGTGCAGGCGGCGACCCTGGCGAACCCGTGCGTGTACAACGAGCGGAACGTCATGTGCCCATCCTGGTGCAGCCACCGCGGCGGGCCGCAGCAGGGCAGTCGTCCGCCGACGGGCGGACCCCGCTCACGCCTCGCCGGGGTCCGTCCTGGTCACCGGCACCGTCACGGTGACCGTCGTGCCCCTCGGGTCCGGTTCCGAGGAGCTGTCGATCCGGAAACGTCCGCCGGCCGACTCGACCTTGACCCGCTGCGAGTCGACGCCGATATGTCCCTCGGACAGCTTGCGGGCCGCGGTGCCCGGGGTGAAGCCGACTCCGTCGTCGCCGACCGCGAGCCGGGCCATCCCACCGTCCAGGGACAGCAGCAACGTCATCCGGGTCGCCCTGGCGTGCCGGACCACGTTGCCGACCAGCTCCCTGGCCACCCCGAACAGCAGCCGATCCTGGCCCGTGCGGGCCCGGTCCGGCCATCCGGAGGTGTCCAGGTCCACCGCCAGCCCGGCGCGTTCGGCGGCGGTGCCGGCCAACTGACCGAGCGCGAGCGCCAGCCCCGACTGTTCCAGCACGGCGGGATGCAGCTCGGACACGGTCGACCGCAACAGCTGTGCCGTCTGGGTCAACGCGCTGTCCAACCGGTCGAACGAGCCGGCGTCACCGTCCCGGGCGTCCTCCAGGTCCATCCGGGCAGCCAGCACGTACTGCAGCGCGCCGTCGTGCAGGGTCTCGGCCATCGCCCGGTGCTCGGTCTCGGTGGCGGTCATCAGGTCGGTGAGCAGCAGGGTCCGGTCGGCGACCAGGTTCCGGATGGACCGCACCCTGGAGCGTTGGATCGCCGACAGCCAGATCGCGGCCAGCCCGACCCCGGCGAACACCACCACCCGCAGGAAGATCGACGACCACGGCTCGAGGTCATTGGCGTCCCGGGTGACGATCGCCTCGAAGGCGTAGAGGACGACCGTCGGGACCACCACGCTCACGCACACCCACCAGCGCAGCTGGGTCGCGGCCAGCACCGGGATCAGGAAGAAACCGGACTGCAGCACGTCGGAGGTCCAGCTCTGCTCGGCCGACTGCTCGGCGATCAGGGTCAGCGTCAGCAGCGCGGCCAGGTCCACGTACAGGCCGAGCCAACCCCAGGTCAGCGCGGACCTGCTGCCGCCGAGCAGCCAGAGGCTCAGTCCGATCGCGAGGACGAGATAGGCACCGGCGACCCACAGCGAGGCGACCTCGCCGACGGCGGGCGGCAACGCGAGCAGGGTGCCGATGACGAAGACGACCAGCACACCGCGCAGGGTCAGTTGCAGGTGCAACCCTCGCCGCGCGGACCGGGTGACGATCTGTTGGATCTGGGTCATTCCAGGAGCCCGCGGCGCATGGCCTCGGCGACGGCGGCGGCGCGGTCGGACACCCCCAACTTCTCGTACAGCCGTTGTGTGTGGGTCTTGACCGTGCTGGCCCCGATATACAGCTCCTTCGCGACCTGCGGAATGGACTGACCGCGGGCGAAGCCTCGCAGCACCTGCATTTCCCGTTCGGACAGCGCCGGCGCCGACGGCTGCGCGCGCAACCGGATCTCCTGGGCGAGCGACCCGGCCAGCTCCGGCGGAACCACGGTCCGCCCCTTGGCCACCGACAGCACCGCATCGACGATCTCGGCGCGTCGGGAGTCCTTCGACAGGTAACCGGCCGCGCCGACCTCAAGGGCGCGGAACACCACCGGGCTGTCGGTGATCGCGGACAGCAGCAGCACCCGAGTGGGCAGGCCGTCCCGGACCACGGCCTGGGTCACCGCGATACCGTCCAGATCGGGCAGCTGGTAGTCGACCACCGCGACCGCCGGCCGGTGTTCGTTGATGGCGGCCAACCCGTCACGCCCGGTCCCGGCCTCGCCGACGACGGTGATCAGCCCGCTGTTGGTCAGTCCCCGGCTGACCCCGTCGCGGAAGAAGGGATGGTCGTCGATGACGACGACCTCGATCCGACGCTCGGAGGTCAGCACGAGGTGAGAGTACTGCCGGTCACACCACGCTGAAGCTCTCCGGCAGCGTCCGCCGACCGGTCAGCGCAAGCAGCAGCGATGCCCCTTGCCCGCGCAGGGTGGCCACCTCCACGGCCACCCGCAGGGACGCCGCGAGGGCGGGTGACGGCGGGTCGAACGCCAGGCCGGTGGCCGCGGCGATGTCCAGCGAGTGCACGACCAGTTCGAAGCTGCGGGTGACCAGGTAGCGGCTCAGCCGCATGCCGCCGACGATCGTCTCGATCACAGGGTCCCCGGCGGTGCCGTCCAGCGCGGCCAGGGCGTCCCGGACCAGGCCGTTGACCGCCTCGACCGGGTCGTTCCCCAGCGCCGCGCCGGCCTGCCGGCCCCGCTCGGTGACGGCCGGCGGATCGGCGGCCATCATCTCGACCGCGGCCAGGTAGTACTCGGCGGTGGAACCGATCGCCTCGGCGTCCGTCACCCGCGGCAGGTACGTCAGCACCGTGACCAGGGACCGGCTGGTGTGTCCGACCAGTGCCCGCAGATCCCATTCGCCCAGGCCGGGGCCGTCCCATGCGGTGTCCGGGATCCGTCCGACCAGGTCGCCGAACGCATGGGCGGCCAGCGCGAACGTGGTACGGGGGTCCTCAGTGGGCTGCGTCATGCGCGTCATGCGCGTCATGCGGGTCATGCGGGAAGTATCGCCGGGCCGCCCCGGTCGGCGGTTGCGGCTACGTATTTGAAGGTGCGCTGATCCAGGACCAGTAAACCGGACAAAATGGCGCTGAGAACGGAACTTGGAACGGCGGACCGTCCCCTCGGGGTGAAACCGCTGGTTTGCGGCCGGGATCGTCACCGGCGAGATCCACGTGGCCGGGCTTCTTCAGCTGGTGACGTGGACGCGGGCGGGCGGGCACGGAGTCGGCCGGGTCGAGATCCACGTGGCCGGTCTTCTCTTCGGCCGGCAGCGCGGATCTCGACCGACGCGACCGCCAGCTTTCGGGCGTAACGGTCACCTTTGGGTTCGCCTGATCAGCCCAGGCTCGGAATAACCCGCGCCAAGGTGCGCATTTCAGGTATTCCGGCGTCATGCGTCGAGCCTTCCCCCGGCGGCGGAGCCAGGTCGACCCGCACGCCCAGCAGCCGCACCGGCCTGCGCAGCTCGAACCTGTCCAGCAGTGCGATGGCCGCGTGCGCCACCACCGGTGCGGAGGTCGTCGGCTCGGGCAGGGTGCGGATGTGGCTCTCGGTGAAGAACGACGAGTTCCGGACCACCGTCGCGACCCTGGTGATCGTCCGGCCATCGGCGACGACGTCCGCGACCACCCGCTCCGCCAGCACCCGCAGCTCGCGCTCAAGGTCGGCGCGGTCCACCAGGTCGGCGGCATAGGTGGTCTGGTGGCTGCGGGAACGCGCGATCCACGGCTCGGTGCGGATCGTCGTGTCACCCTCGCCGCGGGCCAGCTGCCGGTAGCGGGGCCCGATGGTGGGACCCCACCAGGTCGTCAGGTCGTCCGGGTCGGCGGCCGCGAGGTCGACCACCCTCCGGATGCCGTGCTCGGCGAATCGCGCGGCCCCGCGGGCACCGACGCCCCAGAGCGCTCGGACCGGCCGGTCGCCCATGACGGCCATCCAGTTCGCCCGGGTGAGCCGGTAGATGCCGGCCGGTTTGCCGAAGCCGGTGGCGGTCTTCGCGCGCAGCTTGTTGTCCCCGATGCCGATCGAGCAGGGCAGCCCGGTGCCCTCCCGGACCAGCGATTGTAGATGCGCCGCAACGACTTCCGGGTCATCCGTGCCGGCGGCCAGGAATGCCTCGTCCCACCCCCACACCTCCAGCGGCAGTCCGGTGTCCCGGAGCAGCCCCATCACCTGCTCGGACGCCACCTCGTACGCGGGGGCGTCGAGGGGGAGGAACACCGCGTCCGGTGCCTTGCGCGCGGCGGCCCGCAGCGGCAGGCCGGCCCGCACCCCCGACGCGCGGGCCTCGTAGGAGGCGCAGGTCACCACCTGCCGGGTCCTGGTGGGATCGCCGTCGCCGCCGACCACCACCGGCAGCCCACGCAGCTCCGGCCGGCGCAGCAGCTCGACCGACACTTGGAACTGGTCGAGGTCGAGGTGGAACAACCACTGGGGCACGCCCCATTGTGGCGGCGGGTCAGCCCGGGGAGAGCGGCCAGACGAGCGGGATCAGCAGCATCCCGACCGCCAACCAGAACACCATGGTCACCGCGCCGAGCTTCCAGTAATCGCCGAACCGGTACCCGCCGGGCGCCATCACGATCATGTTGGCCGGGGTGGCGATGGGGGTGAGCAGCGACGCCGCACCCGCCACCGCGACCAGCATGAGGATCGCCTGCGGCGACACCCCGGTGTCCGCGGCCGCGGACAGCGCGACGGGCATGACGATCAGCACGGTGGCCGCGTTGCTGATCACCTGGCCGAGCACCGCCGTCAGCGCGAACAGCGCGAGCATCAGCACCTGTGGCCCGGATCCACCGACGAGCCCGACCAGCGCGCTGGCGAGAATGTCTGCGGCGCCGCTGGTCTGGATCGCCACGGACAGCGGGATGAGGCCGCCGATCAGCACGATGGTCTGCCAGGAGATCGCCCGGTACGCCTGCTGCGGCTCGACCACCCGCAGCAGGATCATCGCAGCGGCCGCCATCAGCCCGGCGATGGCCGGTGGCACGAGCCCGGTGGCCAGCAGCACGATCATGCCGACCAGCACCGCGATGGCCGCGGGCGCCTTGCGGCCCAACGGCACCGTCTGCCGGCGGACCGCGTCCGGCGAGTTGACCACGAGCACCGACCGGTCGACGGCGAGCGCGTCCACGGATCGCCACCTGCCGTAGTAGAGCAGCGCATCGCCCTCGGCGATCGTGACCGGTCGCAGCCCGAGGTCCTTGCCGAGGCGACGGATGGCCAGGACCACCAGCTTGCCGTCGCGCACCATCCCGGGGAACAGGGTCTGCCCGATCAACCGGGACCGGGGCGGAACGACCACCTCGGCGATGCCCGCGTTCCGGGTCAGCATCGAGGCGCCGCGCCGGGTGGCCAGCGCCGAGCCCGTCAGCTTCATGCCCTGCCCGGCCGCGAACGCGCCGACCGCCTCGTCGGACCCCGAGAGCACGATCTGGTCGCCGGGCGCCGCCTGGTGGTCGTCGCCGGCGGCCGCCCCCGTCGAGTCCTGCGCCCCGACCAGCTCGACCCCCGCAGGCATCTTCAGGTCGGCGATCGGGGTGCCGACCAGCGGCGAGTTCGTCCGCACCCGCAGCCGGTGGATGCTCCGGTCGAGGTCGTACTGGTCGGCGAGAGTGGCGGCGTACCCACCGAAGTCGGCGGGCAGGTCGCTCGACGTGCGGTCGGGCAGCAGGCGGTTGCCCAGCAACAGCGCGATCGCCGTGGTGCCGATCAGCACCGGCAGTCCGACGATCGCGAACTCGAAGAACCCGAATCCGGGTCCGCCGGCGCTGCGCGACGCCTCCGACACGATCACGTTCACCGGGCTGCCCGACAGGGTCAGCAGCGCGCCGGCGCTGGCCGCGAACGCCATCGGGATCAGCATCTTGGACGGGCGGGCCTGGACGCGGCGGGCCACCGCGACCGTCACCGGCAGCACCGCCGCAGCCGCACCATTGGGTGTGATCGCCGCGGACAGCACCCCGGCCAGCAGCATGGTGGCAGCCAGCAGCCGCGTCCGGTTGTTCCCGGCCCGGCCGATGATGACCTGGCCGGCCCAGGTGGTGACCCCCGCTGACTCGAGACCCTCGCTGACTACGAACAAGGTGGCGATGAAGATCACCACGGGGTCGCCGAATCCGGCGACGACCTGTGTGGCGTCCAGCACCCCGGTGAAGTAGAGCGCCAGGCCGGTGAGGATGGCGACCACCCCGACCGGCAGCCGGTTCCACACGAACAGGGCAATGCAACCGACGAGAACGACGAGGCTGATGGTGGCGGGCGACACGCCCCGATCCCACCACGTGGCGCACGCTGCGCGGTGCGGCCCCGGAGGCCAGGATGGGCGGCATGCTCATCGTTCACGTCGACATCGCCGTCGACCCCGGCCGGGTCGACGAGTTCCTAAGGGCCTCCATCGAGAATGCGACCGCGTCGCTGCAGGAACCGGGCGTCATCCGGTTCGACGTGGTCCAGGACCAGACGGACGCCGGCCACGTCGTTCTGGTCGAGATCTACCGGGACGCGGACGCGGCAGCCGCACACAAGCAGACCGAGCACTACGCGACGTGGCGGGACACCGTCGCCGGGATGATGGCTCGGCCGCGGGCGTCGACGAAGTACACGCCGGTGTTCCCGGTGGCCGAGGCCGACTGGAGTTCGGGGCGGTGAGCCCCTCGCCGGGCCGCCGTCGAGCGTCGCGGTGCCGGGGCGTCCGCGCCGCCATTTCGCCGGGCTTGCCAGGTCCGCGCCGGGAATGTGTTCGTCGCGCCGACAATTGCCGGCGCGACGCGCGCATTTGTGGCGCGAAGTCACCTGCCGGCGGTGCGAGACCGCACCGAGGGATGTCGTCGTGACCGGGCAGTCCTTCGAGTTCGCCACGGCCGCCCGTGTGGTGTTCGGGCCGGGCCGGGCGCTGGAGCTGCCGGCGATGCTGGAGGGCTGGGGACAGCGGGCGGTGGTGTTCACCGGCTCGCGGCCGGACCGGCACCGCGATCTCGTCGATGCCCTGCCGATGGATGTCGCCGTGATCGCCGTCGGCGGCGAACCGACGGTCGACATCGCCCGGGACGCGGTGGCCGCGGCCCGTGAGCACCGCGCCGACGCGGTGGTCGCGGTCGGTGGCGGCAGCGTCATCGACCTGGGCAAGACCGTCGCGATGCTGCTCGGCAACGGCGGCGACCCGTTGGACTATCTGGAGGTGATCGGCCGCGGCCGGCCCATCATCGCGCCGTCATGTCCGTTCGCCGCCGTGCCGACGACCGCGGGCACCGGGGCCGAGGTCACCATGAACGCGGTCCTCACGTCGCCCGAACACGGTCGCAAGGCGAGCCTGCGTGCCCGGTCGATGCTGCCCGCCCTGGCTCTGGTCGACCCGCTGCTCACGCTCGGCTGCCCGCCGGCCGTCACCGCCGCCAGCGGCCTGGACGCGCTGACCCAGTGCCTGGAACCGCTGGTGTCCCGCAACTCGACGCCGATCACCGACGTGCTGGCCGCGGAAGGGCTGCGGCAGGCCGCGGCCGGGCTCCGCGCGGCCTGTGCGGACGGTACGGACGTCGCGGCCCGCACCGCGATGGCGCAGTGCAGCCTGCTCGGCGGAATGTCCCTGGCCAACGCGAAACTGGGTGCCGTGCATGGATTCGCCGGCGTGATCGGCGGTCTGGTACCGGCCGCGCACGGTGCCATCTGCGCCACTCTGCTCGCGCCGGTGACCCGGGCGAACGTGCGGGCGCTGGCCGAGCGGGACCCGGGCAGTCCGGCACTGGCCGCCTACCGGCGGGCGGCGGTGCTGCTCACCGGGCGGGCGGACGCGACGATCGAGGACGGCGTCGAGTGGATCGCTCGCACGGTGCGGGAACTGGGCATCGGCGGGCTCGCGGCGAGCGGCCTCGATCCCGGGCTGGCGGACGAGGTGGTAGCCAAGACGGCCGGCTCCAGCAGCACGAGGGGCAACCCGATCGAACTGACGCCGGACGAGTTGCGCGAGGCGTTGGTCGCCGCGTTCTGAAAACGCGGGGGGGGGGGTCCGTGGGTGGTGCGAGGGTCCGGCCCTGGTGCTCCGCTGCCAGGGACGCCGACCTAGGGTGAGCCGCAGGAATCCGACCAGCCGAGGGGAATGCCGTGCCGCGCCGAGCGACGTCGAGCCTGCCCGCCGCCGTGTTCCGCTCGATACTGCCCGGGTCGGTGGGTTCCAAGCGTGCGGCGCGGAAGGTGCGGAAGTCGGCGACGAAGACCGGCCGTAGCACCTCGGGCGCGGCCACCCGCGCGGGGAAGGCGGCATCTGCGAGATCGAGCGCCGCGCCGTCCAACTCCCGCGCGTCGAATGCCAGGCGTCGCCGGCGTGCCACGCCGGCCCCGCCGACCCGATCGACGACGACCGGCCTGCCCAAGCTGTGGAAGCCGCGCCGCGAGGCGGCGAAGCCGCCCGATCCCGCCTCGCTCGGTCGTGGCAAGTGGCACCAGTTCCGGTACACCGGGATCGCCGGGACCCGCGCCTACCAGGTGTACATCCCCAAGGGCCTGCGCCGCACCACCAGGGCGCCGATGCTCGTCGCGTTGCACGGGTGCACGCAGAACGCGCTGGACTTCGCGGCGGGCACCAGGTTCAGCCAGTTGGCAGACACCCACCGGTTCATCGTGGTGTACCCGGAGCAGGGCGCCACGCACAACGCCCAACGCTGCTGGAACTGGTTCCGCTCCGGCCACCAGCTCCGGGGCGCGGGTGAACCGGCGGTGTTGGCCGGCATCATCCGCCGGGTCGTGCAGGAGACTGCGCGCTGGCGGGTGGACACCACCCGCATCTACCTCACCGGGATCTCCGCGGGTGGCGGTATGTCGCTCGTGCTGGCTGCCACCTATCCGGAGATGTTCGCCGCCGTCGGTGTGCACTCCGCCCCGCCCTATCGCAGCGCTACGGGCCCGGCCGACGCGCTGGCCGCCATGCAGGGCGGCGGCCAGGCGCCGCCGCCGCAGTCCGCGCTGCCGCCGATGATCATCTTCCAGGGCACCGAGGACAGCACGGTCCGCGAGAGCAACGGGGAGCGCATCGCCGGGCAGTGGTTGGGTGCGCGGGTCGCGGCCGCCGAGGCCGGCACGCTGCCGGCCGTGGGCAAGGGCCGGCAGACCCGGAAGTCGCCGCCCCGCAAGTCATCCGCGCGAGGACCGCGGCCGTACCGGATCACCCGTTGGTCGGCGCGCGGCCGGGTCCAGCTGGAGCTCTGGGTCGTCGAGGGGCTGGGTCACGCATGGTCGGGAGGGTCGGCGAAGGGCAGCTACAGCGACGTCCGTGGGCCGCGGGCCAGCACGCAGATGTGGCGGTTCTTCGCCCGGCACACCACCGATGGCACCGGACTGCCCGCCCGGTGAACCGCGTGCCGGCCCGCTGACCCGATCAGGGGCTCGATCAGGGGCCGGATCCTCGCCCGTCAGGCGATCCGGTCGATCACCGGTGGCTCGTCGGCGGGCCTGTCGACCGCCGGCGGAACGTCGACCGTGGACGGCACTTCGACCGCCGGCGGAGTCCCGCCCGGCCGCCGACGGGCCCGGGTTCCACGGCGCAGTTGCACGGTCACCGTGGACGCGTCGGTCACGTTGTGCCGGTTGACGGCGCTGCGCCTGGACACTGTCAGGATGCCGATGCTGCCGCCCAACAGTGACAGCAGCACCACGATGACACCGACGATGCCGGTCTGCGCGATCGCCGCGGCCACCGCGCCGAGCACCGCTGCGGACGGCAGGGTCAGTAACCAGCCGACCCCCATCCTGCCGGCGGTCCGCCACCGTACGTGTGCCGGACGTCGCCCCGCCCCGCTGCCGATCACCGAACCGGAGCAGACCTGGGTGGTCGACAGCCCGAAGCCCATGTGCGCGGACGCGAGAATGGCCGAGGCCGAGGTGGTCTCCGCGGCGAACCCCTGTGAGGGGTGCAGATCGACCAGACCCTTGCCCATGGTGCGCATGATGCGCCAACCACCCGAGTAGGTCCCCAGCCCGATGGCCAGGCCGGCCGCGATGATCACCCAGGTCTGCGGCCCGGTCCCGGACGCCTGGAAGCCACCGGTGATCAGTACCAGGGTGATCACGCCCATCGTCTTCTGCCCGTCCGAGGTGCCGTGGGCCAGCGCGATCATCGACCCGGACACGGTCTGTGCTCGCTGGAACCAGCGCGCGGCTGGGTTCTCGTCCGCCCGGCGCAGCAGCCGGTACACCAGACCGGTGGCCAGCGCGGCCGCGATGCCGGCCACCACCGGCGCCGCCACCGCTGGCAGGACGATCTTGGACACGATCACCGAGAAGTTCACGCCGGCCGTTCCGGCACCGACCAGCACCGCGCCGATCAGTCCGCCGAACAGGGCATGCGACGAGCTGGACGGGAGGCCGAACAGCCAGGTCAGCAGATTCCACAGGATCGCAGCGACCAGGCCGGCGAAGATCATCGTCGGGGTGACGAACGCATCGTTGACCATGCCGGCGGAGATCGTCCTGGCCACCTCGGTGGACAAGAAGGCGCCCAGCACGTTCAGGATCGCCGCGATCAACACCGCCACCCGGGGTTGCAGGGCGCCGGTGGCGACCGAGGTGGCCATGGCATTGGCGCTGTCGTGAAAGCCGTTGGTGAAATCGAAGAACAGTGCGGTGACGATCACCGTGGCGACGAGGAATCCGGTTGCGGTCATGGTCGGTCGGACGGCGGTGGTTCGGGGAGGGGGGTCACGTCGCTGTGCGCCTCGGGCTCGGGTCTGATCGTTGCCGGCTCGCCGGCGACGACTCCGGTGTGGTGACGGAACTCGACCGCGTGGGTGACATCGCACGAGTCGGCCGAAGGTCGGTGGCCTCCGGTCTCGCGTCGGAGAGCTCCGACGTCGACGATGGCCGTTCGTGTTCGGCGGGGCATCGCCCAGATCGAGTGAACGCCGATACACGAACCGCGGTGCGCACGTGTCCCACGACGACATCACCTCGCACATCCCGCGTCCGTGGGTGGACCTCCCGCCCGGTCGCCCAGGTCCCGGTCGCTCCAGGTCCCGGTCGCTCCAGGTCACAGCCGAACATATGCACTTGCGAGGCGGATCCGGACCAGTCGAAGGTCCCGTTCTCGTCGGCGACATGCCCCTGCGGCAATCCACCATCCCGCGCCCGGCGCTCGCACCGCACCGAAGACACCGGTCTCGTGAAGACGCCTCACATCACCCGTAAGGCGGAGAAACACTGCTCAAAATGATGACATATCGGCAAGTGTGACTACACTTAGTTGTAACATGCGTGGCAGCGGCGTACTTGTATCACTGATAGCCCACCTGAGCATACGGTCGAGGGAAGGCGGAGCGTGTCGAACCCGGAACCGCGACCCGTGGTCGACCCGCCCGCCGTCGATCCCGCCGTCGATCGCGCCCTCGATCACGCGGCGTTGAAGCTGAACTTCGCGGCTGTGGCCACGCACGGTGACGACGTTGCCATGTACTTCTACAACTACCTGTTCATGACCCATCCCGAGCTCCGGGCGATGTTCCCGCTGGCGATGACCGAGCAGCGGGAGCGGTCGATGGCCGCACTGGTTCGCGTCGTGTCCCTCCTCGACCGGCCGGCCGACCTCGATTCCTATCTGGCCGGGCTGAGCCGGGAGCACCGCAGGTTCGGGGTCGTCGCCGAGCACTACCCGGCGGTCGGCGAGGCGCTGCTCGCCACGCTGGCACACTTCTCCGGCCCGTCCTGGATCGAGTCGCTGGCCACCAACTGGTCAATGGCGTACGCGGTCGTCGTCGACGCGATGGTCCGGGCCGCCGCCGACGCGTCCGGTCGCGAGCCCGCGTGGTACGACGGCGAGATCGTCGATGTGGATCGGCGCACGTTCGACATCGCGGTGCTGCGGGTGCGCACGGCCGAAGTGCTGCCCTACCGTGCCGGACAATCGGTCGCGCTGCAGGCGACACGGTTGCGGCCACGGATCTGGCGGCCGTTCACTCCCGCCACCCGGCCCGGTGGACACGAGTTCGAGCTGCACGTTCGGGCGATCGAGGGCGGCACCCTATCCACCGCGCTGGTGCGGGCCGCTGTCCCGGGCGAACCGATTCGGCTCGGCTCGCCCTTCGGCCGGCTGACCCTGGACCGCAACGGGTATCGGCCGCTGCTGATGATCGCCGGGGGCACCGGGCTGGCCCCGATGCGGGCCATGATCGAGCAGTTGGCGGTCGACGGCGGGCGGCCGGTGCACCTGTTCCACGGCGTGCGCACCGGGCGTGAGGCCTACGACCTGGCCTGGACGGCCGGGGCGGCGGCCGAGCACCATCAGTGGCTCACCGCGCTGACCGTGACCTCCGAGGACGAACGCTGGCCCGGCCCGCACGGACTGGTCGGGGAGCTCGCGGCCAGCCAGGCCGATTGGTCGGGGCACGACGTCTACGTCTGCGGCTCGCCGGAGATGGTCGAAGGGACCGTGAAATCCCTGGTTACAAAGGGGATCTCGGAGGAACGAATCGTGTTCGAGGAATTTGGCAGGGCCTGATCGGGCCGGACGGGGGACTGACGGATGCTGATGGCGGACCCGCAGTGGGAAGTGACGAGTGGCAGCGGCCGGATCGAGGACCGCTGGATCGAGGCGGTCGAACTCCCCGCCGCGCGGCCGTTCTCGCGTGGCTACGACCGGATCGCGGTCGACGGCCTGCTCGAGGAGTGCGCGGACGTGATCGACGAGTTGACTGTGCGCCTGCGCGACGCCCGTGACGAGGCGGACCTGCTACGCCGGCAGGCGCTGGCCGGTGCCGGTCGCCGGGCGCGACCCCGAGGTCGCGGCCGCCGCCCGGCACCCACTCGTCATCACGGCCGACGGAGCGTGCCGGTCCGCTGACCCGACACGTCCCTGCCGCGGGTCAGCCCGGCAGGGACCGCAGGCGTGTGCTGGCGGCCGCCACCCACAGCTCGTTCCCGCACGCCGTGGCCAGCGCGACGGCCGCGGAGTAGTGCTCGCGGGCGTCGACCGGGCGGCCCAGCGTGGTCGCCAGATCGCCGAGCACCGTGTCCACCGGCCCGACCGCGTACGAGCCGGTGCCGCCCCCGGCAAGCTGCCCGCGGTAGGGCAACAGGTCCGCGTAGACCGCGGCCGCCTCGACCGGGTCGCCGATGCCGACGCTGGCCATGCCGCGCATCGCCAGCAGCAGGCTGTGGAAGAAGTCCCGCCGGACCGGTCGGATGCCCCGGCGCCGGCGGATGGCCTCCTCCCGCCGGCCGCTCGCCAACAGCGGCAGCGCGATGAGATCCGCCACCACGTCGGCGGCCGCGGTGTCGATGGCCTCGGCGGCGTCCACCAGCTCGCCGATCCGGCCCTGAGAGAGCCGAAGGGTGAAGAAGCCCAGCATGACGATGCCGTCCGCGTCCAGTGATCCGTTGATCACCAGCTCCTCGCCGGCCTTGCGGTACTGCTCCTCCGCCTCCGTCCAGCGTCCCGCGATATGGGCGATCGCGCCGCGGTGCATGTGGGTCAGGCCGGTCGCCTGGCGCCACCGGTACCGCCGGACCAGGTCGGCGATGCGGTCCACGTGCTGCGCCATCGTCCGATGGTCGCCGTACACGCCTGCCCGCCGGGCCTGGGTGTAGTGGCCGATCAACGCGAACACCGCCAGACCCGGCTGCTCGCCGATGGCCAGCAGCTCCCCCGCGAACCGTCCGGCCGCCTCGGGTTCGGTCTCGGGATTGGTCACCATCAGCGCGGCGTGCAGGGCAAGGCCGATCAGCACCGGGTCCGCCAGGCCGCGGGCCAGCAGTTCCGCCTCGGCGGCCAGCGACCGACCCAGGTCCGGGTCCTCGAGCTCGGCGACCAACGCGCACAGCAGCCGGCAGCGCTCCTCGTCGTTGGGGACAGGGTCGCTCGAGGCCAGCGCGCGTTCGATCAGGCCGACGATCTCGTGGTCGACAACGCCGTAGGGTCGGGTGATCCAGGGCGAGGGCAGGTCCCACGCGGTCAGCGCCCGGATCAGCAGGGCGCCCCGGCCGGCGGCGTCGGCCAGCCGCATCGCCTGCTTGCGAGCCCGCAGGGCGTGCTGGCCGATCCCCGCCGCCAGCTGCGATCGGCTCAGCCGGGCCAGCAGCTCGACCCGTTCGGCCAACCGCGGGTCCGCGCCGGCCGTTGGATCGTCGGCGGCCACCCGGTCCAGGTCGCTCAACGCCTGCGCGTACAGGTCCGCCGCGGCGTCGTGCGCATACCGGGCGACGGCCATGTCGGCGGCCCGCACCGCGGCGTCGACCGCGCGACGGGCGGTCGCGGTGGTTCCCGCGTGGTGGTAATGGTGCGCCAGGGCGGCCGCATCCTGCGGATGCACGGCGAGGACGGCATCTGCGATGCGACCGTGCCATCGGCTGCGACGCAGCCGCGGCGCGTCGTCGTAGAGGGTGTCTCGGACCAGCACATGTGCGAACCGCACCCGACCCGGCGCCGGCTCGAGCAGCAGACCGGCGAGCACGCCCGCCTCCAACGCGTCCAGCACGGTGTCCTCATCGACCTCGGCCGCGGTCACCAGCACGTCGATGTCGACGTCCCGGCCGATCACCGCTGCGAGCCGCAGGATCGATACGGTGACCTCGGGCAGCCGGGCAAGCCGGCGTCGTAGCACGTCCCGGACGCCCTCGGGCACCTTGGACAGGGCGACCAGCCCGCCCTCGCTGCCCAGCAGGCGGGCACTCTCGGCCAGGTAGAACGGATTGCCGGCGGTGCGGTCGACGAGGGCGGCGAGGGTCGCCGGGTCGGGCTGGATGCCGGCCACCGAGCGGATCAGCCGAGCCGACTGGGCGGGGTCAAGGCCCGAGAGGCTCAGCCGGACGGGCGGCAACGCAGCCAGGCCGGCGAGGGCGTCGCGCAGGCCCGCGGACACCTCGGCCGGGCGGTAGGCGGCGATCACCAGAAGCGGGACCCCGGACAGCTCTGCCGCCACCGAGTCCAGCAGGGCGAGCGTCTCGGAATCACCCCGGTGCAGGTCGTCCAGCACGATGGCGAGCGGTCCGGCGCCGGCGGCGGCCGCCAGGTAGCCGATCAGCCCGCGGCTGAGCAGGAACCGCCCGAAGGAGGCGTCGGATTCCGCCGAGGTGTGGCCGCGCTCGTCCAGCAGCGGGGCGAGCGCGGCGCCGAAGGTGCCCGGATCGATGTCCGCGGACAGCGCGCGGACCACCTCCACCCATGCCCAGGCCGGCGGCGCGCCGTCCGACTCCGGGCACCGGCCCACCACCAGCCGCCAGCGGTTCGCCCGCAGCTCCTGAGCGAACCGGTCGATGATCGCGGACTTGCCGGCGCCGGCCTCGCCGGCGATCAGCACCACCCGTCGGTCGGACCGGGCCACCGCATCGGCGGCCGCGGAGTGCAGCGTGTTCAGCTCATCCTCGCGTCCGACGAAGGCGGGGCCGCCCTCCATCGGACCGGAGGCGTCCCTGGCCGGGATGGCGGCGGCACCCGGACCGGGCGCCGCCGTCCGGCGGGCGGTTCCACCGGATGGCACCGGCACGGGCAGGCTCAGCCGCTGCGCCAGCACGTCGGCCTCCACCTGCAGCAGGGCGGGGCCGGGATCCATGCCGAGTTCGTCGGCCAGGATGTCCCGGGCCCGGCGCAGCGCGGCCAGCGCGTCGGCCTGCCGACCGGTGGCGTACAGGCCCATGGCCAGCAGCCGCCAGCCCTCCTCGCGCAGCGGGAACTCGCGGGTCAGCACCTCGGCCGCGAGTACCGCCTCGGCCGCCTCGCCGGCCCGCAGCACGGCCTCGCACCAGCGTTCCCTGGCCACGATCCGCAGGCTCTCCAACCGGCCGACCTCGGTGGCCGCCCAGGACTCGGACTCGAACTCGGCGTAGGCGGGCCCACGCCACAGGTCCAGCGCCTCCTGAAGCAGGAACCGGGCGTGCGGCTCCTGCCCGGGCTCGGCGGCCCGACGGACCAGTGCCTCGAACCGCCATGCGTCGACCGACTCCGGTGCCACCCGGATCGCGTACCCGGGGGGCTCGCTGACCAGCACGGTTGCCGGCGTGCGCGGGGCCCGATCGGGTTCGAGGGCGCGCCGCAGGTGCGAGACGTACGCCTGCAGCGCGCCGATGGCGCGCGGCGGCGCCTCCCCGTTCCACAGATCTTCGACAAGCCGGTCCACGGACACGACCTGCCCGCGGGCGACGAGTAGCAGGGCGAGCACGCTGCGTTGCCGCGGACCGCCGAGATCCGGCATGACGACCCGGTCGACACGCTGGAGGGTCGCATCCAGCGCGCCGAGCACCCGCAGTTGCAGCATGATCCGCGCACTGTATCGCCCGCTGGGTGCGTGTGAATCAGCCGTCTGCTCCGGGTTGGCGCCCGGCGCCGCAAGTGTTCGCCAAGCCGACCGCAATCGCCCCCGGCGACTCTGGACTCGGCCGGCCGGTGCTCTCCGGACGGCCGATCGATCCGATCGCCGATCGGGCTGAAACCGCCACCGACCAGGGAGCACCGATGACCGCCGTTGCCCAGACCCGTCCCGACACCGCCGAGATGACCTACGTGCACAACAGTTTCCGCCGCCAGTTCGGTGCGTTGCCGGGTCTGGTGCGCGGTGTCGCCGACGGCGACCGGGACCGGGCCGCAGTGCTCGTCGGGTTCCTCGACGAGCTCACCGCTGCGCTGCACCACCACCACGAGGCCGAGGACGAGCTCATGTGGCCGCTGCTGCTGGAGAAGGCGCCGATGGACTCGGCGCTCATCCTGCGGATGGAGGAGCAGCACGAGCGGATCGCGGAGCTCTACCACCGCGCCGAGGTCCACGCGGGCACCTTCCGGGTCGGGCCGGATCGGAGCAGCCGGGACGCCCTGGCCGACACGCTGACCGAGCTGGACGCGGCGTTGCGGGAGCACCTGCACGACGAGGAGCAGGAGATCCTGCCGCTGGTCGAGCGGGTGATGACCGTGCCGGAATGGCAGGCGCTCGGGGAGCGCGGACGGGCCGGCATTCCGAGGGACCGGCAGGCGGTGTACCTGGGGTTCCTGCTCCTGGCGAACAGTGACGAGCACAATCGGGAGTTCCTCGCGCACCTCCCGCGGGTGGCGAGAGTGGCCTGGACCTTGGTGGGGCGGCGGGCTTTCCGTAAGGCGTACCGGCGTGTCTACCTGACCGACCCCGAATGAGTGCCGTTCTTTCCGACCCGCGGCGGGGCTGGGCGATCGTCTCGCCCCACCGGGGGTCGGCAGGGTCAGCGTGGATCGCGTGGCGGGGACGTGCTTCGGCGGATGACGAGGTGGGTGGGCACGGTCACGGCCTGCGCCACCTGTTCGTTGCCCCGTAGGAGTTCGAGCAGGATCCGCGCCGTCCGGGCGCCCTGATCGAACACGGGCTGGTGAACCGTGGTCAGGTCGGCCAACGCGGCCACCGGATGGTCGTCGATGCCGATGACCGAGATGTCTTCGGGGACACGCAGTCCGGCTCGGCGGATGGTGCGGATCGCACCGAGCGCCACCTCGTCGGAGTGGGCGTAGACGGCGGTGGGCGGTTGCCGCAGGCCGAGCACCTTGGCCATGGCCTCCGCACCGTTCTCGCCACCCCAGTCGCTGGACTCCACCAAATGGGGGTCGGCGGCGATACCTGCGTCCGCCAGAGCCGCGTAGTAGCTGGTGGTGCGGCCGGACAGCAGCGGGGGTTGGTCGGGATCGATGGCCTCCAACATCGCGATGCGACGATGCCCGAGGTGGATGAGGTGGTTCATGGCCTGCCGGCCGGCGAGGGCGTCGTCGATACAGACGTAGGGATAGGCGGCGGATTGCCCGCCCGCGGCCACGATGCGCACGCCCATCAACTCCAGGCGCTTGCACTCGACATCGTTGAGCGGGAAGGCAACCACGATGACGGCGTCCACCTTGCGCCGGGCGGGCAGCCGTTCGAAGAAGTCGTGTCGGTCCTGGAGGTCGGACACGGGGTACAGCAGGACGTCGAGTTCGGCCGTGCGCAGCACCGATTCCAGACCGCTGAGCATCGCCCCGAAGAACCACCGATCCAAATGGGGCACGACGACGGCCACCCGCCCGGTCGGTCCCATGCGAAGGCTCGATGCCTGTGGGGAGACGACATAGGCGAGCTTGTCGGCGACCTCCAGAACACGGTCGCGGGTCGCCGGCGCGACGCCGGGGGCATTGCGCAGGGCGCGGGAGGCCGTTCCCAGTCCCACCCCGGCAAGCTTGGCAATGTCGGCCAGCGTGACGTTCGGTGGCGGGCTTGCCGTCGTCTCGGACACAGATCTCAGGATAGCCATCTGGAAAGGCTTCCACATCAGGACCACCAGATCCGGCCGTTGATGACGTCGCCGTTCTCGGATCCGCTGTGGTCGTCGGCCGACGATCCCGGATCGGCCCACCTATGCGTGCGATCTCGTGTTCGGGAGGACTGTGCCGAGTCTTGACAAGCGCCGCGGAGGGCGCCAGGATTCCTGACGAAACCATGGAAACCTTTCCAACACTCAGGCCGCTCGCCCGGCCGCGGTGACAGCAGTACGGCCGCGCCGAACCCGGCCAGGCCCCTCTTCCAAGGCCGTAGGAGGAACGATGAAGTACCCAAGCCCAAATTCCGGTCGCCGTCGCCGGATCGGGTCGGTCGCCGTCGCGACCGTGGCGGCGATCGGATTGGGGGTGTCGTTGGCCGCGTGCGCGCCCGGTTCGTCGGCCCCGGCGTCCTCGGCGGCGGCTGCCCCCGAGACGGTGAGCACGAGTCTGGGCAGCGAGCCGATCGAACTCACCCTGTACGACGGGCAGGGCCTGAAGAAGTTGGACGAGGCGCTCATCGCCGGGTTCGAGAAGCAGTATCCGAACGTGACGATCACCGGGACCTGGGACCCGGACGACGTGACGACGCAGAATCAGCCGCGGCAGCTGGCCTCGGCCAATCCGCCCGATCTGGTGCGGCTGATCTCGGTGACCGACGCGGTGAAGAACAATCTGGTCACCAACCTCGACCCGTACGCCGCGGCATACGGATGGGATGAGTTGCCGGCCTCGCAGCTGGTCCAATTCCGGGTGTCGGCCGACGGTGTGGCCGGCTCGGGCTCGCTGTACGCGAAACCGAGCGGGTTCACCATGACCGGCGTCTACTACAACAAGGCACTGGCCCAGCAGATCGGGATGACCCAGCCGCCGGCGACGGTCGACGACTTCACCGCGCTGCTGGGCAAGGCAAAGGACGCGGGCCTGCAACCGATCATGACCAGCAACCAGACCGGCGCCTCGGTACTGTCCTTCCAGCTGATGCTGAACACCTCGATGGGTGTCAAGGCCACGTCGGACTGGGTGTTCACCGTTCCGAATTCCACGATCGACAATCCCGAAAGCGTCAAGGCTGCAACCATTCTCGATGGCTGGCAGAAGTCGGGTTACCTGCCTGCCGGGGTTAACGGGATCGACGGTTCCACCGCGAGCGGAGAGTTCACCGCGGGCAACGGCGTGTTCTTCCCGTCCGGCAACTGGGACGCGAACACCCTGAACACGAGCATGCCCGGGAACGTCGGGTTCATGGCCATGCCGCCGATGACCGCAGGCGGGGACCAGGCTGCGATGTCCGACGCGGCCACCGCCTTCGGCATCGCGGCGAAGTCGACGAAGAAGGACGCGGCCGCGGCCTTCCTCAATTACCTGTCCAGCGACGAGGCGCGGCAGGCGGCCGTGGACGCAGGGTTCATGGCCAGCGGTACCCCGTCGCAGCCGGCGCCGACCATTCCCGCCGGTTCGGTGCTCAACGACGTGCAGTCCGCGTTCCAGGCGATCTCGGCGGTGAACGGGCAGGTTCCGTTCGTGCAGAACGCCACCCCTGGCATCACCAACCGGGCATGGAACCCGGAGAGCCAGCTGCTGCTGGACGGGCAGAGCACTCCGGAACAGTTCGTCGCCAACGTGCAGAAGGAATACGAGAGTGAGCTGAACAGATGAGCGAGGCTTGCCGAGCGAATCGTGGGCGCCGCATCGCTCGGTTGAATCTTGGGACGTGGGTGCGATGAGCACGGTGGACGGTCTCGTCGGCGAAGTGAACGTCGCCGACGAGGCCTCCGCCGCCGGGCGGAGGGCCCGCTGGGCGCGCAATTACGGTTCGAAGGCCGGCTGGTCGGGTTGGTTGTTCGCACTGCCCGCGCTGGTGATGTACGCGGTTTTCGTGCTCTACCCGATCCTCACGTCGCTCCAGTACTCGTTCTACGACTGGAACGGCATCGGCCGGGCCACCTGGGTCGGTTTCGACAATTACGTGGAGGTCTTCACCGACCCCCGGTTGCTCGGCTCGATCTGGCACGCCTTCTTCCTGATCATCTTCTTCACATTCTTCCCGATCCTCATCGGACTGCTGGTGGCGTCCGTGGTGCGGGAGATCAAGTCGAAGGCGCTGACCGCCACTGCGCGCACCATCATGTTCCTGCCGTACATCATTCCTGGCGCCGCCGCGGCGATTGCCTGGACCTGGATGTACACCCCCAACGGTGCGGTGAATCAGTTGCTGTCGGCGCTCGGCCTCGAATCGTGGACCAGGGCCTGGCTGGGCGATTTCACCTGGGCCCTACCCGCGGTCGGATTCATCGGAACCTGGATCCTGACCGGGTTGTGCACCCTGCTGCTGCTGTCCGCGATCGGCAAGATCGACGCCGCGCTCTATGAGGCGGCGTCGTTGGACGGCGCCGGCCGGTGGAAGCAGTTCACGTCGGTCACCCTGCCGGGTCTGAAGTCCGAGATCGGGGTGTGCGTCACGCTGACCGTGATCGCCGCGCTGGCCAGCTTCGACGTCGTCTTCATGTCGACCCAGGGCGGACCGGGTCGATCGACCATGGTGCCCGGCGTCGAGGTTTACCAGCTCGGTTTCACCGAATCCAGGATCGGTACCGCGTCGGCGCTGGCCATCGTGCTGGCCTTGCTGATTCTCGTGGTCGTCATCCCGTTGCAGCGACTGTTCAGGGAGAAGTAGGCGATGCTCACCAGAATTCGTGACACCGCTCCCAAGACCATCTTGCTGCTGCTCGCGTGCATCTTCGCAATCTTTCCGTTGCTGAGCATGCTGTCGGCCGCGCTGGCGCCGCAGGGTACCGTCCCGGTGGGAATCTCGTTCCCGACCGACCCGCAATGGCACAACTTCGTCGACGCCTGGAACGTCGCGAACATCACGACGCTTCTGTGGTCGGCCTTGCTGCTCGTGCTGGGTGTGGTTCCGGCGTCGTTGCTCTTCGCGACGATGGCCGGATACGCCCTCGGCGGGCTTCGAATTCCGCTGGCCACGCCGTTCTTCCTGCTCCTGTTGCTGGGATTGACGCTGCCCTTCGAAGCAGTTCTGGTCCCGCTGTACTACCAGATGCAGAGCATGGGGCTGCTCAACACCCGGATCGGGTTCATCCTGCCGATGATCGGACTGAACATGCCGTTTGCGGTGTACTGGATGCGCATCCACTTCCAGTCGATCCCCAAGGAGATCTCGGAGTCGGCGAACATCGACGGCGCCGGAATGTGGAGCAACTTCCGGCACATCCAGATCCCGCTGGCGATCCCGGCCATGGCCTCGTTGACGGTGTTGCTGTTCCTGAGTACCTGGAATCAGTTCATGCTCGCGATCGTGCTCATCCAGGACCCCGAGAAGCGGACCATGGCCGGGGCCCTGCAGGCGTTCGTCGGCGAACATCAGACCGACGTCGTGCTGCTCAACGCCGGCGCTTTGCTGATCATGGCCCCGGTCATCGCCGTGTTCATCATCTTCCAGCGCTACTTCAGCCGGGCGCTGCTGGCCGGCGCCGTGAAGGGCTGATCCGGAGCCGCATACGACCGGGCCGGCTCTCGGGTACGGGGGCCGGCCGGGCCGTCCCCGGACACATCCGTCCCTTCCTCATCGACTCCATCGACTCCATCGACTCCATCGACTCCGGCGTGTCCGGCCCATCCGCACCGAGGAGATCTCATTGACCGGCTCCGATCTCGCCGCCGACGCGAACTGGTGGCGCACGGCGGTGGTCTACCAGGTGTATCCCCGCAGCTTCGCCGACTCCAACGGTGACGGCATCGGCGACATCGCCGGTGTCCGAAGCCGCCTGGATTACCTGGCCCGGTTGGGCGTGGACGCGATCTGGCTCAGCCCGTTCTACCCGTCGCCGCTCGCGGACGGCGGATACGACATCACCGACCATCGGGGCATCGACCCGCGGCTGGGCACGTTGGACGACTTCGACGATCTGATCCGCCAGGCGCACGCCCGCGGTATCCGGATCATCGTCGACATCGTGCCCAACCACACCTCCGACCGGCACCCCTGGTTCATCGACGCGCTGGCGGCGGGACCCGGCTCGGCCGAACGTGACCGGTACATCTTTCGGGACGGTTCCGGGCCCGACGGCACGGAGTCCCCGTCCGACTGGCGTTCCCATTTCGGCGGCAGCGCCTGGGAGCGAGTCGCCGACGGCCAGTGGTACTGCCACCTGTTCGCCCGGGAGCAGCCCGACCTGAATTGGGCGAACACGGCCGTCCGGCAATACTTTCTGGACACATTGCGGTTCTGGGCCGACCGCGGCGTCGACGGCTTCCGCATCGACGTCGCCCATTCACTGGCCAAGGACCTGAGCGCACCGCTGCGGAGTCAGCCGCATCTGGATCAACGGCTCCCCGCCGATGGCACCGACCCGCTGTACGACCGGGACGATGCGCACGCGATCTATCGTGAGTGGCGCAAGGTCTTCGACGAGTACCGACCCCCGCGGATGGCGGTCGCCGAGACCTGGTACCCCACCAGCGAACGCACGTACCTGTATGCCCGGCCGGACGAGCTCGGGCAGGTCTTCGACTTCGCCCTGCTCAAGTCGGAATGGGGCCGGGACCAATTCCGTGCGGTCATCCGACGGTCGATTGCCGACCACGTCGCCGCCGGTGCCGGCGGTGGCCTGACCTGGGTGCTGTCCAGCCATGATGTCAGCCGGCACGCGTCCAGGTTCGCCCTGCCGCCAGGGGTCCACCAGGACAGCTGGCTGATCAGCAACGGAACCGTGCCCGTGGTGGACTCCGCAGTGGCGCAGCGGCGGGCAAGGGCCGCCACTTTGATGATGCTTGCCCTACCCGGCTCGGCCTACCTGTACCAGGGCGAGGAACTGGGTCTGCCGGAGGTCGCCGATCTCCCACCCGAGGTGCTCCAGGACCCGGTGTGGGAACGCACCGGCCACACCCGAAAGGGTCGCGACGGCTGCCGCGTCCCACTCCCGTGGACCCGGAACGGAACGTCGTTGGGCTTCGGCAGCAACGGGTCCTGGCTTCCCCAGCCCGCGGACTTCGGTGAATTCTCCGTCGAGGCCCAGGACGGCGCCCCGGGGTCCACCCTCGAGATGTACCGGGCGGCGATACGGCTCCGCCGGCAACTGCAGACCGACGACCACGATGTCGAGTGGCTCGAGGTGGACGATCCCGACCTGCTGCATTTCCGCCGATCCAACGGCTGGGAGTGCGTGGTGAACTTCGGTCCCGCTGCCCGGGCGCTTCCGGTCGGGGAACCGCTGATCAGCAGTCGCCCCGACCGCCTCGACGGCCGGATATCCCCGGAAACCACGGTGTGGTTCGGTGGTCCGCATCGACACTCGAGGCAGGCATTGTCCTATCGGGCATGAGAATCATGAAGGAGAACCATGTTCCGTCTCCCTGACTCCTGGGTGTGGGACTTCTGGCTGGTCGACGACGGCACCGATTACCACCTGTTCTTCCTCTATGCCTCCCGCGCGCTCGGTGATCCCGAAGCCAGGCACCTACGGGCGGCCATCGGCCATGCCGTCTCGGCGGACCTGACCGAATGGCATCGCACGCGCGATGCCCTCGTGCGCGCCGACCCACCTGCGTTCGACGACCTTGCCACCTGGACCGGATCCATCGTCCAGCACCCGGACGGCACCTGGTTCCAGTTCTATACCGGCGCGACCGGTACCGACCGCGGCGTCGTCCAGACCATCGGCTACGCCACCTCCGCGGATCTGCTGACCTGGACGAAGAACCCGACCAACCCGGTCCTGCGGGCCGATCCCCGCTGGTACGAGACCCTGGGCGCGAGCACCTGGAGCGACGAGGCCTTCCGCGACCCCTGGGTGTTCGCCGATCCGGGCGGCAACGGCTGGCATATGCTCATCACCGCCCGCGCCAACACCGGCCCCACCGACGACCGCGGCGTGGTCGGCCACGCCTGGTCGCCCGACCTGCGCACGTGGGAACTCCGGGAAGCGCTGAGCCCTCCCGGCCAGGGATTCGCGCAACTCGAGGTTACCCAGGTCGAACTCGTCGACGACCGGCCCGCCTTGATCTTTTCCTGCCTGCCGTCGGAGACCAGCGCGTTCCGCCGGGCAGCGGGCATCGACAGCGGCGTGTGGATCGCTACCGGCGAGTCCATGCTCGGCCCGTACGACCTGACCCACGCCGTACCCCTCACCGACAGCTCGCGCTACAGCGGCCGCATCATTCGCATCCGGGAAACCGGCGAATGGAAGCTCCTTGCCTTCCATCACGATCCGCACGACCCGGACTTCGGAACGGTCAGCGATCCGCTACCTCTCACGCAGGCGCTTGCGCGGTCGGCCCCGGAAGTTCGGACCGATCGGGCCGCACACGTCAGGAACCGGATCGATGGACCTCACGATGGGCCGCTGTGAGTTCGTTGTAGTGTCGGGCGTTCTCGCGGATTGCCGCCCGCTCGGAATCCGACAGCTCGCGCCGCACCTTGCCTGGCACGCCGGCCACCAGGGAGCCGGGCGGAATACGGGCGCCCTCCAGCACCACCGCCCCGGCCGCCAGCATCGACCCCCGGCCGACGGTCGCGCCGTTGAGGACGACGGCGCCCATGCCGATCAGGCAGTCGTCCTCGACGGTGCAGCCGTGCACGACGGCGCCGTGGCCGACGCTCACTCCCGACCCGATCGAGCAGGCGAAGCCGGGATCCGCGTGCACCACGACCGCGTCCTGCAGGTTGCTGCGTTCGCCGATGCTGATGGTGCCGCTGTCGCCGCGGACCACCGCGCCGTAGAAGACGCCGGTGCCCTCGCCGATCGTCACCGCACCGATCACCGCGGCGGTCGGCGCGATCCAGGCCCCCTCGGCGATCCGTGGTGCCTGGCCCGCCAACGGGATCAACGGGGAGTAGCCGGTCACTTGTCCTCCTCGGGATGGTCGCGGGGCACGGTGAAGCTCACCAGCCGGGCGGTGTGCGGCAGGTCCGACCAGCGGCCCGTTCCGTGAATGATCGCGAACGCCGACGTGGGGAACTTGCGCCCGATCCGGTCGAGCGCGTCGCGATCCGAATCCGGCCCGGCCATGGCCTCGGCGAGGTCCGCGACGCCGGGAAAGTGGCCGACGACCAATAGCGTGTGGACGGAATCCGGTAGGGCCGAGACGATGTCCAGGATCTCATCGGCCTCGGCGGCGTAGATCTCGTCGCGGAAGTCGACGGTTGTCCCGGCCGCCAGGCCGGTCGCGGCGAGGGTCTGCCGGGTTCGTTCGGCGGTCGAGCACAGCACCAGATCGAAGCCTGGCATCAGGTTCCGGAGGTGCTCGCCGGCGAGCGACGCCTGACGCCGGCCCCGGTCGGCCAGCGGACGCCGGTGATCGGGCACGCCGGGCGGATAGGCCGACTTCCCGTGCCGGAGCAGGACCAGGGTGCGAGGCGGGTCGGGGCTCACCGACCCATCCAACCCCGTCCGGCCGGACGGCACATCCCGACCACCTTCCGGGAACGGTCGCGATCGGACGTTTCCGCTCGTCGGACGGGAGGTCGGACGACCCCGGTTCACGAGCGGGTGCCTGCTCGCGGGCAATAGGGTATGAGTCCATGGCGACCGGTCAGAGCGAGATCACCCTGCGGTTCCTGGCGTCACCCACCGAGGTGGCCAGCCTTGGCGGTTCGATCCACGCCGGTCGGGTGCTGGAATGGATCGACAAGGCAGGGTATGCGCTCGCGGTCGGCTGGAGCGGCCATTACTGCGTGACCGCGTATGTCGGCGACATCCGGTTCACCCGGCCGATCGAATCCGGTCATCTGGTGGAGGTCACCGCTCGGCTCATGCGGACCGGGCGCAGCAGCATGGACGTTCACGTCACCGTCTCCTCGGCCGATCCCCAGGACGGTGTCTTCAGCGAGGCGACCACCTGCGTGGTGATCTTCGTGGCGATGGGCGCGGACGGGAAATCGGCCGCGGTACCCACGTGGACACCGGTCACCGAGCTCGATCAGCGCCTGCTCGCCGACGCGTTGGAACGGGTCGCGGTCCGCAGGAGCATCGAGGCGGCGATGGCCGAGCAGACCTACAGCGACGAAGGCACCGCACCCGAGGTCACCCTACGGTTCCTCGCGGCACCCACCGACGTGAACTGGGGCGGCAAGGCGCACGGCGGCACGGTGATGCGCTGGATCGACGAGGCGGCCTTCGCCGTTGCCACGCGTTGGTGCCAGGGGCCGGCCATCACCGCCTATTCGGGCGGTGTCCGCTTCTACCGGCCCATCCAGATCGGACACCTGGTGGAGCTGGAGGCCCGCCTGTTGCGGACGGGCCGCAGCAGCATGCACATCGCGGTGCACGTGCGGTCCGGCCCGCCGACGACCGGCGACATGCAGCTGACCACGCATTGCCTGACGATCTTCGTCGCGTTGGACGAGAACGGGAAGCCGAAGCCGGTGCCGCGCTGGCGGCCGCAGAGCGCGGAGGACAAGGCACTGGACGCCCACGCGCTGCACCTGGTGGAGCTGCGCCGGCAGATCCAGCCGACCGCGCTGGACTGAATCGCGCGATATCGGGCCCAGACACCTTCGCTTGCCGGGTCAGGCCAATCCGGCGTCCAACTCCGGGTCGGGGTCCACCGACGGGTCGGCGGGCGCGGTCGGTCCGGTGGTGCCGGGCTGCGGCACCTGCAACTGCTCACGCACGTATCGGGCGACGACCTGGACGACGGCCACTGCCGGCACCGCCAGGAACGCTCCGACGATGCCGAACAGGGTGCCACCCAGTGCCACCACCGCGATCGTCACCGCGGCGTGGATGTTCATCGTCTTGCCCACCAGGATCGGCTGCATCACGTTGCCCTCGAGTTGCTGCACCACCAGGACGATCGCGAGCACGCCGACGGCCGTCCAGATCCCGTTGGATACCAGCGCGACCAGGACGGCCACCGTGCCGGCGACGAATGCACCGACGATCGGCACGAATCCGCCGAAGAACGTCAGCACGGCGATCGGCAGGGCGAACGGGACGCCGAGGATCCACACGCCGAGGCCGATGAAGATGCCGTCGACGGCCGCCACCGCAGCCTGCGACCAGACGTACTGGCCGAGCGCGGTCCACACCCGCTCGGACAGAGCGGCAAAGTGCCGGCCGGCGGTGCGGCCGATCCAGGTCCGCAGCCACGGGACGAACTTCGGCCCGTCCTTGAGGATGAAGAAGCACAGCACGAGCGCCAGCACCATGGTGATGACGGCCGAGCCGATCGCCCCCAGGCTGCCGAGCACGATCGCCACGACCTGCTCGCTGTTGCTCTGGATCTCGGCGATGCCCTTGTCCAGCAGGCCGCCAAGGGCGTCCGGCCCCAGGTTCAGCGGCGGCCCGGCCAGCCAGTCCTGCAGTGTGGTGAGGCCTGCGATCGCCCGTTCGGCCAGGTCACCGGCCTGGGATGTGACCTGTGGTGCCAGTGCGACGATCAACCCGCTGAAGATGATCAGAAGGGCGACCAGCGCCAGGATCGCGGCCAGGGCGTTGGGCAGCCTGCGTCGCATGAGGCGCACAGGCGGCCACAACACGGTGGCCAGCAGCAGGCCGAGGAAGATCGGCAGCAGCAGGCTCCACAGCTGGCCCATGATCCAGAAGGTGGCGCCGAGGCCGACCACGATGATCAGGATCCGCAGCGTCCACCGCGCGTACTCGGTGACCCAGTGTCGGAGTCTGACCGCGGATGCGTCGGTCAACGGACCGGCCGGCCGGTGGCCGACCAGGTCGCCGGGATCAGGCTCGGTCTGCGTGCTCGGGTCGGAGGGGCGGTTGCGTCGTCCGAACATCGTGCCTCCCTGACTGTCGGACGCCGTTCGGGTCCGTCAGCGACTCATCTTCCCCGTCGCGGCCGGTGGTCGGGCTGCGACCGATGGCGTGGTGTCGTCTGATGGTCGAGTGCATTCGGTGGAGTTGCTGCTGGACGACGTAGCTGATCGGGCCGTGCGGGCCGACTGGTCCCGGCTCACCCGGGCGCACTTGCCCAGCCAGGGCCGGCACGCGGGGGAGTCGAACCGTCCGCACGTGACCCTCGCGCTGACCGGGGCGGTCTCCGATGGGGTTCGCCGACGGTTGACGGCGATCGACGCGGCGCTCCCGGTTCCGCTGGGCGTCGGCGCGCTGCTGGTGTTCGGCAGCCGCCGGTACATCCTGGCCCGGCTGGTCCTGGCGAACCCCGCGCTGCTGGATCTGCAGCAGCGCGTGCTGGCGGCGCTGGACGAGCCGGTGGATCCGCGCGGCTCGTTCCGGGCGGGTGGCTGGACCCCGCACATCACTCTCGGCCGCCGGTTCGCGGCCGAACAACTCGGCGCGGCTGCGACCGCCCTTGGCAACCTGCGGGCGGTCGACGGCATGGGCGTGCGACTGCGGGCCTGGGACATCCAGGCGCACCGGGAGGAGCTGATCGGCTGAGATCGGTCCGGACCACTATCGCAGGGCCAGCAGCATCGCGTAGGTGGCCATCGAGACGGCATACAGGGCACCGATGATCACGTATCCCGCGACCTGCGACCGGGCCGGCCCGGGCCGCATCCACCACCGGAAGCGACGGAACGCCCACGGCACGAGCCACCAGCCCAGCAGTTGGGTGCTGACCACGTTGCCGATGAACAGCGACAACCAGAAGGGCACGCCGTGGCTGGCGAACAGCGGGTCGGAGATGAAATAGCCCCACAGGAAGACCACCGGGTAGAGCATGAGGAGCACGAGCAGGTTGCTCTTGAAGACCGGATCGGGTGCGGCGGTTGACTTGTCGCCGGACCAGAAGCCGAATCCGTAGCTGGAGCGGACCAGCCGCAGGTCCCGGTTGAATCGTTCGCCCTCCGCCAGCAGCGCCGCCCGCTCCGGCGAGGACAGCCAGGCGTCCAGGTGCTCGTCGGAATCGAAGCTGAGCAGCACCACCCAGTCGTCCTGCACACCGGGGATCGGCCGCTCGACCTTGTGCCCGACGAAGCCGTCGAAGCGGGACTCCGCCGCCGCGATCGACCGCTGCCAGGCCAGGAACTCCCGCTCCAGTTCCGGCGCGACCCGTGCGGAGATCAGCGCCGACACCACGTTCCCGAGGTCCCGGCGATTCTCGGTGACCAGATGGATCTCGTCGTTGCCGATGAAGTGGTCGGCGATCTCCGCCGCCAACTCCGCCCGGTCGGGACTCTGCAGCCAGGCCCGAGCCGATGCCGTGTCCCGGAATCGCTGCACGATCACCCAGTCGACCTGCACCGGCGGGTTCGGCGGGATGACCTGACGGTCCAGGAACCCGGGCCAACTCGCCAGCCGCGCCTCGACCCGCTGCTGCCACGCCTGGTAGGCGTCCGCGGACGACTCGGCCAGTCGCCGGTGCACGACCAGCGCGACGGCGCCGTCGGCCCCGTCCGGGCCCGTGGCGACCGGGCCCGGCGCAGAGCCGAGCGAGATGCCCATGACGGTCAGGACTTCCGGTAGGCGGGCGCACCCATCAGCCAGGTCTGGTCGACCGCCCGCTCGTCACCGACCATCATGATCCCGAACAGCAGCTCGGCTGCCTCCGCGATCGTCCTCGGCGCACCGTCCGGGTTGAGCAGACTCATGTGCCAAGGAGTGGCCGGTGGGCCACCGTTCCAGTCGAGCACGACGAAGTCGGCCTCCTTGCCGACGTCGAAGTTGCCGACCAGGTCGTCTATCGCCAGCGCTTGGGCGCCGCCCAGCGTGATGGAGTAGAAGGCACGCAGCGGGGAGAGCTTGTTCCGCTCGGACTCGGCGAGGTCCTGCTCGCTGGGCACGACGCTGCCGTCGAGCAGGGTGTTGTTGAGCATGCCCACCTTGTAGGCGTCCTCGAGCACGTTGAGCATGCTGAAGCGGTTTCCGCCGCCCATGTCCGTGCCGAAGGTCAGCTTGACCCGATGCTCGGGGTCGGTCGCCCGGCCGAGCCGGAACAGCCCGCTGCCCAGGTACAGGTTGGAGCACGGGCAGAAGGTGACGGCGCCGCCGCTCGCTGAGAGCCGCCGGAACTCGTCGTTGGTCAGCCACACCCCGTGCCCACCGGTGAATTTCGGTCCGACCAGGCCGAACTTCTCGTAGACGCCCAGGTAGTCGCGGCAGTCGTTGTGCTCGACGAGCACGCCGCGTATCTCGGCAGGGTTCTCCGAGATGTGCGTGTGCACCCACAGGTCCGGGTTCTGCTCCTTGAGCCGGGTGCACACCTTGAGCAGCTCGGTGGAGGCGCCGAAGGCGAACCGAGGCGTGATCGCGTAGAGGTTGCGGCCCTGGCGGTGGAACCGATCGATCTGCTCGGTGGCGACCGCCTCGAAGTCGGGCGCGGAGATGGTGAACCAGTCGGGTGCGTTCCGGTCGATCGCGGTGATCCCGGAGATCACCCGCAGATTGCGCCGGGTCGCCTCGGCGAACAGCTCCTCCGTGCAGACCGGCGCGCTGGAGGTGAACGCCTGGATGGTGGTCGTGCCGGAGGCCAGCAGGTTGTCGAAGAAGTGCTGCGCGCCCAGCCGGGCGTACTCGCGATCGGCGTACTTGCGCTCCTCCGGGTACACCCACTTCTGCAGCCACGGCAGCAGTTGCTCGCCGTATGCGCCGAGCACCCGGGTCTGCGGGAAGTGGATGTGCCCGTCGATGAATCCGGGCACGATGATCCGGTCGGCGATCTCGGTGACCGGCACTTCGGGATGCCGGGCACGGACCTGATCGTAGGGACCGAAATCGGCAACGAGCCCGTCGTCGATCACCAGAAGGCCGTCGGCGTGGAACCGGGCCGCCTCGTGCTCGGCGCCGACGTGGCGCCACGGATCGTCGACGAAGTCCAGGAAAGTGCCACGGATCGCGGTCGCCACCATCGGTCTGTTTCTCCCCGTATCGACAGGTGAGGGCCCGTCTGTCGGGCTTCACTCAGGCATTCGAAGGTATCGCACCGCGATCGGAGTAGCAATGAACTCACGCAGCGACAATTGAGTGGGTCATTCGATCCGCCACATCGGCGACCTCGACCGTCCTTCCGGCGGGCTGCCTATTGTGATCGGGACATGATCCAGCACCCGGACAACGAGGGTCTCGCCGACCTCACCATCGCGGACGGCCGCCGCCTGCGACGTCGACTTCGCGGCGCGGCGCGGATCGCCGACGACACCGGACGCGGTCCGGCAATGGCCGAGATCGACCGGGAGATCGCCGCCGGCCGGGCCCGGCTGGCCGCTCGAGAGGCGTCGGTGCCGGCGATCTCGTTCCCCGCGCAGCTCCCGCTGACCGCCGGGGTGGACGAGCTGGCCGGGACGATCACCGACCATCAGGTGGTCATCGTGGCGGGCGAGACCGGCTCGGGGAAGTCGACCCAGCTGCCCAAGTTGTGCCTGCGGCTCGGCCGCGGGGTGCGCGGCATGATCGGGCACACCCAACCCCGCCGGATCGCCGCGCGGGCACTGGCCGAACGGATCGCCGAGGAGACCGGTACGCAGGTGGGCGGCGCCGTCGGCTACTCGATCCGGTTCGGCGACCACACCGGGCCGACGACGCTGGTGAAGCTGATGACCGACGGCATCCTGCTCACCGAGATCGCCCGGGACCGGATGCTGTGGGCGTACGACACGATCATCATCGACGAGGCGCACGAGCGGAGCCTGAACATCGACTTCCTGCTCGGGTACCTCAAGAACCTCCTGCCCCGGCGCCCCGACCTCAAGCTGATCATCACGTCGGCGACCATCGATCCCGGCAAGTTCTCCCGGCATTTCGGCGAGGCCCCGGTGGTCGAGGTGTCCGGCCGCACGTACCCGGTCGAGATTCGTTACCGGCCTTATGGTCTTGGCGCGCTCGCGGAGGTCGACGACGTCGATTGGGAACGGTCGCGGAGCTCCGCCGAATCTGCGGACCAGGCACAGGCGATCGTCGCGGCGGTCGACGAGCTGCTGGCCGCCGGGCAAGGTCGAGACAGCGGTGACATTCTCGTGTTCCTGTCCGGTGAGCGCGAGATCACCGACACCGCTGAAGTTCTCCGCGGTCATCTGGCGAGCCGGCGGGGCGTCACCGAGGTGCTGCCGTTGTACGGCCGGCTGTCCGCGGCTGACCAGCACCGGGTCTTCTCCCCGCACACGGGCCGGCGGATCGTGCTGTCCACCAACGTCGCCGAGACGTCGCTGACCGTTCCCGGCATCCGGTACGTCATCGACCCCGGTACCGCGCGGATCTCCCGATACTCCCCGCGCAGCAAGGTGCAGCGGCTCCCGATCGAGCCGATCTCCCAGGCGTCGGCCGGCCAGCGGGCCGGCCGATGCGGCCGGGTCGCCGACGGCATCTGCATCCGGCTGTACTCCGAGAAGGACTTCGACCAGCGACCGGTCTACACCGACCCCGAGATCGCCCGTACCTCGCTGGCGTCGGTCATCCTGCAGATGGCCGCGCTGGAACTCGGCGACATTGCCGACTTCCCGTTCCTCGACCCGCCTGATCGTCGCCAGATCACCGATGGGATCACCGTTCTCGGTGAGCTCGGGGCACTTGACCGGGCGGATTCGGATCGGGTCCGGCTCACCCCGATCGGGCGTGAGATGTCCGGGCTCCCGGTCGATCCGCGGCTGGCCCGGATCCTCGTCGAGGGCAACCGGTTGAACTGTCTGCGCGAGATGCTGGTCCTGGTGTCCGCCCTGTCGGTCATCGACGTGCGCGAGTACCCGCTGGACGAACGGGAAAAGGCCACCGCCGCGCATTCCCGGTTCGTCGACCCGAAATCTGACTTCAACGCGCTGATCAGCCTCTGGTCCTACCTCGACGGGCAGGCGACAGCGCTGTCCGGCAACGCATTTCGCCGGATGTGCCGCCGCGAGTACCTGAACTACCTGCGTATCCGGGAGTGGCAGGACCTGCACGCCCAGCTCCGTGCGCTGATGGACGGTGGCCGCCGGGCCGGACGCCGGCGAATCCACGACGCCGACAGGCCCGCGGTGCAACGGGACACGGACGCGACCCAGGGTGGACGCGGCTCGCTGGCCGTCGACGTCGACGTCGAACGCGTCCACACCGCACTGCTGTCCGGATTGCTCTCACACATCGGCCTGCGCAAGGAGGGCACCCGGGAGTACCAGGGAACCCGTGGCGTCACCTTCGCGATCTGGCCCGGCTCGGCGACGGCCCGATCGTTGCCGCAGCTCGTGGTCGCCGCGGAACTGGTCGAGACCAGCCGTCTCTGGGCACGGATCTGCGCCCGCGTCGAACCGGGATGGGTGGAGAAGGTCGGGGCAGACCAGCTGCGCCGCAGCTACTCCGAGCCGCGTTGGAACGGCAGGCGGGCCAGCGTCGAGGCCACCGAGAAGGTCACCCTGCTCGGCGTCACGCTGGTCGCAGCGCGCACCGTGCAGTTCGACCGGATCGACCCGGAACTGTCCCGGGAGCTGTTCATCAGGCACGCCCTGGTGGAGCGGGACTGGCAGACCCGGCACCGGTTCTTCGCCGAGAACCAGCGGGCACTTGAGCAGGTGACCGAATGGGAGGAACGAACCAGGCGTCGGGATATCCGGATCGACGACGACACGATGTTCGCGCTGTACGACGAGCGCGTCCCGGCGGAGGTCACCTCCGGTCGCCACTTCGATTCCTGGTGGAAGAAGGCCTCCCGCCTCGAACCTGACCTGCTGACCTTCACCCCGGACATGCTGGTGGCCGCCGGCGCGGAACGCTTCGACGCCGTCGCGTTCCCCGACCGGTTCACCTCCGGCGGGGTCGACCTACCGCTGGACTACGTGTTCGAGCCCGGCCGCGCCGACGACGGGGTCACCGTGAGCATCCCGCTGCCGGTTCTCGCCCGGGTCGACCCGGCCGGCTTCGAGGCCCAGATCCCCGGCCTGCGGGAAGATCTCGCGGTGGCACTGATCCGAACCCTGCCGAAGACGCTGCGCCGGAACTTCGTGCCCGCGCCGGATTTCGCCCGCGCCGCGCTCGATCGTGCCGATCCCGCCCGGCCGCTGGTGCCGGAACTGGCCGCCGCACTGACCCGGATGACCGGAGTCGTCGTCCGGGACACCGACTTCGACGCCGCGAAGGTGCCCGAGCACCTGCGGATGAACTTCCGGGTCGTCGACGAACACGGCCGCACCCTGGCCACCGGGCGGGATCTGCCGGTGCTGCGGTCGTCGATGCGCGGCGAGTCGGAGCGCGCGGTCGTCGACGCCACCAGATCGATGGAACGTCATGGGTTGACGACGTTTCCCGACGAGGCGCTGCCCCGGCGGGTGACCACGACGCTGGCCGGGCACGAGGTCGTCGGCTACCCGGCGCTGGTCGACGAGGGCTCCGCGGCAGGTGTCGCGGTCTTCGGTACCGAGCCGGAGCAGCGGCGCTCGATGCGGTCGGGAACCACCAGGCTGCTCGCCCTTGCGCTGCCGCTGTCGCTCACCAGGGTGCGGCAGATGCTGACCCGGGAGCAGCAGATCACCCTGGCCACCGCGCCGGATACCACGATCGGTGCGCTGGTCGCTGACGCGACGCTGGCCGCGCTCGACGCCCTGCTGGACTGGGCCGGCGGGCCGGCGTGGACCCCCGCCGCGTTCGACGCGCTCCGTGCGAAGGTCGCCCCGCACGTGGCCGCATCCGTTCGCGACGTGCTGGTCGCGGCCAGCGGTGTGCTGGCCGCCGCGCGCGACGCCGCCCGGGCGATCGATGTCGCCGAGAGCGGCTCCGGCGCCGGCGCGATCGCCGACCTTACTCGGGACATGCGTGCCCAGTGGCGTGCTTCGGTCGGTCCCGGGTTCGCCGTCGAGACCGGTGCGGCGGGCCTGCCGGACCTGGCCAGGTACCTGCAGGCGTTGCGGATTCGCGCCGAGCGGGTCCGGGAGGCCCCGGGCCGGGACCGTGAACGGATGGCGCAGGTCCGTGAGATGCAGGCCGAGGTGGAGCGTGCGGTCGACGCCCTTCCCGAGCCTCGCCGGAACGACCCGCAGGTGCTGGCGATCCGCAAGCTGCTGGCCGAGTACCGGGTCGCCCTGTTCGCGCAGCCCATGCGGACCTCGGTCCCGGTGTCGGTCAAGCGGATCAGGGCGGCCGTGCAGGGGCTCACCCCATGAACAGCGGCGGGCGCGTCCGACGAGCCGATCGCCGCGGTGGGCAGGATGTTCCGATGGGACGACGCCGGATCGCGATCACGGTGGCGCTGTGCGCCGGCCTCGTCGTCGGTTGCGGGTCGGCCGTCGGGAATCCGGCGCCGGCCGAATCCTCATCGGCCGGGTCCTCTCCGACCGGATCGTCGTTCGTCGGATCCTCGGATGGGTCCTTGCCCGCCGGGTCCGCACCGGTGTCCGCCGAGCCGGAACAGGCGACCACGCCGGCCTCCGACGACGAGATCATGGTGTGGATCCCGGCCGGCGACCATCGGGTGCCCGGGACCCTTGCCCTGCCCGCCGCGGCGCCGGGGGACCGAGTGCCCGCCGTGTTGCTGTTGCACGGAGACCTGAGCAGTCGCGATGAGAACGGCGACATGTTCGCCCGGCTGGCCGCCGCTCTGGCGGCGCACGGGATCGCCTCGCTGCGCATCGATTTCGCGGGCTCGGGCGACTCCGAGGAGCCCGACCTGGCCCTGGACTATCCGGGCATGGTGCTGGATGCCACCGCCTCGCTGGACTACCTGCGTGCGGAACCCCGGATCGACCCGCGGGAGGTCGCCGTCCTCGGCCTGTCCCGCGGCGGTGCGATCGGGGCCACCGTTACCGGGACCGTGCCGGGCGTCGCGGCCTTCGTCTCGTGGAGCGGCGCGGTGGAGAACGGATACGACGAGGATCCGGACGGGCACCAGCTCGCGCGGGAGAACGGCTATGTCCCAGTTGATTTCGGAGATCACGTGTTCAGGCTCGGGCTGAACTGGTTCGACACCATCGAGCAGTCGCACCCGTTGGACGATGTCGCGGGATACACCGGTCCGATCCTGGCTGTGGTCGGATCCGACGACGACGTGGTGGACCCGGAGGTGTCGACGGAATTCCTGCGGACCGTGGCCAGCACCGACACGACCCTGTATGTCGTGGAAGGTGCCGACCACGGTTTCACGGCGAACGAAGCCTATGGCGACGAAGCCATCCGGGTCACCGCCGACTGGCTCGTGTCCAGGTTCGGCTGAGCCTGTTTCACCCCGCTGAGGGCGCGGGTGGCTGCTGCTCGTCCCGGCCGGCCGCCTTGTCGACGAACCCGTGCAGCTTCTCCTCGATCGGGTCGACCTTCTCGTGGCCGACCTTGTCACCGACGAAGTCGCCGGTCTTGGTGATGCCCTCCTTGATGGTGTCCGCGTGCTGCGCCACCAGATCCTGGGCCTTGTCCTTCAGCTCGTTGAAGTCGACCATGTGTCCTCCCCGACTCGTGCGTTTCCTGCTGACCCGTCCGAGCGTAGCGACAGCGGTGCCGGGACGGGTCCACCCCACGGGTGGGCCCGGTGCACTCGGTCCGATCAACCGAGTCAGTGCAGCCGGTAGGACAGGTGCGGCAGGTCGAGCACGAAGCCCTCCCGGTCGACGGTCAGGTCATGCCGGCCCGACGGACCCTGGTGACGCAGACGTGCCCCGTGGTCGGTGATCTCCAGCGTCCGGTAGTGGTGCACCACCGGTTCGACGGACAGGTTCGGAAACCCCACCTCGGCCACCACCACCGACTCCCGCCCGTGGCGCTCGTGCAGCCCCAACCGGCGAATGGCCAGCGAGTTGCTGAACACACTTGCGGTGAAGTCGACGTCGAGGGCCAGGTCGAGATCGGGCATCGGCGGTGACTTGCCCGCACCGTCGAGCCACGGACCGCCGGGTGTCCGGGTGAGCGAGAGTCCGCGTTCGGTCACGGCGGAGTCGCTGTGCAAGGTGATCCGCCGGGTGCGTCCCGCCGCGTCGCAGAGCACCGAGTACGAGACCCCGTAGCTCTGCTTGCCCACCACGACCAGGTACCCAGATGCGCGCATGCCCCGGTCGGTCATCACCACCCGCACCGTTTCCAGGCGGCGTCCGTCGTCGGAGGACCACGCGAAGAACCTGGCCGGGCCTCGATCGGCGCTCACGATGCGTACGTTAACCGCTACTGGGAGATCCCGCTTCGACGGCGGATGCCCGCCATTCGGGTTTCCTTCCACCGGGCTGGACTCCGGCCGTCGTCACGGTGACGCACCGGGCGACACGCTGTTCGCCGCTGGCCTCAGCCTGGGCCGGGTGATCGTCGCCGGCGAGATCCACGTGGCCGGGCTTCTTCGACTGGTGGCGTGGATATCGGCGGGTGGGCATGGAGTCGGCCGGGTCGAGATCCACGTGGCCGGTCTTCTTCTTCAGCCGGCCGTGCGGATCTCCACCGTGCGACAGCCAGATTCCGGCCGTACCGGTCACCCTTTGGGTTTCGACCGATCAGCCTGGCTCGGCGACGGGTGCCGGCTCACCTCGTGGCCGGTGACCGGAGGGGTGGGCGACGGGCTCCGCAAGCGCCTCGAGAATGCCTGCGAATCGCTCGATCTCGGCCGGCCCGGCCAGGTCCGGCAGGCTGACGAACACGGTGTCCACGCCCCTGCCGGCCAGCTCCCGGTACCGGGCGATGTGCGCTTCCGGGGTTCCGGCGTGGTGAGCCGCGGCGTACGCGGCGGCCTTGCTGCGCCCGCGGTGCCGCTCGACCAACCGGGCGACGGCGTCCGGGTCGGGCCCGACGATCGGCACGTCCAGCACGGTGATCCGCAACTCGTCCAGCGGGCGTCCGGCGGCCTGCGCATGTTGGCGGAAGGCGTCGAGTTTCCGGTCCAGGTCAACAGTGGACGGCAGGTTGCAGCCGTCGGCCAGTCTCGCCGCGATCCGCAGGGTGCGGCGTTCGCCGCCGCCGCCGACCAGGATCGGGATCCGGGCCGGCCGCGGGTAGCAGGTGGTCTCCGGGAAGTCGCCGTAAGCCTTGCCGCCCGCACCCCAGAATGCCTGCAGCACCCCGATCGTCGTCTCCAACGCGTCGAGCCGTCGCGCGGCCGAGGGGAACTCGGTGGTGGCGAAGGCGCTGCCGGGTAGCCCGTAGGCGGCATGTTCCCGGGCGAACCAGCCGGCACCGAGCCCGCAGAACACCCGGCCCGGCGCGATCGCGTCCATGGTGGCGAGCATCTTCGCAAGCAGCGGAGCGGGCCGGAACGTCACCGGGGTGACCAGCGGGCCGAGTTCGATACGCTCGGTGACGCCGGCCACGTATCCCAGTGTCACGTACGCCTCCGGCATGGGATCCCATACCCGCCCTACCTGCGGGATCTGCAGCAGGTGATCCATCACGCTCAGCGCCCGGAATCCGGCCTGCTCGGCGGCCACGGCGACGTCGCGCAGCCAGCCTCGCGGGTCCTGGCCCCAAGGAAACGCCGAGATCTGCAGGCCGAAACGGAATCCCGGTCGGAGGGCCGGTGGTGCCGGTGCCGGTGCCGGGGCCGGCCCGGACGCGGGCGCGGCCGCGCCGCTGTCCACCGTCACGACGAGATCGAAACCGTCTCCACTCAGGTCGATCTCGGCCGTCCGCCGGTGCTGGGTGCGCAACACCGGCGCAGGCACCGGCCGGTCCCGGGCTCGGTTCCGCGTCCGGCAGATGTCCAGTGGCGTGGTGAACACCACGGCCACGCAGGCCAGCCCGGCGGCGTGGGCCGCCGCGACCGCCGAGCGGCGACGCTCGGTGTCCAGGCCCAGGGTGTCGACGACCGTGGTCAGCCGGCGCCGCAGCCGCACCGCGACCATCGAATCGAGCATCGCGAACGCGTCGACCGACGCGTCCAGGTCGGCTTCCCCAGTGCCGACCATCGCTCGCAGCGCATCCGACGAGAGAACCTCGTTCGATGCGAAATGCGTTCGTGCCCAGGTGGTCTTGCCCGATCCCGACGGGCCGACGAGCAGCAGCAGCGCGGGCCGCGGGATGTCGGGCATGCGTGCTACCCGAAGACCCGGCGGTGGTGGTGGTCGGTGGCGCGGTCGGCCGCCTCGTCCGGCGGCGCGGCGGCGTCCTCGATCAACGGTCCCACGGCACCATCATGCCCGCCCGCCCGCCCAGCCCTGCCCGCCTGCCCAGCCCTGCCCGCCCAGCCCTTCCTGCAGGCCGGCCACGCTGCGGACCAGGGGACGCGTGCGGTGCCGGACGGGGGTGTCCAGCGCGATCGAGGTGGATGCCCTGACCACCGCGGGGTCCCGGACCACGTCGTCGATGACCCGCTGCAGATCGGCGTTCGACCGGGACACCAGCTGCACCAACAGGTCTGCCGCACCGGTGATGGTGTGCACCTCGATCACCTCGGGAATGGCGGCCAGGTGGTCGACGACGTCCTGCCGGCCGCGGCCCTGGGCGATCTCGACGGTCACGAACGCGGTGACCGGGTAACCCAGGGCGGCCGGGTCGACCGTGGGGGCCAGGTCGGCGATCACCCCGGTGCGTTGCAGGCGGTCCAGCCGTGCCTGGATGGTGTTGCGGGCGGCGCCGATCCGGCGTGCCGCCTCCAGCACGCCCACCCTGGGCTCGGCGGCGAACAGTTCCAGGATCCGAGCGTCCAGCTGATCGATCGTCATCATGAGTCCTATCTGAGCATATTGCTCAGTCAACCGACCATATTGGGCAACAAGATGTGCTTACTGCTGAGCGTTCGACGTCAGTATTGCCCATGCGCGACCGGATGAGCACGCTGGGCACATCCCAGCCCGTAGCGAAGCGAAGGCGGACCTCCCATGACAGTTGCGCCCACCCGTCCAGACCGGCCTCTCGACACCGACGAACCCAGCGACAACGCGCTGCGCGACCTCGTCGGCCTGGTCGACCACGACTGCACCGTCGACCCCTTCCCCGTCGTCGGCATGGACGCGGTGGTGTTCGTGTGCGGCAACGCCACCCAGTCCGCTCAGTACTTCCAGGCCGTCTGGGGGATGAGTCTGATCGCCTATCGCGGACCGGAAACAGGGCACCGGGGCGACGTCGCCTACGTGCTGAAGTCCGGATCCGCCCGTTTCGTACTGACCGGCGGCGTCGCGCCGGACAGCCCACTGCTGGATATCCACCGCGAGCACGGCGATGCGGTTGTCGACCTGGCCATGGAGGTGGTCGACGTCGACCGGTGCGTGGAACATGCCCGTGGGCAGGGTGCCCGCATCCTGGTCGACCCCCACGACGAGTCGGATGCGCACGGCACCGTGCGCACCGCGGCGATCGCCACCTACGGGCACGTCCGGCACACGCTGGTCGACCGCAGCCGGTATACGGGTCCCTACCTGCCCGGCTTCGAGGCCCGGCCTGCGGCCGTGGAACGCCCGGCGGGGACCCCGAGGTGGCTGTTCCAGGCCCTCGATCATGCCGTCGGCAACGTCGAACTCGGCCGGATGGACGAGTGGGTCGCCTTCTACAACCGGGTGATGGGCTTTGTGAACATGGCCGAGTTCGTGGGTGACGACATCGCCACCGAGTACTCGGCGTTGATGAGCAAGGTGGTCGCCAACGGCAACCACCGGGTGAAGTTCCCGCTCAACGAGCCCGCGGTGGGCAAACGCCGCTCGCAGATCGACGAGTACCTGGAGTTCCACGCCGGCCCGGGCTGCCAGCACCTGGCGCTGGCCACCGGCGACATCCTGGGCACCGTCGACGCCCTGCGCGCACGGGGCGTGCAGTTCCTGGACACGCCGGACGCCTACTACGACGACCCGGAGCTCGCGGCGCGGATCGGGAAGGTCCGTGTTCCGGTCGCCGAGTTGAGGCGGCGACGGATCCTGGTCGACCGGGACGAGGACGGCTACCTGCTGCAGATCTTCACCAGGCCGCTCGGTGACCGGCCGACCATCTTCTTCGAGATCATCGAGCGGCACGGTTCGCTCGGTTTCGGCAAGGGCAACTTCAAGGCGCTGTTCGAGTCGATCGAGCGGGAGCAGGCGGCCCGCGGCAACCTGTGAGCGGATCGGTGGCGGGTTCAGGGACGGGCGGGGCGGATCGTGCCGTTCACCTCGCCGAGCGTCAGCCGTCCCCCACTCGTGGACGGCGCGGTCGCGCTGATGGTGACGGTGTCACCGTCCTGCAGAAAGGTCCGGGTCGAGCCGTCGGCCAGTTCGATCGGTCTGGTGCCGTTGGCGGAAAGCTCCAGCAACGAGCCGGCCTGCTCCGGGGCCGGGCCGGAGACCGTGCCGGAGGCGAGCAGGTCACCGGTGCGAAGGCCGGCCCCGTTGCTGGTCAGGTGTGCCATCAGCTGCGGTCCCGTCCAGTACATGGCGGCGAAAGGTGGCCGGCTGACCACGGTTCCGTTCAGCGTGACGGTCAGCGAAAGATCCAGTCCCCACGGCTGCCCGGGACCGTCGGCCAGGTGCGGCAGCAGCCGGTGGCTGCGCGGGGGTGGGTCGATCCGGGCGGCGGCCAGGGCGGCGAGCGGCGTGATCCAGGGCGAGATCGACGTGGCGAACGACTTTCCCAGCAGCGGTCCGAGCGGCCGGTATTCCCAGGCCTGGATGTCGCGGGCGCTCCAATCGTCGAGCAGGCACACGCCGAACACGTGCCGGTCGAAATCGGCGGCGGGCACGGCGGTGCCGTGCGCCGAACCGATCCCCACCACGAATGCGACCTCGGCCTCGAGGTCCAGCCGCTGTGTCGGTCCGAACACCGGCACGGCGCCGGGTGCCCGGGACTGCCCGCACGGACGCACGATCGCCTCGCCGGAGACGACCACCGTTCCGGCGCGGCCGTGGTAGCCGATCGGCAGGTGCATCCAGTTGGGCGGCAACGGGTCCGCCTCCGGCCGGAACATTCTGCCGACCGCGGTGGCGTGCCATTCACTGGCGTAGAAGTCGACGTAGTCGGCGACGGTGAACGGCAACAGCAGGCGCACGTCGCCGATCGGTCGCAGGCGGGGTTCGACGGAGGCGCGCCGTGCCGGGTCGGTGACCGCCCGCCGGGCCACCTGACGCGCGGCCGACCAGCCGGCCGGACCTGCAGCCAGCAGTGGGTCGAGCGAATTACCACTCACAAGCGCTGCGACACCGGCGTTCTCGGAAACGGCGGCCAGGTCGAGGACGAAGGAGCCGATCCGCACGCCCACCCGCGCTCCGGATCCGGCGTCGAACACGCCGTACGGCAGATGGTCGTCGTCGAACCCCGATCCGACGGCACCGGGCACCCAGGAAGCCACGGCCGAACCATAGCCCCAGGGAGGCAGTGATGGCCCACTATCGGCGCGTCGGAGATGTCCCGCCCAAGCGGCACACCCAGTTCCGGGACGAGAACGGCGACCTCCTGCGCGAGGAGCTGATGGGAGAGGAGGGGTTCTCCTCCGACTCGTCGCTGCTCTATCACCGCGGCATCCCGTCGGCGATGGTCGACGCCCGGGTGTGGGAGCTGCCCGACCTGGGCACCACGCCCAACCACCCGCTGATGCCGCGCCACCTGAGGTTGCACGACCTGTTCCCGGAGGCCGCCGGCGGTGTCGACGTCGTCACCGGCAGGCGACTGGTGCTGGGCAACGCGGACGTCCGGCTTTCCTACGTGGTCGCGACCGAGCCGAGCCCGTTGTACCGCAACGCGATCGGCGACGAGTGCGTGTTCGTCGAGAGCGGGTCCGGCACCGTCCGGACGGTCTTCGGGCAGCTGCCGGTGGAATCGGGGGACTTGGTGAACCTGCCGCGGGCGACCGTGCACCAATGGGTGCCGGACGGCGCGCTGCGGGCATATGTCGTCGAGGCCAACAGCCACATAGGTCCGCCGCGCAAGTACCTGTCCAGGTTCGGGCAGTTGCTGGAGCACTCGCCCTACTGCGAACGGGATCTGCACGGGCCGGGCGCGCCGCTGCTTGTCGAGGGGCAGGACGTGCCGATCTACACCAAGCACCGCGGCGATGGCCCCGGCGGGATCGTCGGATCGATCGTGGTCAGCCCGCACCACCCGTTCGACGTCGTCGGCTGGGACGGCTGTCTCTACCCGTACACGTTCAACGTGCGCGACTTCGAGCCGATCACCGGCCGCGTGCACCAGCCGCCGCCGGTGCACCAGGTGTTCGAGGGCACCAACTTCGTCATCTGCGCGTTCGTGCCGCGCAAGGTCGACTATCACCCACTGGCCATCCCGGTGCCGTACTACCACTCCAACGTGGACAGCGACGAGATCATGTTCTACGTCGCGGGCGACTACGAGGCACGTAAGGGATCCGGGATCGGGCCGGGGTCGATCAGCGTGCACCCGGGTGGGCACTCGCACGGCCCCCAGCGCGGCGCGGTCGAGGCATCGCTCGGCAAGGAGTATTTCGACGAGCTCGCGATCATGGTGGACACCTTCCGTCCGCTGGAGCTCGGTGAGGGAGGCCGCGCGGCGGACGATGGGCAATACGCCTGGACCTGGTCGGGTCGAGGGCCCGCCGGCTGAATCCGAGTCGATCGAACCTCAGCGGCGCCGCACGAGGACGACCGAGTCGTCCAGGGTCGCCTCCTGCCCGTCGGGTCCGGTGGCCGGCCTTGAGCGCACCTCCGCGACCAGCACGTCCCAGCCCGGGCCGAGGGCCAGCGCCGCCAGGTCGCTGGCCGGGGTCGGGAAGGCCATGCTGGGATCGTCTGCCATCCCCGACCACGGTGGAGCCGCTGCGTGGGCGACGCTCAACAGGTGCCCGCCGGACACGACCAGACCCGCCGCGCGCGCCAGCACCTCCTCGCGCGGGAATGCCAGCGGCGATTGCAGGAAGCACGCCGAAACCAGGTCGAACATCTCGCCGGTGCGCCAGTTCTCAAGATCCGCAGCGACGAAGACGGCCCGATCGTCCAGCCCTCGTTCGGCCGCGGCCCGGGTGGCCCGGGCGATGGCGGTCGGCGATACATCCACACCGGTGACGGTCCATCCGCGCGCGGCGAGCCACACCGTGTCGCCACCCTCGCCGCAGCCCAGATCGAGGGCGCGGCCCGGCGTCAGGCCGGTGACCGTGTCCACCAGCATCCGGTTGGCGCGCCCGGACCAGATCGCCTCCTTCTCCCCGTAGCGGTTCTCCCAGAACTCCACCGGATCGTCGGAGGTCTGTTGGTGGTGGCCGTGCGCGTTGTGCTGCAGATTCATGTCGAACAGCGTGCCGAGTGCGCGATCGGCCGGCAAGCGTCGTTGCCGTATCGGCAAGGCGTCAGTCCTGGCTCGGATACCGCGCGTCCACCCGCAGATCGGTCCCGGCGCCGGACAGGCCGGCCACGTATCCGCCCGCCGCTCCGACGGCGAGCAACTGCTCCACCAGGTCGTCCCCGGACAACGTCATCGGCTCGAGCCCGTCGCCGCGGGCATCGAACCGGCCGCGGGCGAGGTGCCCGCCCTCGGCCAGCTTGAGCAGCGAGCCGGTGGACGCCAGCGAACCGCGGGCCACCCCGATCAGCCCGAGGGCGTCGTCCAGCGCGTCGACCAACGCCTCGCGATTCGTCTCGCACATGGCGCGGATCAGCTCCGGCCGGGTGCCTGCGACACGGGTGGCATCGGCGAACGAGGAGGCCGCCAGGGACAGCGCCAGCGCGCCGCCGTGCGCGCCGACCTGGGCGAGGGCGAGGGCCATGACGTGCGGCAGGTGCGAGATCCGGGCGACGGCGGAGTCGTGCGCCTCGGCCTCCGCCGGGACCACCCGGCTGCCGAGGGACAGCGCCAGCGCGGCCACGGACGACCAGTCGGCCACCTCGGTGTCCTCGGACAGGCAGGTCACCCAGGCCGCGCCCGCAAAGAGGCCGGCGTCACCGGCCACCCAGCCGGAGTGCGCGGTGCCGGCCATCGGGTGCGACCCGACGTATCGGACGTGCGGGGCGAGCTGCGAGACATCTTGCGCCACCGGCGCTTTGACGCTCGCAACGTCGGTCAGCCGGATCTCGGGGGCGTGTCGGGCGATCTCCCGGAGTAGGTCGCGGAAGGTGGTCACCGGGGAGGCGAGCACCACCAAGGCGTCGTCCCGAACTGCCGCGTGCAGCAGGCCGGGCAGGGAGTCCGCCACGGCGAACCCGTCCGCGCTCGCCGCGTCCCTGGTGGCCGGGCTGGGGGACCAACCGGTCACCGGCACGTGCGTGGACGCGGCCCGGACCAACGAACCTCCGATCAGCCCGAGGCCGATCACGCAGACCGCCGGCGGGAGAAGGGGCAGCGGAGCGGACGGGTCGGGATCGGAGACGTGCATGCGGACCATCATCCGGGTCAAGGCCGGCGGCGGTCCGGAGGGGCCCGAGTACGGTTCGGTCGGCGCGGCATGGCCCCCACCGCGCTGAGGCCGTAACGTTGCGCGCGTGAGCGAGGCCTGCCGAGCGAACCATACAAACAGGTGCGGTGCCCCGGCCGGGGCGACCGAGCCTGCGAGGTGCCTCGGAAGGGCGGCGGCGTGAGTACTCCCGGCACGAACACGACCGAGGGCTTCGGCGTCGCGGTGACGCGCGAGGACACCACGTGGCGTTGCTCCCTGCTGGCGCCCGAGCTGCTCGACGACCTGGACGGCGTGATCACCGGCCTGCGTCGGGTGGCCACCAGCGGCCCGGTGTTCGCCATGCTCGCGGTGGACGACGAGTTCTTCGTCATCGTGCGGCCCATTCCCGGCGGCGCCACGCTGTTGCTGTCGGACGCGACCGCTGGCCTGGACTACGACATCGCCGCGGATGTGCTGGACCTGCTGCAGGTACAGGTCCCCGAGGACGACGAGGTCGACGACGATCCTTGGCCGGAAGGCGATCTGGGCCTGCTGGCCGACCTGGGCGTGCCCGAGCAGGAGATGCAGTTGATCGTCGACGACGTCGACCTCTACCCCGACGAACAGCTGGCGATGATCGCCGCCCGATGCGGGTTCGCCGATGCGTTCGGCAAGATCCTCGAGAAGGTCTGACCGCGGTCGATGACCGGGGTTGTGGCGCGGGCCTCGGACGTCCGGCTCATCCGCCTCGCCCTCGACCTGGCGCGGCGCGCGGCGTCGACCGGCGACGTGCCGGTCGGGGCCCTCGTGCTCGACCCGGCCGGTTGCGTCGTCGGGGAGGGTTGGAACGCGCGGGAGGCCAACGTCGACCCCACCGCGCACGCCGAGATCATGGCGCTGCGGGCGGCGGCCGCCACCCGCGGCGGGTGGAACCTGGCCGGCTGCACCCTGGCGGTCACGGTCGAGCCCTGCACCATGTGCGCCGGCGCGATCGGTCTGGCCCGGATCGACACGCTGGTATTCGGCTGCTGGGAACCCAAGACGGGCGCCGCCGGTTCGCTGTGGGACGTGCTGCGGGACCGACGGCTGGCCCACCGGGTCGAGGTCCGCGGCGGGGTGTTGGCCGACGACTGCGCCGAGCTGATGCGGACCTTCTTCGCGGACCGGCGACCGGCGCGAGAATGACCACCATGCAACTCGGCGTGTACAGCTTCGGCGACATCCATCCCAATCCGGTCACGCACGAGAAGGTCTCACCCGGGCAGCGGCTGAACGACCTGCTCGAACGGATCCGGCTGGCCGAGCAGGTGGGCCTGGACTTCTTCGGCATCGGCGAGCACCACCGGCCCGACTATGCGGTCTCGTCGCCGACCGTCGTGCTGGCCGCGGCGGCCGGCCAGACCGGGCGGATCGGGTTGAGCAGCGCGGTGACCGTGCTGTCCACCGAGGATCCGGTGCGGGTGTACCAGCAGTTCGCCACCATCGACCTGATCTCCCAGGGCCGGGTCGAGCTGATGGCCGGGCGCGGATCGTTCATCGAGTCGTACCCGCTGTTCGGAGCCGACCTGGGCGACTACGACGCGCTCTTCGACGAGAAGATCCAGCTGCTGCTGCAGATCGACGAGGGCAACCCGGTGACCTGGTCCGGGCGGTTCCGGCCGCCGCTGGACGGGGCGGTCATCCTGCCCAGGCCCTACCCGAAGCCCGGGCCGGGCGAGCACCTGCGGATCTCCGTCGCCACCGGCGGCAACCCCGAGTCGTCGGTCCGTGCCGGGATTCTCGGCCTGCCGGTCAACTACGCCATCATCGGCGGGCAGCCCGCCAGGTTCGCCCCGCTGGTCGATCTGTACCGCCGTGCGTTCGAGCAGACCGAACGGCGGGGCGTGGTTCGTGAGGTCGGGGTGTCCGGGATGGGTTTCATCAGCGACGACGGACGGGCTGCGGACCGGTTCTTCCCGTACTGGCTCGATTCGATGCGACGGATCTCCCGCGAGCGGCGGTTCCCCATGCCGGACCGAGCGTCCTACGACGCGCAGGCGGCGCCCGGGGGCGCGTACTTCGTCGGCACGCCGGAGGAGGTTGCCGAGCGGATCGTCGAGCTGCACGCGGTCCTGCGGCACGACCGGCAGGGATTCCAGATGGATCTGTCCAGTGTGCCGCAGGCGGACTGCCTGCGGGCCATCGAGCTGCTCGGCACAGCAGTGGCCCCGCTCGTGCGGCAGGCCCTCGCCGAGCCTCGCTGACACGGGCGGGCGGACGGAATGAGGGAGGGACGGAATCAGACGCCCCGGCCTCGGAGCGTCATCCAGACCACCCCGGCGGCGGCCAGCACCAGAGCGACGGCGATCGCCGAGGTGATCACCACACCGGCGTCGAACGCGTGACGCGCAGATTCCAGCAGCGCGCTCGCGGCCGGTTCGGGCAGCGTGGCGGCCAGATTCGTGGCGCCGCCGAGAGTCTCGGCGGCCGCGGACGCTTCGGTGGTCGAACCGTCGATGCCGGCGGGTACCACCACTCGGGCCGAGTACACCGCGGACAGGATGCCGCCGAGCACCGCCGTGCCCAGCACCGCGCCGAGCTCGTAGGCGGTCTCCGAGATCGCCGACGCCGCACCGGCTTTGTCGGCCGGCACGCTGGACACGATCACGTCGTTGGAAATCGTCTCCGCGGCGCCGATGCCCAGGCTCAGCACCATGAACGCGGCGGCCAGACCCCAGGCCGTCGGATCGTCCGCGGTGAACAGGATGGCGGTGTAGCCGGCGGCGCTGACCAGCAGCCCCCCGGTGACCACCACTCGCGGCGAGAGCACTCGCACCAGCGGCACCACGGCCAGACCGGCGACGATCGTCACGATCAGGCCAGGCAACAGGATGAGGCCGGCCTCCATCGGGCTGTAGCCGAGTACCAGCTGCAGATGCTGCGCCACGAAGAACAGGAAGCCGACCAGCGCGAACACGGCCAGCAGGTTCGCCAGGACCGCGCCGCTGAACGCCGGCCGCCGGAACAGTCGCACGTCCAGCATCGGATTCTGCCGGATCAGCTGGCGGCGGACGAAGGCGGAGCCGGCCAGCAGCGCGAGCACGACAAGCCCGCCAGCCGGTAGCGAGAGGCCCTCGTGCGCAATCGATTTGATCGCGTAGACGATCGGAATCATGGTCAGCAGGGACAGTGCGATGGAGACGACGTCGATGGCGCCCGGGTTCGGATCCTTGGACTCGGGCACGAACACCGGCGCCAGGACCAGCAGCAGTACCAGGACCGGCACGGCCATCAGGAATGCGGAGCCCCACCAGTAATGTTCGAGCAGGAATCCGCCGACGATCGGGCCGAGTGCCGCGCCGCCGGAGAATCCGGCGGCCCAGATCGCGATGGCCAGCCGACGCTGCTGCCGGTCCACGAACACGTTGCGCAGTAGCGACAGGGTGGCCGGCATCAGCATCGCGCCGAAGAAGCCGAGGGCCGCGCGGGCGACGATCAGCCACTGCGCGCTCGTGGAGTACGCGGCCATCGCGCTGACGGCCGCGAAGCCGACCGCGCCGATCAGCAGCAGCCGTCGACGCCCGATCCGGTCGGCCAGGCTGCCCATCGGGACCAGCAGGCCGGCCAGCACGAGCGGATAGATGTCCACCATCCACAGCAGCTGGGTGCCGGTGGGCGTCAGCGCCTGGGAGATCGAGGGCAGCGCGAAGGACAGCACCGTCGCGTCGACGGCGACAAGCAGCACGGGCAGCAGCAGGACCGCAAGCGCGATCCATTCGCGAGCGCCGGCTCGTGGGGTGACCGGTGCCCCCGGCGCCCTGACGGCGCGCGCGTGCATGGTCGAGGTCATGATCAACAACTCCAGATGCTCAGATTTGTGCTTACTACTACACCGACTAGACGGTACAGTAACACCGAGGGTTGCTCGATCATTCCCCCAGTCACACCCGCTACCGTTGTGCCGTGCCGCCTCCGCCTGCCGCCCGGGACCGCGTGCTCGACGCATTCGAGCGACTGCTGGTCAGCCGCGGAGAGCGTGCCGCGACCCTGGACGCGGTGGCCAAGGAGGCCGGCGTGTCCAAGGGCGGGCTGATCTACCACTTCCCGTCGCGGGACGCGATGGTCGAGGGCCTGTTGGGGCGGCTACGCGAGCGAGCAGCTCAGGACGATGCCCTGATGCGGGACGCATCGGCGGGCGTCGTCGCCTACTTCCTGCGGACCTCTCAGGACGCGGACACCCCGTTCGACAGGACACTCGTCGCCGTGACCCGGCTCCGCTCGCACGCCAGCGCACGCGCGGCGCTGGCCGCCGTGCAACGGCAGTGGTACGACGCCGTGCTCGCCGACGTAGCGGACGAGACGGTGGCGCAGATGGTCATGCTGATGGGCGACGGGCTCTACTACAACGCCTCCGCCCCGGACGCGTTGGCCTCGACCGGAACCCCCCAGTACCAGGCGAAGGTGGACGACATGGTGGCGCTGATCTCCGAGCTGGTGCGGCTGCGTGCCGGCGCGGCCGGCTGACCGCCGCGGCCCGACTTCTGGGTGGGTCCGGCGGGCGGCCCGACCGATCGGAGCATCCCAGGAGAGCCGGTATAGTTCCGGCCGGTAGCGTGTCCGAGCGGCCTAAGGAGCACGCCTCGAAAGCGTGTGAGGGGGCAACTCCTCCGTGGGTTCAAATCCCACCGCTACCGCCAAATCCCCTGGTCAGAGGCGTATGTCAGGAGGCACGGCGTACCTGGCCCGTGCCGGGTCGCAGCCACCTCAGGTGTGGTGTCCGTCGAACGGGGCAAGTTCGGACTGTGCCGTGTTCTCCAAGGTCTGGTTGACGCTTCTCAGCTGAGCCAGCAGAAGGCCCAGATGCAGGGAGGTTCGCGTCAATCCGTTCTGGAGGGCGCCGTCGAGCAGTCCGGCGCAACGGTCGAGCCGGTAATAGAGGGTCGTTCGGTGGATCGACAGGTCCGCGCAGGTCCGGGTGATGTCGCCGGCGTTGTTGAGCAGGGTGAGCACGGTCTGGACGCTGACCGGGTGTGGCTGGAGTGCTGCCGCGGCGGGGCTGATCCGAGCGATGACATCGTCGGTCAGCGGGATGTGCTCGAGGATGGTGAAGGCTCCGAGTTCCGCGTAGGTGGCGTCCCGGGGCAGGACTTCGGAGCGGGCCGCGATGGTCGCGGTGAGCGCGGCTTCGTCGTAGGTCTTTCGCAGACCTCGCGTCCAGGTGGCGGAGACGCTCGTTCCGATGGCTCGGAGCTCGAGACCGGTGCCCTTGAGCGCGTGGTCGATGTCCCGACGGGCTTCCTGCAGCCGTTGAGGCGCAGTGCGGGCAGCAGCGACGAGGGTGAGCCGGCTGTCGATCACGCCGGCGATGGCGGCCTTCGCCCAACTCCCATGGGCTCGACGGTGCAATCGGCCCAGTTCGTCACGCAGAGCGCGGGATCCGGTGGAGTCGCGGGCGGTGATCTCGAAGACGGCGACGATCGCGTCGTCTCGCTCCACCAGGATGTTGTCGTCGATCAGGGATGTGACGGCGAAGCCCGCGGAGTATTCATCCTGGTCGAGAATGTGCTGCAGTCTTCGGGTGTCGGTCATCAGGTCGTCGGCGGACGGGCTGGCGCTGGGTCGTAGGACTTCCAGGAGTTGTTGGCTGGCCTTGCGGACCTCCTGGTACTCGGTCGGGTTCAGCGACCCGCCGACTTCGATGACGATCCAGATGTAGGCGATGGGGAATCCGTCATGGATGACGGGAACCCCCAAGCGGGGCAGCAGCCCCGGCAGCGCCTCGGCTTCGAGCATGAACGGTTCGCGCCGGTTGAGGAACCCGCGCCGGCGGAGGAGATCGACGACCTCGGACGGCGTATGCCGGCGGACGATGCTGTCGACCCGGTAGCGGTCCAGGGCTCCCTCCTGGGCGGAGGCGGCAATCAGGTCCAAGGCGAAGTTGTTGATCGCCACCGGGCGATGGAGGTGGGCCGCCAGCTCGTCGGCGATCAGCTGGACGTCCGGGGCTGACACCGATCGGTCTCCTACATTTGTCGAACGAAGTCTCGATAGAGACAGGATGGACTACCGCCCACGCTCTGCCAAGCTCCCTGGTAACCAATCCCGAGTTCAGCGTGGAAGCAGGGTGTCGATGACGATGGCGGAGCAGGTCGCGCGGCAGGCCGGGGTCGCCGGGGTGATCCGAGTCAGGCAACTCGAGAAGTCCTACGCACAAACAACTGTGCTCAAGGGCATCGATCTGGACGTTGCACCCGGTGAGGTCATCTCGGTCATCGGACCGAGCGGCTCGGGCAAGAGCACGCTGATCCGCTGCCTGAACCTGTTGGAGACCCCGACCGGAGGCTCGGTCGAGGTGCTGGGCCAGACCCTCTTCGACAAGGGCCGGATTGTGGTCAACAAGTCCGAACTGCAGCGCTACCGGGCTCGGGCCGGGATGGTGTTCCAGTCGTTCAACTTGTTCCCGAACATGAGCGCGCTGGCCAACGTATCGCTCGCACAGGTGCACACCCTGGGTCGTGCGAAGGCGGAGGCCGACCGCCGTTCCGCCGAGCTGCTCGAGCGTGTCGGGTTGGGGGAGCGCCTCGGTCACCTGCCGAGCCAGCTGTCGGGTGGGCAGCAACAGCGGGTGGCGATCGCCCGGGCGCTGGCCATGGACCCCGAGGTCATGCTGTTCGACGAGCCGACCAGCGCGATCGACCCGGAGTTGCGGGTCGAGGTGCTACAGGTCATGAAGGACCTGGCCGAGTCGGGCATGACGATGATCGTTGTCACGCACGAGATGAAGTTCGCCGAGAAGATCTCCGACCGGGTGCTGTTCCTGGCGAACGGGTCGATCGTCGAGCAGGGCAAGCCGGCGGACCTGTTCGGATCGCCGCGTCACGAGCGCACCCGCCAATTCCTCGCCGCGATCGACGAGGTCGACCTGTGAAGCCCGAACTAGCGCTGCTGCGCGGCATCCCGGTGACGCTGCTGCTCTGGGCGGCCAGCCAGGCGATCGGCATCGTGCTGGCTGCTCCGGTGGCCGCCGCCCGGATGCACACGAGACGGTGGCTGCGCCTGCCGGCGATGGTCTGGATCGAGGTCCTACGGGGCATCCCCACCCTGGTGTGGCTGTTCCTGGTCTTCTTCGGCCTGGTGGCCCTGGGCTACAGCTTCACCGCGATCGTGTCGGCGATCATCACGCTCGGGTTGGTGACCTCGGCGCATCTCGCCGAGATCTATCGGGCCGGCTTCGAAGGTATTCCCAAGCAACAGGTCGAGGCGACCATGGTGCTGGGTCTTCCACTGATCGTCCGGTTCCGCAAAGTCTTCCTCCCGCAGGCGTTCCCGATCATTGTCGAGGGCGGCGGCTCCTACTCGATCCACCTGTTCAAGGACACCGCGCTTGCCTCGCTCATCGGCGTGGTCGACATCATGTCGATCGCCACGTATCAGGTCGAACGCGGCGCCAACGGGCCCGTGATATTCCTGGTCACCGGCGCCATCTACCTCGTTTTCTGCCTGGCCATCGCATGGATCGCCCATGTGCTGGCGAAGCTGTTCGTCCCCGGCAGGGCGAAGGCCGGCCCCGGCAAGCTGAGGGTGGCGGCATGAACTACGTCATCGATCTGCTGCCCGGTCTGGCCACCACGATGGTGCTCTGGCTCAGCGTTGTGGCCTTGGGATTTCCCGCCGGTCTGCTTCTGGGATACGGACTGGCCCACGGCCCGATCCCGGTGCGGGTGGCGTTGGTCGTGGTGGTGAACATCGCCCGCGGATTCCCGGCGCTGGTCACCTTGTACTTCGTGTACTCGGGCCTGCCGGACATCGGGATCCTGCTGTCCAACACCGTCTCGGCGGTCCTGGCGTTCGCGTTCACCTCGGCCGGTTACACGGCCGGGATCTTCCGCGCGGCGATCAAGGGAGTCCCTGCGGCTCAGACCGAGGCCGCAGCCGTCCTTGGCCTGGGTTTCGTCAAGACCCAGCGACTGGTGATCCTGCCGCAGGCGCTCAAGGCGGTGACCGCACCGCTGATCGGCTTCAGCGTCCTGATCCTTCAGGCCACCTCGCTGGGATACGCCGTCGGCCTGCGTGAGCTGACCGGACTGGCCTACAACCTGGGCACCACCAGCTTCCACGCCCTGCAGTACATGCTGGCCGCCGGCCTGATCTACCTCGTGTTGTGCCTGGCCGTCTCGCGACTGGCCGCCCTCGTCGGTGCCCGAACCGGGCGCCGCCGCGCCCTGAACTCCGCTCAACAGATGAACGAACTGGAGCTGACCCAATGAAGCCCTCCACCCTGCGCACGTTCGTGGTTGCCGCCGCGGTGACCCTCGCCGGCGGGTTGACCGCCTGCGGGTCCTCGACGGACGCCGCGAGCAGCAGTCCCGCCGCGGACTGCCAGCCGGTCGCGAAGTTCGACACCATCGTCCCGGGGACGCTGACTGTCGCTGCCGTACAGCAGCTCCCGGGGATCGACATCGATGTGACCACCGGTGAGACCACCGGCCTGGACAGCGTTCTGCTGCCCAAGTTCGCCGAGCAGAACTGCCTCCAGATCGACTTCCAGGCTCTCGCCGGCCCCGCCGCGGTGGCGGCGATGACCGAGGGCAAGGCGGACGTCGGCGGCGGCGGCTGGTACAGGACCGAGCAGCGCGGCGAGGTGATGGGTCAGACCCAACCGATCTGGTACGACCAGGTGGGGATCGTCTCACCCAGCGGGTTCGCGAGCATCGAGGAGCTGCAGGACAAGCGGGTCGGGGTGGTCGGCGGCTCGCTGTTCGAGAAGCCTCTGGCCGAGGCCATCGGCACCGGGAATGTGGTGACCTACCAGTCGATCGACGCGATCTTCGAGGACATCGCCGCGGGTCGGATCGACGCCGGTATGGGGGCGGGCGCGACGCTGACCATCCAGGTCAGGGACCGGCAGCTGGATCTCAAGGTCGGGCTGCTCGACCCGGACCCGGCGTACCCGCAGCTCACCGCTCCCGGCGAACCCAACTACCCGACGACCAAGAGCAACACCGCGCTGGGCCAGGCGCTTGACGCATTCGTCGGCGAAGCACGGTCCTCCGGCCTGGTCAAGGACACCCTTGCCGAGTACGGCGTGACGAGCGAATTCGCCATCACCGGTCCGCAGTCATGACCGCGGCGGGCGGCGCTCTTCGCCTGGACGGCCGAACGGTCCTGGTCACCGGCGCCGGCGGCGGCATCGGCGCGGGCATCGCCGTGGTCGTGGCCGGTTGTGGCGCGACGGTTGCGGTGAACGACCGCGACGAGACCCTGGCCGCTGCCACGGTGAAGACGATCGAGGAGCTGGGTGGAACCGCGTTCCCGGTGACCGGTGACCTCACCGTCGAGTCCGTCTGCCGGACCGTGGTCGACGGGTGCGTGCAGCGGACCGGGCGGATCGACGGTTTGGTCAACAATGCCGGCATTCCCGGCCTGCCGATGTTCGAGGACATCGACCAGCAGATGTGGGACCGTGTCCTTGACCTGAACCTGGCCGCCCCCTTCCGGCTGATCAGCCTGGTGGTGCCGCAGATGCGGCGGCAGGGGGGCGGGGGTCGGATCGTCAACATCGCCTCGATCGCCGGCACCCGGATCAGCGTGCTGGGCGGGGCCGCGTATACCGCGTCGAAGGCCGGCCTGATCGGGCTCACCCGCCATCTGGCCGTCGAGTTGGGTCGGGACGCCATCACCGTGAACGCGGTGCTGCCGGGCGTCACGATGACGCCCCTGGTCGTCGGCCACACCGACGAGGATCGGCTGCGTCAGATCGCGAACTCGGTGCCGGTCGGCCGCATCGGGTCGCCGGCAGACATCGGGTGGATGTCTGCGTTCCTGCTCAGCGAGCAGGCGGGGTACGTGTCCGGCGCCGCCGTCGAGGTCGATGGGGCGATCACCGCGTTGCCCGGCAACTACGAGTCCTATCAGGCCGTACGGGGCCAGGAGGTCCGATGAACACCACGCAGATCGAGTTGACCAGCACCGACAACGGGTACGCCGTGGCCGGGTACGGCTGCCCGGCCTGCGGGCTCGCCAGCGCGAGCTACCTGGCGCGTTGCCCCCGCTGTGCCGCCGCGGTGGAGCAGCGTCGGTACGGCCCCGCCGGCACCATCTGGTCGTTCACCACGGTCCGCATCCCGATCACCGGCTACTCCGGCGACCGGACACTGACCTACGTCGACCTGGACGACGGCCCCCGGGTGCTGTGCCACCTGGAGGATGGCGACCCCCGGATCGGCCGCCGCGTCCGCATCAGCTCGCTGTCCCCGCAGGGACACCCGATCATCACCGGAGCGTAGGACATGAACGAAACCGCGCCCATGATCACCGGAGTCGGGACGTCGTACTTCGGCAAACAGAAGCTGACGGCGGAGGAACTCACCGCCGCCGCGGTGACCGAAGCGCTGGATGCCGCCCGACTGGTGCCCTCCGACGTCGAGGCCGTCTACGTCGGAACGGTGTTCTCGTACGCGGGCACGGCGCACCGCTGCCTGCGAGCCGCCGGACTGGCCGGCATCCCGATCATCACCGTCGAGAACGCTTGCGCGAGCGGGACACTGGCCCTGCACCTGGCCGGACAGGCGGTCCGTGGTGGTGAGCATCGCACGGTGCTGGTCCTGGGCCTGGAGAAGATGTCCGACTGGATCAAGGGGCCGATCCCGACCGACCCGGGTGACATCGACGCCCGATCCGGGATGATCTTGCCGGCCATCTACGCCATGACGGCCAACCGGTACATGGATCGCTACGGCGTCACCGCGGCCGAACTCGCCGGCATCTCGGTCAAGAACCACCGCAACGCGATGGAGAATCCCCGCGCCCAGTACCGCGGCGACTACACGATCCAGGACGTGCTGGCGTCCAAGCCCATCTCGGACCCGTTGACCATCCTGCAGTGCAGCGCCATCGCCGACGGCGCCGGAGCCGCGATCATCCAGAGCCCGAAGGTGAGCACGCCCGAGCAGAGGCGCGTCCGGATCCTGTCCTCCGTGCTGGAAAGCGGTGACGTCTGGCCCGCCGCGGACGACCGGGTGTGGAACATGGAACTGATCGAACGTGCGGCCAACCGGGTCTACGAGGCGACCGGACTGACCCCGGCGGACGCCGATGTGTGTGAGGTCCACGACGCGTTCACCATCGGCGAGATCGTCACCATCGAGGCAATGGGCCTGTGCAAAGAGGGTGAAGGCGCCCGATTCTCCGCCGAGGGCAACACCTCGCGCGGCGGTTCGATCCCGGTCAATCCCTCCGGGGGGTTGCTGTCCCGCGGGCACCCGCTGGGCGCGACCGGCCTGGCGCAGACCGCGGAACTGTACTGGCAGCTGACCGGCCAGGCCGCGGGGCGTCAGGTTCCGGGTGCCCGGGTCGCGCTGCTGGAAACGATGGGTGGCAGCGTCAGCGGTCTGAGTGGAAACGGCTGTGTCGTCGCAGCTCTCGAGTCGGTCTGAGGAGCGGATATGAGTCCGAATGCGTTCGATGACCCCTGGGCGCTGTTGTCCAAACGGCTGACCGCCGCTGGGTCCGACGTCGCCGTCCATGTCGACGGCCGGGATTACCGGTACGAGGAACTCGCCCGGGCGACGGATTCGCTGTCGGTGGCGCTTGCGCCGTTGGCGCCTGCGCAGGCATCGGTCGGGGTGCTGCTCGGCATGCTGCCCGAGTACCTGGTGGCCGACCTGTCGATTCTGCAGTCGAACCTTGTCAAGGTCCCGCTCAACCCGATGCTGTCGGGCGCCGAGATGATCTACATCCTCCGGCACTCGCAGGCGCCGGTGCTGCTGACCAGCAGCAGGCTGCCGGTCGCGCTGACCGACAAGGTGGCCGAGATCCGGCATGAAGTACCGGATCTGGTCGTCGTCGAGGTCTCGCTGGACGAGTTGCTGGCCGCCGGAACAGCGCCGGGACGGCGTGCTCCGGCGAGCCCGACGGATCGGGCCGCCATCTACTACACCGGCGGAACCTCCGGGCGACCCAAGGGCGTGGTCCATTCCCGCACCGGCGTGGCGACCACCATCCTGGCCCATGTCATGGAGGCCGAGATCGGATCGGGGGATGTCCTTTTGCTGTCGACGTCGCTGTCCCACTCGGCCGGCGCGTTCGCGGCCGCGTCGCTGGCCCGCGGCGCACGGATGGTGCTGCTGGACAAGTTCACCCCGGAGTCGTTCTGCCGGACGGCGAAGTCGCACGGTGCGACCTGGGCGATGGTGGTGCCCACCATGCTGTACCGGCTGCTGGATCACCTGGAGAATGCGCCCGACGACGTTCCCGCATTGTCGACGTTCGTCTACGGATCGGCCCCGATCACCCCCTCCCGCCTGCGGCAGGCCATCGAGGTCTTCGGCCCGATCTTCATCCAGCTGTTCGGCCAGACCGAATGCCCGAACTGGGGTACCGCCCTTGGCAAGCGCGATCACGCCAAGGCGCTGCTCGACGAGTCGATCCTGGCGACCTGCGGGAAGCCGTGCATCCTGGCCTCGGCCGCGGTCGTGGATGAGCAGGACCGCCCGCTCGGTGCGGGCCGGAGCGGCGAGATCGTGCTGTCGGCGCCCTACGCGATGGCCGAGTACTGGCAGAATCCGGAGGCTACCGGCGAGACCCTCGTCGACGGCTGGGTGCACACCCGTGACATCGGGGAATGGGACCGGCAGGGGTATCTGCTGGTCAAGGACCGCAAGAGCGACATGATCATCAGCGGCGGCTACAACATCTACTCCTCCGAGGTGGAGGCGGAACTCGGCGGACTCCCCGGCGTCGCGGACGTTGCGGTCATCGGCATCCCGGATCCCGACTGGGGTGAATCGGTGTGCGCGATCATCGTTCGCGAACCGGGCGCGGACCTCGACGAGGCGGCGGTGCTCGCGGCATCCCGGGAGCTGCTGGGCAACTACAAGCGGCCCAAATCGGTGATCTTCGCCCCGGAGATTCCGCTCACCGCCCTGGGCAAGGCGGACAAGAAGAAGCTTCGGGAGCCGTTCTGGTCCGGGCAATCCCGAGCGGTGTGAGGTGATCAAGCGAGAGTTGCGGCACACCCGCGCCGGGGTCACCGTGCTGCTTTCGGACTCGGTTTCCTATCTCACCGACGAGGACCGCGGCCGGATCGTCGTCTGCGCCTCCCATGGTGGGCAGAGTTCCGGCGAGTACGCCCGTGAATGCAGGCCGGACCTGATCTTCTTCAATGACGCGGGCGTCGGCAAGGACGACGCCGGCATCAGGGCGCTGGAGCTGCTGGAGGAGATCGGTGTCGCGGCGTGCGCCGTATCCCACATGTCCGCCCGCATCGGGGACGTCCTGGACCACTGGGAATCCGGGGTCGTCTCCCACTCCAACCCGTCGGCCGCGGGCATCGAACCCGGATGTTCGGTCGTGAATGCGGTCGAGCGCTGGGCATCGGCGTAGCGGACTGCCGCCCGCACCGAAAGCCCTCTGCCCGTATGGCCTGTCATCAGGAACACCCGCGCCGTTCACCCGCCGACGGCGCGACCGAGGAAGGACGGACATGAACGCGCCGCCCCTGTTGGTGACGTTCGAGGGAGCCACCCCGCGAACCCACCCATCGACCTGGATCGCCCCCAATGCCACCGTGATCGGCGATGTCGACCTTGGCCCCGACGCCTGCATCTTCTACGGTGCGGTGCTGCGCGGCGATCTGGACCGGATCAGCATCGGTCCGGGCAGCAACATCCAGGATCAGGTGACCGTGCACGTCGACCCGGGCTATCCGGTGTCGGTCGGGGCCGGGGTGAGCGTCGGCCACGGTGTGGTGCTGCACGGCTGCACCATCGATGACGGCTGCCTGATCGGCATGGGCGCGACCGTCCTCAACGGCGCGACGATCGGCGCCCAGTCCCTGGTCGCAGCCGGCGCGGTGGTCCTCGCCGGAACGGCGGTGCCACCCCGATCCCTGGTCGCCGGCGTGCCGGCGAAGGTGCGCCGCCGGCTCGGGGAGGACGAGCTGCCCGGACTGAAGGAGAACGCCGACATCTACCTGGATCTCGCGGCGCGCCATCGCCGCGCCTGCCCCGAGTAGTGGTGCCGGCGGGGTTCCCCGGACCGGACCTTTGTGATGCCGCTGTGATGCCGCCGATACGGTGGCGCGCCGGTTGACAGGACGTCGAGCCGCCGGCAAAATAATAACCGACCGATCGTTTAGAAAATACCCACCAGGACGACTGATCGTCCGCACCCCGGCAGGGAGGCCGTGTGTACGGCAACGTCGACAGGATCGAGCATGCGGAAGGTCCGGAGTCCGAAGAGCTGCAGGCCGAGTTCGATCGGCTGATCGCCGCCGACCAGCGGATCGAGCCGCGGGACTGGATGCCCGAGGGCTACCGCAGGACGCTGATCCGGCAGATTGCGCAGCACGCGCACTCGGAAATCATCGGCATGCAGCCGGAGGGCAACTGGATCACCAGGGCGCCGAGTCTGCGGCGCAAGGCGATCCTGATCGCCAAGGTGCAGGACGAAGCGGGTCATGGGCTGTACCTGTACTCGGCGGCGGAGACCCTCGGGGTGGACCGGGAGGACCTGCTGGATCAGCTGCATTCCGGAAGGCAGAAGTACTCGTCGATCTTCAACTATCCGACGCTGAGCTGGGCGGACATGGGCGCCATCGGCTGGCTGGTGGACGGTGCGGCGATCATGAACCAGGTACCGCTGTGCCGCTGCTCCTACGGCCCCTACGGCCGGGCGATGGTGCGGATCTGCAAGGAGGAGTCGTTCCACCAGCGGCAGGGGTTCGAGATCCTGCACACCCTGTCGCACGGCAGCCCGGCGCAGCACGAGATGGCGCAGGACGCGGTCAACCGGTTCTGGTGGCCATCGTTGATGATGTTCGGGCCTCCTGACGGTGACTCTCCGCACTCCGCACAGTCGATGGCCTGGGGGATCAAGCGTTTCAGCAACGACGAGCTGCGGCAGCGGTTCGTCGACATGTGCGTGGATCAGGCCCGGGTCCTGGGTCTGGACCTGCCGGATCCGGATCTGACGTGGAACGAGGAGAGGGGCCACTACGACTTCGGCGCGATCGATTGGGACGAGCTGAACCGGGTGATCCGCGGTGACGGTCCGTGCAACGCGGACCGGCTCGCCAGGCGGGTCGGCGCTCACACCGATGGAGCCTGGGTGCGGGAGGCGGCGAATGCGTACGCCGCCAAGCACTCTCCGGCAGCGGAGGTGGCGGTATGACGGGCAGCGAGCGTCGCGGCTGGCCGCTGTGGGAGGTGTTCGTCCGGGCCCGTCGGGGGCTGTCGCACCAGCATGTGGGCAGCCTGCACGCACCGGACGCGGCGATGGCGCTGCGCAACGCGCGTGACGTGTACACCCGTCGAGGGGAGGGCGTGTCGATCTGGGTGGTGCCGGCCGCGGCGATCACCGCATCCAGCCCGGACGAGAAGGACCCGTTCTTCGATCCGGCACTGGACAAGGCCTACCGTCACCCGACGTTCTACGACGTGCCCGAAGGGGTGTCACACCTGTGAGCACGCCGGTTGTACCGACCGCCGAGACGACTGCCCTGGCCGATTATCTCATCGGCCTCGGGGACGACGCACTGGTGCTGTCCCATCGGCTGTCCGAGTGGATCGCCCGGGCGCCCCAGCTCGAGGAGGACATGGCGCTGGCCAACATCGCTCTCGACCTGCTCGGCCAGGCGCGCACCCTGCTCACTTACGCGGGGCAGGTCCAGGGGCAGGGCCGGAGCGAGGACGACCTGGCCTACCTGCGCAGCGAACGCGAGTTCCGCAATCTGCAGGTCGTCGAGATCCCGAACGGCGACTTCGCGAACACCATCACCCGACAGTTGATCTTCTCCGCCTACCAGTACGAGCTGTACACAGCCCTGCTGACGTCCGCCGACGAGACCCTGGCGGCACTCGCGGCCAAGGCGGTCAAGGAGGTCGCCTACCACCGCGACCACGCGACCCAGTGGGCGCTGCGGCTGGGCGACGGGACGGACCTGTCGCACGAGCGGATGCAGTCCGCGCTGGAGGTCACCTGGCCGTACGTCGAGGAGCTCTTCGATCCGTCCGACATCGCCGACCAGCTCGTCGCGCTCCCGGGCATCGCGGTGGATCCGGCCACCCTCCGGGCAGGCTGGACCGCATACGTCCGGCCGGTCTTGGCCCAGGCCACGCTCACCGAGCCGCGGCCGAACCGGCGGACCCGCGGCGGTCGACGCGGCCTGCACACCGAACATCTGGGCCACATGCTGGCGCAGATGCAGAGCCTGCACCGCGCCCACCCGGGGGTGACCTGGTGATGCGCACGGTGATCGAACCGCTGGCCGTTGAAGAGCTGCGCCGGATCGCCGGTGCCGTGAGCGACCCGGAGATCCCGGTGCTGACCCTGGACGACCTGGGCATCGTGCGCGATGTCCGTTACGGGCAAGGCGATCTCACCGAGACCGTGCTGGTCGAACTGACGCCGACCTACACCGGTTGCCCGGCCACCGAGGTGATCGCGGCCGACGTCGCCGCCGCCCTGCGGTCCGCCGGCGCGGCTCGGGTCCGGGTGCGCACCGTGCTGTCCCCGGCCTGGACCACCGACTGGATCAGTGACCAGGGCCGCCGCAAGCTGCGGGAGTACGGCATCGCCCCGCCCGGACGATGCCGGCCGACCGGGCTGGTGAGCCTGACCCTGTCGGTGCGTTGCCCCCGCTGCGGTTCGCCGCGCACCCGCGAGATCAGCCGCTTCGGCTCCACCCCGTGCAAGTCGCACTGGACCTGCCAGGCCTGCCTGGAACCCTTCGACACCTTCAAGGCGATCTGATGACCGTCACCCCCGAGCGCACCGACGCCGTGGATCAACGGCGTGCCGCCGCCCCCGGCCGCAGGCACGCCGTCTTCCACTCGCTGCGCGTCGCCGCGGTGGAACGGCTTACCGAGGACTCCGTGGCCGTCACCTTCGACGTGCCCGACCACCTGCGCGATGAGTTCCGCTTCAACCCCGGCCAGCATCTGTCGGTCAAGACCGCCGCGCTGGGCGACGAGGTGCGCCGGAACTACTCGATCTGTGCCCCGGCCACCGGCGGCCCGCTCCGCATCGGTGTGAAACGCATTCCCGACGGGGTGTTCTCGGCGTTCGTCGCCGACCGGCTGCGGCCCGGCGACACCCTGGACGTGATGACGCCGACCGGGACGTTCTCCACCCGGCTGGACCCCGCCCAGGCAAAGCGGTATGCGGCCGTCGCCGCGGGCTCGGGCATCACCCCGGTGCTGTCCATCCTGGCCACCGCGCTGGATGTGGAACCGGACAGCACCGCCGCCCTGGTGTACGTCAACCGCCGCACCTCGACGATCATGTTCCTGGAGGAGCTGGAGGACCTGAAGAACCGATTCCCGGCCCGTTTCCAGCTGATCCATGTCCTCGGCCACGAGATGACCGAGGTGGACATGCTCTCGGGCCGGCTGGACGTGGACCGGTTCGAGCGGATCCTGGACACCATCCTGCCGGTCGACGACGTCGACGACTGGTTCCTGTGCGGCCCGCTCGCGCTGACCGACACCGTTCGCGGCGTGCTGCTGGGCCGTGGGGTGGCGGCCGATCACCTGCACCGGGAGTTGTTCCATGTCGGGACCCTGCCCCGTCGCAGAGTCGTCCCCGCGGACGTGCCCGCCACCGGCGCGCGGGTGACCGTCGTCATGGATGGCCGCTCGATCGACTTGGCGGTGCCCCCGGACGGCGACTCGATCCTGGACGCCACCCTGAGGGTGCGCTCCGACGCGCCGTTCGCCTGCAAGAACGCCGTGTGCGGCACCTGCCGCGCCCGTGTCACCGAGGGAAAAGTGGAGATGGACGGCAACTACGCCCTGGAACCGGACGAGGTGGCTCGCGGCTATGTGCTCACCTGCCAGGCCCACCCGGTGACCGACCGGGTCGTCGTGGACTTCGACCAGTGACCGCCCCGGTGACGACCGACCAGGACACCGTCAACGACCTGATCACCCTGGAACGCCGGGGGCCGGTCACTCTGCTCGGGCTGAACCGGCCGGCCAAGTACAACGCGCTGGACGAGGCAATGATCGATCAGATCGATCGCGCGCTGGTCGAGATCCGGCGTGACCCATGCATTCTGGTGGTGCACTCGACGACACCGGGAATCTTCGCGGCCGGTGCCGACATCGCCGAGCTGATCGAGCGGGACGCCGATGCCGCCCTGCGCGGCATCAACGCCGGTCTGTTCGATCGCGTCGAGGCCCACCGCTGGCCGAGCATCGCGGTGATCGACGGCCCTGCCTTCGGCGGCGGCTGCGAGCTGGCCCTGGCCTGCGACCTGCGGGTGGCCGGGCCGCGGGCCCGGTTCGCCCAACCCGAACCGGGCCTGGGCATCCTGGCCGGTGCGGGCGCCAACTGGCGGCTGCCGCAGGCGGTCGGGCTGCCGCTGGCTCGTCGCATGCTCTACACCGGTGAGGTCGTGGACGCCCACGCGGCGGTCGCGGCCGGGCTCGTCGACGCCCTGCATCCGTCCGACGGCCTGCTGGACCGGGCCGTCGCGCTGGCCGAGTCGGTCGCCTCACGATCCTGGCGGGCGCTGGAGCTGACCAAGCTCGCGTTGCGGTCCCACCGACCGGCCTCCACGTCGCTGGACATCGTTGCCCAGGCCGTGCTCTTCGACGGTCGGGACAAGCGGGAGCGGATGGGCCGGTTCCTGGACGAGCGGGCCGCCCGCCGCGCCTCCCGGGACGGGGGCGCGCCGACACCCGCCGCCGGCGCTGTCTCCGGCGCGGTCGCCGGTACCGCGTCCGAGCCGCCGGCCGGCACCGGGTCCGGCGCGGCGGGACCGACCGTGCCGGAGCCGGTACTGCCGCTGCGGGTGCGGCAGCTGACCGTCGAGGACGGACTGGCCGTGGCCGGCTGGAGCAGCCCGGGGGCGTGGCGGATCGAGGATGCGTTGGAGGCACCCGAACCCGACGAGGGCTACTGGGCCGTCGTCGACGCCGGTGACAACCTTCTTGGATTCTGCTGTCTCGGCGCGGCCGCGCGGGTACCCGGGCAACCGGCCGACGACTGGGTGCTGGACGTGGCGATCGGCATCCGACCGCAGTTGGCCGGTCGCGGCTGGGGCGGAGAACTGGGCCGCGCCGCCGTCGCCTACGCCCTGTCGGTCGCCCTGGATCGGCGGGTGCGCACCACCGTGCCGGCCTGGAACATCGCGGGCCGGCGGGCCGCCGAGCAGTCCGGCTTCGTCCACCAAGAAACCCGGCAGTACCACCAGCAGCCTCACGAGATCTTCGAACAGCCCATCTGATTCGCCGGGGTTCGGCCAGAACCCACGGCAGGCCCACCGGTAAGAAGGAGTTTGTCCGTGACCATCGTCGTCACCAGTTACGTCGCCGGCCGTTGGCAGGACCCGGCCGGCGACCGGACCACCCTGCTGGATGCCGCAACGTCCGATCCGGTCGCCGAGATCGGTACCGCACCGATCGACATGGTCCCGGTGGTCGACCACGCCCGGTCGGCCGGCGGCCCCGCGCTGCGGGAGCTGACCTTCCACCAGCGCGCGCTGATCCTCAAGCAGCTCGCGCTGCACCTGAACGGCAAGCGCGACGAGTTCTACGCACTGTCCACCCGGACCGGAGCGACGAAACGGGATTCGCTGGTGGACGTGGACGGCGGCATCGGCGTCCTGTTCACCTACGCCAGCAAGGGTCGCCGGGAACTGCCCAACACCACCGTCCTGCTCGACGGCCCTGCCGAGAAGCTCGGTCGGCGTGGTCATTTCGTCGGCCAACACATCTTTGCGCCGCGCCGGGGCCTTGCCCTGCAGATCAACGCGTTCAACTTCCCGGTCTGGGGGATGCTGGAGAAGCTCGGGCCGGCGTTCCTGGCCGGCGTGCCGACCGTGGTCAAGCCGGCGTCCCAGACGTCGTACCTGACCCAGGCGGTGGTCCGCGAGATCATCGCCTCCGGACTGCTGCCGGAGGGCAGCCTGCAGCTGGTTGCCGGCGGGTCCCGCGGGCTGTTGGACCTGTTGGACGAGCAGGACACCGTCGCGTTCACCGGGTCGGCGTCGACCGCCGCCGCTCTGCGCACGCATCCGCGGGTGCTCACCGGGGGAGTCCGGTTCGGTTCGGAGGCCGATTCGTTGAACTTCTCCGTGCTCGGCGTCGACGTCACGGCCGGCACCACCGAGTTCGACCTGTACGTGCGGCAGCTGGTCACCGAGATGACCGCCAAGGCCGGGCAGAAGTGCACCGCGATCCGCCGCGCTCTGGTACCGGAACCGTTGGTGGGGGCGGTGATCGATGCCGCGCAGGCCCGCATCGCCGACAAGGTGCGCATGGGCAACCCGGCCGCCCCGGACGTCACCATGGGCGCGCTGGTGGGCCTGGCCCAACGGGACGAAGTGCGCAAGAACCTGGAGGCATTGCAGGGCGCGGCCCGGATCGTGATCGGCGACCCCGACCGGTTCGAGCTGATCGACGCCGACCCGCGGCGCGGCGCGTTCCTGCCGCCGATCCTGCTGCACGCCAACGACTCCGCACGCGGCGAGCCGCACGACATCGAGGTGTTCGGCCCGGTCAGCACCGTCATCGGCTACCGGGACTGCGCGCACGCGGTCGAGCTGGCCGGTCGCGGCCGGGGCAGCCTCGTCGGCTCGGTGGTCTCCGCCGACCCGACCGTGGTCCGCGAGGTGGTGCTGGGCGTGGCCCCCTGGCACGGTCGGGTGCTGGTGCTGGACGCCGAATCGGCCCCGGAGTCGACCGGGCACGGCTCCCCGTTGCCCACGCTGGTGCACGGGGGCCCGGGCCGGGCCGGTGACGGTGAGGAGCTCGGCGGCGTCCGCGGCATGAAGCACTACATGCAACGCACCGCGATCCAGGGCTCGCCGCGGGCGGTCTCGGCCGTCACCGGTACCTGGGTTGCCGGCGCGCCGCGGACCACCGACGGTGTCCACCCGTTCCGCAAGAGCCTGGCCGAACTGCGCATCGGTGATGCGGTGGTCGCCGGACCGCGGGTCATCACACTGGACGACATCGAGAGATTCGCCGACCTGACCGGCGACACGTTCTACGCGCACATGGACCAGGAAGCGGCGGCCGCCAACCCGTTCTTCGAGGGCCGCGTCGCCCACGGCTATTTCGTGGTGTCGATGGCGGCCGGCCTGTTCGTCTCCCCGGAACCGGGTCCGGTGCTGGCCAACGTCGGTCTGCAGAACCTCACGTTCACCACCCCGGTGTACCCCGGGGACGCGCTGACCGTCGCGCTGACCGCGAAGGCGATCTCGCCGCGGGTGGACTCGGACTGGGGTGACGTCACCTGGGACGCCGTCATCACCAAGGCGAACGGCGATGTCGTCGCCACCTACGACGTGCTCACCTCGGTGGCCAAGACCTGGCCGGCGTCATGACCGGGACGGCGGAGGCGACCGTTCGGGTCGAGGTGACGGGACAGGTGGCCGAGGTGGTGCTGAACCGGCCCGCCCGCCTCAATGCGCTGGACGAAGAGGCCATGGACCGGCTCAGGGCGGTCTTCGAGGGGATCGCCGCCCGCGACGACATCCGGGCCGTCCTGGTCAGGGGCGAGGGCCGCGCGTTCTGCGCCGGCCGCGACGTCAGCGGCGTCGACCCTGCCACCGACGACGCGCACTCGATCCTGGCCGACCGGGTACACCCGATCCTGCGGGCGATCCGCAGCGTCCCCGTCCCGGTGGTTGCCGCCGTGCACGGGGCCTGCCTGGGTGTCGGACTCGGCCTGGCCGGGAGCGCCGACATCGTCTACGCCGCCGAGAACGCCCGCGTCGGATCACCCTTCGCCCGGATCGGCGCGGTGCTCGACTCCGGCGGGCATGCACTGCTCGTCGACCGGCTCGGCGTGCATCGCGCGATGGAGCTCATCGTCACCGGGGAGCTGCTGGACGGCACCGAGGCCGCCCGTACCGGCCTCGTCAGCCGCGTGGTGCCCGACGACGAACTGCTGCCCGCCGCACGCTCTCTGGTCGAGTCGATCGCCCAGGGACCCACCCTCGCCTTCAGACAGTCCAAGCTGATCATCGAGGCGTTGCGCAGCCGTCGGGGCCTGTCCGACGACCTGCTGGCGGCCGAGGCGACCGCCCAGGGTGCCGCCTCGGCCACCGCCGACTACCGCGAGGGGTTCGCCGCCTTTCAGCAACGCCGCACACCGGAGTTCACCGGTCACTGAATGCCTCCCGCGTTTCCGGTCGGGGTGGGCACCCCGTCACCGTCGCGGTCGCCATCCGACCCCAGTCTCGATGAGGAGAACGTCCACCATGGACCGCACCCGTGATCCGCAGTCGCTGGACGCGATCGAGCACCACCGGCCAGATGCTCCCGCTGTGCCAACAGATGCTCCCGCCATGCCAACAGATGCTCCCGCCATGCCAACAGATGCTCCCGCTATGCCAACCGCTTCCGCCCGGGTCGACCGATCGGCCGACGCCGGCCAACCCCGGGCCGCGCGCGGTCGACCGGCCCGCTACAGCCGGAACGAACTGCTCGAACTGATCGTGGCGGTGTTCAACGAGCGCGGCTACGAGGCGGCCAGCATGGCCGACCTGGCTGCGGCGACCGGACTGACGAAATCGGCCTTCTATCATCACTTCACCAGCAAGGAGGAGTTGCTGCAGATGGCGGTGGACCGGGCGCTGACCGCCCTGTCCGATGCGCTGGACCGGACGATGGCCGCGGCCACGGAGCGCCCGGTGGATCGATTGGCGCAGGCCATCCGGTCGACCACCGAGACCCTGATCGACGAGCTGCCCTATGTCACCCTGCTGCTGCGGGTCCGGGGCAACACCGACGTCGAGCGGGACGCCCTGGCCCGGCGCCGCGCGTTCGACGGCCGGTTGGCCGGGCTGGTCGCCGCGGCGGCCGCCGCCGGTCAGATCCGCAACGACATCGACCCCCGGATGGTCAGCCGGCTGCTGTTCGGCATGATCAACTCCATTCACGAGTGGTACCGGCCCGGTGGCCGCAGCAGTACCCGGCGAGCCGTCGTCGACGCGACGACCAGCATCTGCCTCGACGGTCTCCGGCAGGTCCGGGACTGCTGAGCCCGCGGGTCTCGCGCCCGCTCGATCGGACAGGCCACCCTGGCCGGCTTCCGTGTCGAACGGCCGGACGCCATCTGCCCATTCCTTCAGCAGCCGAGGAGTACCCAGACATGCTCGCCAGCGAAGTCTTCATCGTCGACGGCGTTCGCACCCCGCAGGGCCGGTACGGCGGGATGCTGGCCGAGGTTCGGCCCGACGATCTGGCCGCCCTGGTCGTCGGTGAGGCGCTGCGCCGCTCCGGCGCCCCAGCCGACGCCGTCGAGGAGGTCGTGCTCGGCGCCGCGAATCAGGCCGGCGAGGACAACCGGGACGTCGCTCGGATGGCCGTGCTGCTCGCCGGGCTGCCGGACACCGTCCCGGGATACACCACCAACCGTCTGTGCGCCTCCGGGCTGACCGCTGTTGCGGCCGCGGCGAACACGATCCGGACGGGTGAGATCGACCTGGCCGTGGCCGGCGGCGTGGAGTCCATGACCCGTGCCCCATGGGTGATGGCCAAGCCGGGTGCCCCCTGGGCGCGGCCCGGCGAGGTCGTGGACACCGCGCTGGGCTGGCGCTTCACCAACCCGTCGTTCACCGCGCACGACAAGGCCCTGCCCGACCGGGCGAACCCCCGCACACGCAAGATCACCCTGTCGATGGGTGAAACCGCCGAGGAGATCGCCGCTCTCGACGCGATCACCCGGGAGGAATGCGATGCGTTCGCGCTGCGCAGTCACGAGCGCGCGCTCGCCGCGCAGGATGCCGGCCGGTTCGATCGGGAGATCGTCGCGGTGCCGGTCCGGACCCGCAAGCAGACCGGGCAGGTCGGCACCGACGAGGGGCCGCGCCGTGGCTCGACCCTGCAGACGCTGGGCGCACTGCGGCCGGTGTTCCGGGCCGAGGGTGTGGTCACCGCGGGGAACAGTTCGCCGCTGTCCGACGGGGCCGCGGCGCTGGTCCTGGCCGGCGGCCGGGCCGTGCAGAGGTACGGGCTGACACCCCGTGCCCGGATCGTGGTCGGCGCCAGCGCCGGTGTAGCACCCAACGTCATGGGTCTCGGTCCGGTGCCGGCCACCGAGAAGGCCCTGGACAAGGCCGGATGGGACATCGACGATCTGGACGCGGTCGAACTGAACGAGGCCTTCGCGGCACAGTCGATCGGCGTGCTGCGCCGGCTCAAGATCGATCAGGAAATCGTGAACAGCGAGGGTGGGGCGATCGCGCTCGGCCACCCGCTCGGGTGCTCGGGCGCCCGGATCCTGGTCACCCTGCTGGGCAGGCTGGAACGCTCCGGCGGCCGGCGGGGCCTGGCCACGCTGTGCGTCGGCGTCGGCCAGGGTGTCGCCATGCTGATCGAGAGGGTCTGACATGTCCGTGGAATCAACAACTCCCGCCCGGGTGGCGGTTGTCGGCGGCGGCCGGATGGGCGTCGGCATCGCCCAGGTGTTCCTGGCGGCCGGCGCCTTCGTGACCGTGGTGGAGGCCGGCAGCGACGCCGCAAGGGCCGCCCTCGGGCGCGTTGCCGACGGGCTGGTCGAGGCCGAGCGTCGCGGCAAGCTGATCGAGGGGGTCGACGCTGCGCTGAGCCGGCTGGCCGTCGCGGGATCGGCATCCGACCTGGCCGTGCAGACCGGCCTGGTGATCGAGGCCGTGCCCGAGAACGCGTCGCTGAAAGCCACCGTGCTGCAAACGGTCGAGGCGGCGGTCGGCGCCGACGCGGTGCTGGCGACCAACACCAGCTCACTGTCGGTGACCGAGTTGGCCGGCGCCCTGCAGCGGCCGGAACGGCTCATCGGGATGCATTTCTTCAACCCCGTCCCGGCGTCGAAATTGGTTGAGGTGGTTCTGGCCGAGCGCACCGATCCCGGCCTGGTTGCAACCGTCACCGGGTGGGTACGAGCGATCGGCAAGACCGGCATCGTGGTCAACGACCGGCCCGGCTTCGCCTCGTCCCGCCTTGGCGTGCTGCTCGGTCTGGAAGCGATCCGAATGCTCCAGGAGGGCGTCGCCGACGCCGAGGCCATCGACACCGCAATGGAACTGGGTTACCGACACCCGATGGGCCCGCTGCGGTCCACCGACCTGGTCGGGCTGGACGTCCGGCTGGCCATCGCCGAGTACCTGCACTCGACACTGGGGGAGCGGTTCGCCCCGCCACAACTGTTGCGGGACAAGGTGGCTGCCGGTGAACTCGGCCGCAAGACCGGTCGCGGCTTCTACAGTTACCAGGATTGAGGGATTGGAACGCCATGGCACCACCGGGATTCGCGGTCGCGTCGACGACCGGCAGCGAGGACGCGCACACGCTGGCCGAACGCTGCGCCGCAGCGATGTGGGCCGACGACACGGCCAGCCAACGGCTCGGCATGACCCCGCCGGTGGTGGCGCCGGGAACGGCCACACTGACCATGCGAATCCGCGAGGACATGGCCAACGGCCACGGAAACTGTCACGGGGGATTCATCGCCGCCCTGGCCGACAGTGCGTTCGCGTTCGCTTGCAACACCTACGACCAGATCACCGTCGCGGCCGGGTTCGACATCACGTTCGTCACCGCCGGCAGGGTGGGGGATCGACTTGTGGCGACCGCGGTGGAACGGGCGAGGTTCGGACGCAGCGGCCTGTACGACGTCACGATCACCCGCGAAGGCGGCGAGCTGGTCGCCGAGTTCCGCGGACGCAGCCGCTCGCTTGGCAGGCCCCTGCTCGTCGAATAGTCCCGCCGTCCGGTCTCCCCCGTCTGGAAGACGCTCAGGCTGACCGACTGCCATGCGCGGGCGGGGGTGCCGGTTCCGCGCGGACGGTCGGGGTCGATGGGTCAATGCGCCTCCCAGGCGCAATGCAGGGCCACCTGCGGCCACAGTCCTCCGCCCAGCCGTGCGCGGAGGGTGGCACGATCGCCCTCCGGAATCGAACGACCCTGGGGGCGCGAGACGTGCACGCCGGCGCTGGCGGCGGTGAGCGTGACGCGCTGAGTCGCCTGGCCGGCCCGCAGTTGCGCCCCGGGGACGTCGAGCGTCGTGCCGACCACCAGGTCACCCCCAGGGGGTCGAGGGGTCGCGCGGGCGTGGTCGATCCCGGGTCGAGGTACCGGCGGCATCGTCGCCAACCATGCCTGCTCCTGCCGTGCCGCCGCCCTCAGCCGAGCCAGCAGGGCGGCCGGGTCGTCGGTGGTCGAGATGTCCGTCGTGACCACGGGACCGGTCAACGCCCGGGCCAACGCGCGATCGTCGGCGGACGCGCTGGCGAATCCGTCGACCTGGATGATGGCGACCAGTTCCGGCCGGCCAGGATCCGGCAGCAGCGCCGCGATGCCCAACGCACCCTGCGACCGGAGCAGCACCCGAGCGGTCAGCAGTGCCTCGCCGGCGGCGATGATCGATTCCCGATCCGAGCCGAAGACGCGGGGCCTGAGGGTCTGCAGTTCCAGCCGGGGACCTTGCAGGAACCAACGGCACAACGGCCCGGGATCGGCGGGAACGCACGCCGCGACGTCGCTCAACATGAGCGTCGCCCGGAGCGAAACCGGGCCGGATTCACCGTTCGCCAAGATGATTCACCTTCAACCCGACACCGGACGGTCACCAGGTGTGGTCGAGGACCACGAGTGACCGACGAGCGGTGTGTTCCATCCCGCTCCCTTCCGGGTCGGCAGGACCGATCCTCGTTGTGTCGTTCGTCGTCATCGTCACGGGCGCGCGAAACAGCCGGCAGAGTCCTTCGTCCCGACCCGATTCCACTGCGCCACCCGGTGGGGTCGGGGCGGCTGCGCGGCGCATCGCGGGTCACCGCATCCCGCTCGCCCGCATCCACCTCACCAGCCCAAGAAGCCCGGCCACGTGGATCTCGCCGGCGACGACGTCCAGGGCCGAAGGTCCCAGCGACATCACACGACGCCCAGGGCCGGTCAACGGCAGGGCGCGCTCCAGGTGATCGTGGTTCCACCACCGGTCGGTTTGGACGTTCGGAAGGTGCCCCCGGCGGCGGCGGCGCGGTCGGCCATGTTCTGCAGTCCGCTCGCGGTGATCCCATCGGGAATGCCGACGCCGTTGTCGATGACGTTGATCGTCAGACCGTCGTCGACGGTGACCGTGACGGTGACGTCGGCGGCCTGACTGTGTCGGACCGCGTTGGTGACCGCTTCCCGGACGACGGCGACCGCATGCGCAGCGATGTCGGGAGCGAGCGCGTCCATCGCGCCGGCGATACGGACGGTGGCGCGGATCGGGGCCTCGGTGGTGACCTCCGTGACCAGGCTGGTGATGGTTGCCCGCAGGCTGGATGCCCGCGTCGCCGAATGCAGGTCGAAGATCGCCGTGCGGATCTCCAGGATCACCTCGTTCAGCTCGTCGAGGTGGACGGACAACCGCTCCGAGACGGCGGGTGACTTCGTCCGGCGCTGTGTCGACTGCATCGCCAACCCGATGGCGAACAGCCGTTGGATGACGTGGTCGTGCAGATCGCGGGCGATCCGATCCCGGTCCGCCAGCACCTGGAGCTCCTGATGTGCGAGCCGCGCTTCAGCCTGCTGCAGGGCAAGCGCCGCCTGGTCCGCGAACGATGACGCGACCTGCAACTCCTCCTCGTCGAATCCCTTCGCCCCCGGTGCTCGAAGGACCAGGAGCACGCCCGTGCTCTCCCGCCCGCTGCCGAGAGGCAGGGCCAGGGCAGGGCCCGTGACCTCCGGAAGATCGCCCGCCAGCTCCGGCAGAATCCGGGGTGCGTGGTCGGTGAAGACCGCGCCGACGGTGGACGTCTCCACGCCCACGGTGTGTCCGATGATCGATTCGGCGTCCCAGCCGGCACACACGGCCACCTGCAACCGATCCTGCAGTCGCGTCGGCGCCTCGGGATCGTCGGGCAGCACGATCACCGTGCGGTCGGCGTCCGCGAGTTCCAGGGCCCGATGCGCGATGAGTTGCAGCGCATCCTGAGTCGAGGTGCCGCTCAGCAATGCGGCGGTCACCTCGGCCGCGGCCTCCTGCCACCGTTGGCGACGGCGAACCTGTTCGAACAGCCAGGCGTTGTCGATGGCGACACCCGCGGCACCGGCCAGAGCCTGCAGCACCACCTCGTCGTCCGCGGTGAACTCAAGCCCATCGGCCTTCTCGGTGAGGTACAGGCGGCCGAACACCTCGCCCCGCGCTCGAACGGGCACCCCGAGAAAGGTGCGCATCGGCGGATGCCCGGGTGGGAAGCCGACGGACATCGGGTGGGTCGAAAGGTCGGTGAGCCGCAGCGGCTTGGCGTCCTCGATCACGACACCCAGAACGCCGCGACCGGTGGGAAGCGGTCCGATCTGTTCACGTGTCCGTTCGTCGATGCCGACGGGCACGAACCGGGAGAGGGTGCCCCTTGCACCCAGGATGCCCAGGGCGCCGTACCGGGCCCCCACCAGGTCCATGGCCGCTCGCACGATCGAGTTGAGCGTCGGTTCGAGTTCGAGCCCGGCGGACACCGAACGAACGGCATCGAGCAGTGCGTCCATGCGTTCCCGTGTGCCGGCGACGATGCTCTCGATCCGCTCCTGCAATTCGACCAGCAGCTCGCCCACCGGTTCCACGGACAGCGATTCACCCACGCTCGGCCGACGCTCGTCACCCGGGCCCAGCTCAGGGCGCCGGTCGGCGCCGGCCAGCACACCATGGTGGATCCGTCCGGGCACGCGGGTCGGCGCCGCGCCTTGCGGGTCGGGTGACGGATCCATCCAGGACGGATTGGCCCCCGACGAGTTCACCATGACGCACCGGGTGGCACCGGGCCTGACCGAGCCTGCACGCCTACATCGTGCCCCAAGGGCCGTCGGGTCGGCCATGTCGATGACCACCATGTCGACGACCACCATGTCGATGACCACCATGTCGATGACCACCATGTCGACGACCACCATGTCGACGACCATGTCGTCGTTGCGCCGTGACGAGGTGTCCCGAGGATCCAGGGAGGGCCGGGAATCAGTTGCGTGCCGGAGCGCGGCCCTGCGCCGCGGCGATCTGGCGTCGGCCCGCGCCGAGCTCGAACACCAGCCTTGCCGGGACCGCCCCGCTCAGGACTTCCTGCATCGCCTCCTCGACGTCCTCCAGCTGCCGGGTCTGCGCGATGACGGTGGTTCGCCCGAGCGCGTGCAGCCGGAACACCTCGGCCAGGTCCTCGCGAGTGCCGACGATTGAGCCGATGACGGATATTCCGTTGATCACGGCGTCGAAGATCGGCACCGTGATCACGCCGTCTGCGGGCAGCGACACCAGAACCAGCCGGCCGCCGCGGTTCAACGCGGCGAGTGACTGCGCGAAGACGTGCGAAGCGACCGACAGAACGATCACCACGTCCGCTCCACCGAGCGCGCGGATCGCCACGACGGGGTCGTGCCGGGCGGCGTTGATCGTGTGATCGGCGCCCAGTTCCCTGGCCAGACGCAGTTTCTCGTCCACGACGTCCACCGCGATGACCTCGGCGCCGGCCAGCCGGGCGTACTGGACGGCCAGATGGCCCAGGCCGCCGATGCCCACCACGGCCACCCGCTCCGAGGGCACCACCCGCGCTGCCTTCACCGCCGCGTAGGTGGTCACCCCGGCGCAGGTCAGCGGTGCCGCATCCAGGGAGCTGATGCCCTCCGGGACGGGAACGGCGAACCTCGCATCCGCGACGGCGTAGTCGGCGAAGGCACCGTCGATCGAGTATCCCGTGTTCCGCTGGTTCTCACAGAGGTTCTCGTGGCCGCAGATGCAGTGCCGACAGTTGCCGCAGGCCGAACCCAACCAGGGCAACGCCACCCGTTCGCCGATCCGGTGGCTGCTCACTCCTGAACCGAACGCCTCGATCCGACCGATGCCCTCGTGACCCGGAACGAACGGCAGGTGGGGCTTCACCGGCCAGTCGCCCCGCGCGGCGTGAATGTCGGTGTGGCACAACCCGCACGCCTCGAGACGGACCAGGACCTCCCCCGGGCCCGGCGCCGGAATCGGCCGGTCCTCGACCAGGATTGCCTCATTGAAATCGGTGACGACCGCGGCGCGCATGTTCGGGTCCCTTCGATGATCGAATGCCTGACGACGGGGTGCTTCTCGGCGGCTGGCCGGGTGTGTCGAGCATGCTCCGCGGGCCACGGCCGGGCAGGGGCCGTTGGTCCCGAATCGCTCGCGCGGGCCGTCCAGGTCTCGAGGCCCTCCCCGGGCGGATCGCGGCCGGTCCGAAATTGCTGCGTGGTTCACCAAGCACAAGCGCTTGACAGACCACGCAATGCGTGGCAGACTAAGCACATCACGTTGAGCGCGGACAACACCGAGCAGACATATCACCCGAGAGGAACTCACCATGACCGACTACATCGCCGAGACCACCAAGACCGCCGACCAGTACCTGGCCGCCGTCGCCGCCGTGCAGGACCAGTTCGTGCAGGCCGTCGAGGCGTTCGTGAAGAACCTGCCCGAGATGCCCAAGCCGGCGTTCGAGGTGCCCGCGGTCGACGTGCCGTCGGCGCACGAGGTCACCGCGGCGAGCTTCGATTTCGCCGAGAAGGCGCTTGCCCAGCATCGGGTCGCCACCGACAAGCTGTTCGCGGCGCTGGCGCCGGCCGTCTGATCGATCCGAACCGACACTGCTTTCACGGCCGCCAGGCCCGGGACAACCCGGACCTGGCGGCCGTTTTGCGTTCTCAGGCGGCAGGTTCGATACGCATGTCACAGCACCCCCTGCGCACCAGCCGGACAGGTAACACGGTGTGCCGAGGTAGGTGCTTTTCCGGGTTGTCGATGCGCTGGAACAGCCGGGTCGCGGCGATGGTGCCCAGTTCGACGGGGTCCTGGTCGATCACGGTGACCGGCGGGTTCAGCGTGTCCGCCATCGGGAAGTCGCCGAAGCCGACCAGTGCGATGTCGGGTCGGTGTGCCGTGCGCAGTTGCCGGACGATCGGCATCGAGCACTCGGGACTGGCCGAGAAGATGGCCGTCGGCGGCTCCGGCAGCGACAGCAGGCGGGAGACCACCGGCGAGGTATGGGCGTTCCAGGAGACCAGGAATGGATCGAGGGCCACGCCGCCGTCGAACAGGGTGAGTTCGTAGGCGGTGCGGCGCCGGGCGGTGGTGGGCACGCTGGGCAGGTCGCCGGCGAAGGCGATCCGGCGGTGCCCGTGCTCGAGCAGGTGGTCGACCGCCGCCGCGGCACCGGCGGTGTCGTCGTGCACGACGAAGGCGGCGCTGAGCTTGCGGGGGCGGCGGTCCACGAACACCATTGCGGTCCGTTCGCGCCAGGGTCGTAGGTACGACTGGTCGTCGGCGATCGGGGCGACGATCAGACCGACGATGTTGCGGCTGAGCAGGGCCTCGACGGCCGCCTGCTCGGCCTGCGGGTCCTGTCCGAGGCAGGTCAGGTAGACGGCGGTCCCGCGGCTGCGGGCCAATTGCTCGACGGCCTCGACGACCTGACCGAAGAACCCGCCGACCGTCGGCACGGCCACGCCGATGGCGGTGTCCTGGCCGGCTCGGAAGCTACGGGCCATCACGTTCGGCACGTACTTGAGTTCCTCGACCGCCCGCAGCACCCTCGCCCGGACCTCGTCGGACACATACCGGTCGTTGTTCATCACCCGGGAGACCGTCTTGGCGCTCACACCGGCCAGCCGTGCGACGTCGCGCATCGTGCTCACAGTTGCTCTCCTCAACCGCCGGCTCCAACGGCTGTCGGGCCTCCCCCGCCCGGGTCAGTATGTCACCGATGACAGAGCTCGCTATGTCACCGGTGACAGAATCTTGAAAAAATCTGCCTGACACCGGTGACATACCCCTGTGCCATGCCCTACAGTTCTCTTCGTTGAGATCCGCGTCACGACCGGGAAGTCGGCTGGTCCAGCCGTTCCACGTGGGTCCCAGGCAGTTCTGTCCCGATCACGCAGTTCTGTCCCGATCACCCAAGCCGTCCGAAATACCAGCCAGGTACGGAGGGCTTCTTCATGCTCGCCCGCGGACCGTCATCGGGCCGCACGTCACCCAAGGAAGGGGCGCTGTTGTGAGTACGGAATCGGCAGCACCGGCGAAGAGGACCAGTACCCGGGTCCACGTGCAGAAGTTCGGCACATTCCTGTCCGGAATGATCATGCCGAACATCGCCGCGTTCATCGCCTGGGGCCTGATCACGGCGCTGTTCATCGAGAAGGGGCCGTTCCCGATCGCGGTGATCGGTGGCTTCGGCGTCGATGCGGACGGCGCACCGAACGCGGGCCTGGTCGGTCCGATGGTGCGGTTCATGCTGCCCATCCTCATCGCAGCCCAGGGCGGCCGGATGGTCTACGGCGTCCGCGGCGCGGTGGTGGCCGTGGTGGCCACCATGGGCGTGATCATGTGTACGCCGCAGCCCATGTTCATGGGCGCGATGATCATGGGCCCGCTCACCGCGTGGCTCATGAAGAAGGTCGACGCGATCTGGGAAGGCAAGATCAAGCCGGGCTTCGAGATGTTGGTGAACAACTTCTCCGCCGGCATCCTGTCGGCCGGCGTCGCGGTCATCGCGTTCTACGTGTTCGGCCCGGTGATCGAGGGTATCTCGACCGGACTGGGCAACGGCGTGGACTGGCTGATCGCGCACAGCCTGCTACCACTGGCCAGCCTGATCATCGAGCCGGCCAAGGTGCTGTTCCTGAACAACGCGATCAACCATGGCGTGCTGACCCCGCTGGGCATCAACCAGTCCGCCGAGACCGGCAAGTCGATCCTGTTCCTGCTGGAGGCCAACCCCGGTCCGGGTGTCGGTCTGCTGATCGCGTATTCGATCTTCGGCACCGGCCTGGCCAAGAGCACCGCGCCGGCCGCCGCGATCATCCAGTTCTTCGGCGGGATCCACGAGATCTACTTCCCGTACGTGCTGATGAAGCCGATGACCCTGATCGCCACCATCGCCGGCGGCATGACCGGGATCCTGACCCTGACCATCTTCAATGCCGGCCTGCGCGCCCCGGCCGCACCGGGATCGATCATCGCGGTGCTCATCCAGACCCCCGGAGACAGTTTCGTCGGGGTGATCCTGTCGGTGGTGCTGGCCGCCACGGTGTCGTTCGTGATCGCGTCCCTCATCCTGCGGGGCGGCCGCAAGTCCGAGGAGAGCGGCGACTTGGCCGCGGCCACCGCGCAGATGGAGTCCATGAAGGGCAAGAAGAGCTCGGTGTCCGGTGTGCTGACCGACATCGAGACCTCGCAGGAGGAGGCCGATGAGGCCCGCGAGGCGGCCACCAGGACCAAGCCGATCCACAAGATCGTGTTCGCCTGCGACGCGGGGATGGGATCGAGCGCGATGGGCGCCTCGGTACTCCGGAACAAGATCAAGAAGGCAGGTTTCACGGACGTCACGGTGGTGAACATCGCCATCGCCAACCTGGTCGACGACGTCGACCTGATCGTCACCCACCAGGATCTGACGCCCAGGGCGCGGGACAAGGCACCCAGCGCACAACACGTATCGGTGGTGAACTTCATGAACAGTCCCAGGTATGACGAGATCGTCGAGGAGCTCAAGACCACCAACGCCGCGTCGTCGACCTGAAACAACTGGCCGTCGGCCGGCCGCCACCCGGCCGGAACAACCTCTCTGACAACCAGCTTCGAAGGAGCACCACCAGCATGAGCGACATCCTCAGCGTGTCCCAGATCAAGACCCCAGGAACGGCCACCGGCAAGGACGAGGCGATCCGGGAGGCCGGCCAGATCCTGGTGGACGCGGGGGCGGTGGGCCCGGAGTACATCGACGCGATGTTCGAGCGGGAGAAGTCGGTCTCCACCTACATGGGCAACTACCTGGCCATCCCGCACGGCACGAACGAGGCGAAGGACTCGATCAAGGCCTCGGCCCTGTCGGTCGTCCGTTACGACCCGCCGATCGACTGGGACGGCAACGAGGTGCGGTTCGCGATCGGCATCGCCGGGTACGAGGGCGGGCATCTGGAGATCCTGGGCAAGGTCGCGGTGATCTTCTCCGACACCGACGAGGTCGACAAGCTGATCGCGGCCGAGTCGGCGCAGGAGATCTTCGACCTGCTGAACGCGGTCAACGAGGACTGAGCCGGACAGAGCCGAAAGGAGGGTGAGATGACTGGGACGGCCGTGCACTTCGGTGCGGGCAACATCGGCCGCGGCTTCGTCGGACTGCTGCTGCACCGGGCCGGGTATCAGGTGGTGTTCGCGGATGTGGTCGCGCCGCTGATCGAAGCGCTGCAGGGCACCCCCAGCTACCGGGTGCACGCCGTCGGCCTCGAGTCGTCCACCGAAACGGTGCAGGACTACCGTGCGGTCAACAGCCGCACCGACGAGGGCGCCCTGGTCAAGGAGATCTCGACCGCGGACATCGTGACCACCGCGGTCGGGCCCACCGTCCTCACCTTCCTGGCCCCGGCCATCGCGGCCGGTGTGCTCGCCCGGCCGGCCGACGCGTCACCGGTTGCGGTGATGGCCTGCGAGAACGCGATCAACGCCACCGACGTGCTGGCCGGGCACATCCGCGAACACTGCTCGGACACCGAATGGGCCGACATCACCGCCCGAGCAGTGTTCGCGAACACCGCGGTCGACCGGATCGTGCCCGCCCAGTCCGGCCAGGGCCTGGACGTCACGGTCGAGACCTATTTCGAATGGGCGATCGAGAGCACACCGTTCGGTGATTCACCGCCGGTCATCCCGGACGCCACCTGGGTGCCAGACCTGGCGCCTTACATCGAACGAAAGCTGTTCACCGTCAACACCGGTCATGCCACGACCGCCTACAACGGGCACGTGCGCGGGATCACCAAGCTGTCCGACGCGCTCGCCGACGAGCGGGTACGCACCGCGGTGCAGGGAGTGCTCGCCGAGACCAAGGCGCTGCTGGTCGCCAAGCACGAGTTCAGCGACTCGGCGCAGCAGGCCTACGTGGACAAGATCCTGCAACGCTTCGAGAACCCCTACCTGCCGGACACGGTGGACCGGGTCGGCCGGCAGCCGCTGCGCAAGCTGTCCCGGCACGAGCGGCTGATCGGACCGGCCGCAGAACTGGCCGAGCGGGGTATCACCCCCGTCCACCTGCTCGCCACCGTCGACGCCGCCCTGCGCTTCGACGTGCCCGAAGACCCGGAAAGTGTCGAGCTTCAACAGCTCCTGCGCACTCTGACCGCCGAACAGGCCACCGCACGGATCACCGGGCTGAATCCGGGGGAGCCGCTGTACGACGAGGTTCGTGACGTCATCGGTGGCCGCCAACAGGCGTCGACCTGACGACCGATCGCAGCAACCGGCTTCCGACCGGCGGCGGCCGGCCAGAACCCGGGACCGATTTCGCGCGCCCGGATCCGGCCGGCGCGCCTTCCAGAGCACCCTCCGCAGGGCGTCTTTCAGCGACGTCCTGCGGAGGGCACCTTCCACAAGGGAGAACTCCTCCGATGACGCGCTATGTGTACGACTTCACTCAGGGCAGCAAGGATCAGAAGGCGTTGTTGGGGGGTAAGGGTGCGAATCTGGCGGAGATGACCCGGTTGGGGTTGCCGGTGCCGCCGGGGTTCACCATTACGACCGAGGCGTGCCGGGAGTTCCTGCAGCTGGGTGACGAGCCGGGGGCGTTGCGGGTGCAGGTGACGATGGCGTTGCGGCAGTTGGAGGATCAGCTGGGTCGCCGGTTGGGTGATCGGCACGATCCGCTGCTGGTGAGTGTGCGTTCCGGGGCGCAGTTCTCGATGCCCGGGATGATGGAGACGGTGCTGAATGTCGGGCTCAACGACGCCAGTGTGAAGGGTCTTGCCGAGGTGTCGGGCAATGAGCGGTTCGCCTGGGATTCCTACCGGCGGTTGCTGCAGATGTTCGGCAAGACGGTGTTGCACATGCCGGGTGAGGTGTTCGCCGATGCCTGGGACAAGGCCAAGGCCACCAAGGGCGTGACGGGTGATCTGGATCTGGATGTCGAGGATCTGCGGCTGGTGGTGCAGGAGTTCAAGACGGCGATCGCCGAGCACACCGGGGCGGAGTTCCCGCAGCATCCGCGGGAGCAGCTTGATCTGGCGATCCGGGCGGTGTTCCGGTCGTGGAACACTGACCGGGCCAGGTTGTACCGGCGGCGGGAACGGATCGGCGAGAACCTGGGCACGGCGGTCAACGTGTGCACCATGGTGTTCGGAAATCTGGGTGAGACCAGTGGTACCGGTGTGGCTTTCACCCGGGACCCGGCGACCGGTAAGGCCGGCGCGTACGGCGACTACCTGGCCAACGCGCAGGGTGAGGACGTGGTCGCGGGCATCCGCAACACGTTGTCGCTGGACGATCTGGCCGGGCTGGACCCGGCCTCGCATCGGGAGCTGACCCGGGTGATGCGTCGCCTGGAGACGCATTACCGGGACTTGTGCGACATCGAGTTCACCATCGAGCGGGGCAAGCTGTGGATGCTGCAGACGCGGGTGGGTAAGCGGACCCCGGCGGCGGCGTTCCGGATCGCCGCGCAGCTGGTGGACGAGCAGTTGATCACTCTGGACGAGGCGTTGGGCCGGGTGTCCGGTGCGCAGCTGGCGCAGCTGATGTTCCCGCAGTTCGACCGGACCGCGGACAGCACTCGGTTGACCACCGGGATGGCCGCCTCGCCGGGGGCCGCGGTGGGCCGGGTGGTGTTCGATTCGCCGACGGCCGCGGCATGGGCGGCTCGGGGTGAGACGGTGATCCTGGTGCGGCGGGAGACCAACCCGGACGACCTGGAGGGCATGATCGCGGCCGCGGGTGTGCTCACCGCACGCGGCGGCAAGACCAGCCATGCCGCGGTGGTGGCTCGGGGGATGGGCCGCACCTGTGTGTGCGGTGCGGAGGAACTGGATGTCGAGCCGGCCGCGAAACGGGTCACGGTGGCCGGTGTGGTGATCGGCGAGGGTGAGCTGATCAGCATCGACGGGTCCACGGGTGAGGTCTTCGCCGGCGCGGTCCCGGTGGTCCCGTCCCCGGTGGAGACCTACATCGAGGCGGGGCTGCAGGCCGCGATCCAGGGGGTGGGGGAGGAGACCACCGCGCTGATCAAGGCGGTCGATCGGTTGCTGTCGCACGCGGACCGGCGTCGTCGGCTGGCGGTGCGGGCGAACGCCGATACGGCCGTGGACGCGGCCCGGGCCCGGGCGTTGGGCGCGCAGGGTATCGGGTTGTGTCGCACCGAGCACATGTTCCTGGGGGATCGGCGGTCGCTGATCGAGCGGGTCATCCTGGCCGGCACCGCCGACGAACGCGCCGATGCGTTGGCGGCGTTGCTGCCGCCGCAACGTCAGGACTTCGTCGCGCTGCTGGAGGCGATGGACGGCCTGCCGGTGACCATCCGGCTGCTGGACCCGCCGCTGCACGAGTTCCTGCCCGACCGGGCCGAGCTGATGGTCAAGGTTGCCCTGGACCGGGCCGCCGGCACCCTGCAGGAGAACGATGAGCGGCTGCTGGCCGCGGTCGACCGGTTGCACGAGTCCAACCCGATGCTCGGATTGCGTGGGGTGCGGTTGGGACTGCTGACCCCCGGGTTGTTCGCGTTGCAGGTTCGCGCGATCGTCGAGGCGGCGATCGAGTTGAAACGGGCGGGCAGGGACCCGCGGGTCGAGATCATGGTGCCGCTGGTCGGGTCGGTGATGGAGTTGCACCTGGTCCGCGACGAGGCCGACACCCTGATCCGGGAGTTGACCGCGCAGGCCGGGGTGGAGTTGACCGTGCCGATCGGCACCATGATCGAGCTGCCCAGGGCCGCGCTCACCGCGCACCGGATCGCCGAGGCCGCCGACTTCTTCTCCTTCGGCACCAACGATTTGACCCAGACCACCTGGGGGTTCTCCCGCGACGACGTCGAGGCGGCGGTGTTCGCCGCGTACCTGGACAAGGGCGTGTTCACCGTGTCCCCGTTCGAGACCCTCGACGCCGACGGCGTCGGCCGGCTCGTCGGGATCGGCGCCAAGGAGGGCCGGGCCAGCAAACCCGGCCTCAAGCTCGGGGTCTGCGGCGAACACGGTGGCGACCCCGAGTCCGTGCACTTCTTCCACCAGGTCGGCCTGGACTACGTGTCCTGCTCACCGTTCCGGGTGCCCGTCGCCCGCCTGGAAGCCGGCCGGGCGGCCGCCGCGGACGGCCCCGACGTGACCGACGACTAAAGGGCTCAGCGCCGGTGGCGCAGGTAGTCCGCAACCACCGACGCACCCAGACCATCCAGATCCGGCGCCACGACCCGGCCACCGCAGCGGCGGGCCAGGCGGTCGGTGAACGCCGCCAACCGCGGGTCGTCACCGAGGATGAAGAACGTGACCGCCGCGTTCAGCCCGGTCAACCGATCAAGCTCGCCGACCGTGGCGTGCACGGTCGCCGGCGCGGGCGGGTACGAGAACGCGGGCGTGCCATCGGCTTCCAGATGGGCGGTGGGTTCGCCGTCGGTGACCACGAGCACCACAGGGGTGGCGTCCGGGTGACGGCGCAGGTGCGCCCCGGCCAGGATGAGCGCGTGGTGCAGGTTCGTGCCCTGCACGTACGCGCCCTCCAGGCCGACGAGCTCTCCCAGTGCGACCTTCTCGGCGTGCCGGCCGAAGGTGATCAGCGCCAGGTCGTCGCCGCGGAAGCGGGTGGAGATCAGGTGGTGCAGCGCCAGGGCGGTGCGTTTCATCGGCACCCAGCGGCCCTCCTGCACCATCGACCAGGAGGTATCCACGCACAGCGCGACCGCGGCCCTGACCCGGCGCTCGGTCTCGATCACCTCCACGTCGCCGACGTCAAGCGGTCGCGGGTCCCCACCCGCACGGCGCACCTGGGCGTTGAGCAGGGTCCGCGGGACCGACCAGGGTTCGGTGTCGCCGAACTCCCACGGTCGGGTGGCGCCGGACGCCTCCCCGGCGGCACCCGAGCGGCGGGTCACACGTTCCCCGGTGCGGCCGGCCACCCGGTCCGCGACGTCGCGCAGCGCGGTCTCGCCGAGCCTGCGCAACGCCTTGGCGGACAACCGCAGGGAACCGTCGGCGGCCCGTTCGACGATGCCCTGGGTGCGCAGCCGGCGTTCCAGCTCGGCCAGCGCCCGGGCGTCCACCCGGGCCTGCTCGCCCAGCACCTGCTCCAGCAGATCCAGGTCGATGTCGTCCAGGCTGGCGCCGGGATACCCCTGTGCGAGCTGCTCGCCCAGCGATTCCAGCCGGCCCAGCTCCTCCAGCGCCCGGGTCGCTTCACCCATGCCCAAGGGGTTGTCGCCACGGAACCGTCCCCGGCCGTCCCAGTCCTGTCCGGGCCGCAGTTGTTGCAGCATCGCGTCGAGCTGCGCAAGCGATTGGGCCAGCCGAGGGTCGCCGAACGCCTGTTCCGTCAGCGCGGCCAGTTCCGCCCGTTGCTCGGGCGACAGCGAGTTCATCATGCGTTGCGCGGCCGCCGATCTCGCGGCGAGCACGTCGATCAGCTCGTCGGTGGTCTGCGGGTTCTCCGGGAAGAAGTGCCCGTGCCGTTCCATGAACCGGCGGAACCGCTCGGTGGTGTCCTCCAGCCGGGCATGCGCGGCCAGCAGCTCGTTCAGGTCCTCCAGCATGTCCCGGATGGCCTGCACGTCCTGCGGCGTCGCGTCCTGCAGAGCCTGCCGCATGCCGGCGAAGCGCTGGTCGAGCATCTCCCGCCCGAGCAGGTCGCGGATCTGCTCGTAGCCGGCCCGGCCGCCCGGGGACTGCCAGTCGTAGTTCTCCAATTCCCGGACGGCGCCACCGGTGTCGGAGGGTAACGCGTCCAGTTGCAGTTCGCGGAACCGTGCGTCGTCCGACTCCTGAAGCGCCAACGCTTCTCGCTCGGCGGTCAGCGCACGGTCGAGCAATTGCCGTACCTGCTGCAAAGTCCCGTCCAGCCGGTTATCGCGCTGGAGTTCCCGGCGCCGCTGCCACAGCTGACGGGACAGTTCGTCGAGGCCACGGCGCTCGCCGAGCCCACGGCGCAACAGCTCCCGCAGGGCCTGCCGGGGCGAGCTGCCGTCGAGCACGTCGGCCCCGAGCCGGTCGATCGCCTCCCGCAGGTCGAAGGGCGGCGCCAGCGGATCGGGCCCGCCGTCGTAGGGGCCGTAGGAGTACCGCCGCCGTTTCATCGCTGGATCATCGCCGGGTCATCGCAGTTCAGCCGTACTGGACGGTGTCGTCGTCGGCGCTCTTGGCCAGCTTCCGGGTGAGGAACAGCAGTTCGAGCGCGAGTTCAGCGGCCGAGGCCATCGGACCGGGATCCTCGGTGCCGATGACGCCGAGCCGGTTGGCCACCTCGGTGATCGTGCGGTTGGCGGCCCGGGACGACGGCAGCGACGAGACGAGGGCGGCTGCCGGCACCAGGTCGCCGGTGCGGACCGGGGCTGCGGTGATCGCGTCGGCCAACGGTGCCAGGTCGACGCCGCGCAGCGCTCGCCGGGCCGCGTCGGCGGTGGCCCGGCGCAGCAGGTGCTCCAGCAGCTCGTCCTCCCGGCCCTCCTCCCCAGCGGCGAACTCCAGCTTTCCGCGCAGCACGGCCGGCACCGCGAGCAGGTCGACGGGCCTTGCCGTGGCGGTGCTTTCGCGAACCAGCGCGGAACGGCGCAGCGCGGCCCCGGCGAGCGTCTCGGCGGCCGCGACCGAGAACCGGGCGGACACGCCCGATCCCTGGTCGATCGACGTCGACTCGCGCAGCAGCCGGGTGAACCTGGCCAGGATCTCCAGCAGATGGTCCGGGACGACGGCAACCAGCTCCGCCTCCTGGCGGATGACCGCGACCTCGTCGTCCAGTTCGGGTGGGTAGTGGGTGCGGATCTCGGCGCCGAACCGGTCCTTGAGTGGGGTGATGATCCGGCCCCGGTTCGTGTAGTCCTCCGGATTGGCCGACGCGACCAGCAGCACGTCCAGCGGTAGGCGCAGCGTGTACCCGCGGATCTGGATGTCCCGCTCCTCCATCACGTTCAGCAGCGACACCTGGATCCGTTCGGCGAGGTCCGGGAGCTCGTTGATGGCCACGATGCCGCGGTGCGCGCGGGGCACCAGCCCGTAGTGGATGGTCTCCGGGTCGCCGAGCGAGCGACCCTCGGCGACCTTCACCGGGTCGACGTCACCGATCAGGTCCGCGACTGCGGTGTCCGGGGTGGCCAGTTTCTCGGTGTACCGCTGCGATCGGTGCCGCCAGCCGACCGGAAGGTCCTCACCCAGGCCTGCGGCCCGGCGCACCGAGGCGGGTGTGATCGGCCGGTAGGGGTGCTCGCCCAGGTCGGAGCCCTCGATGACGGGGGTCCATTCGTCCAGCAGCAACGGCAGGGTGCGCAGCAGGCGGGTCTTGCCCTGACCCCGTTCGCCCAGCAGCACGATGTCGTGGCCGGCGAGCAGGGCCCGCTCCAGTTGCGGCAGCACGGTGCCGTCGAATCCGACGATGCCGGGCCACGGATCGTGGTCGGCCCGCAGTGCGGCCAACAGGTTCTCGCGCAACTCCTGCTTGACGCTTCGCATGCGGTGGCCGCCGGCGCGCAACTCCCCAACGGTGTGCGGAAGATCGGCTGGTGCGGTGATCGTCACCTCGCCGACGCTACGCCCGGGTCCGCCCGGCGCAGTGTCCATGTTCGCCCTCGGCGGACGGGCGCCCGGCGAGGGCCGAGCTACGCCGTGACCGGCCCGAGCGGACGTCAGCCGGCCGACGTCGAATGTCCCGCAAGGACCTTCGGCCCTGGTGCGTCGACGCTGCGGCACCCGAGCATGGTGTCGGACAGTGTTGTCCCGGTCGGCCGAGGAGTCACCATGAGCAAGCAGGACGATCAGCGCATCAGTGCCGAGGCGGCTCGGTCGGTGGCCGGCCGCGGCGGCGGAGTCACCCGGCATGAGCGCGCGATGCAGCGGTACCTGACGGCCGAGGCTTTCGCGACCCACACCGAATCCGCCCCGGAGGGCTGGGAGGGCAAGCCGAAGCATCCTGCGCCCCCGCCGACCGATTCATAGACTCGTCCCATGGCGAAACGCAAGTGGTCCGACTTCACCACTCCGCAGAAGGTCGGCATCATCGCCCTGGCCGCGATCGAGGCCGTCGTGACGACGATTGCCGCACGTGACCTGCACGGCCGCACCAAGGACGAGGTGAACGGACCACGCTGGTTGTGGCGGCTGCTGTTCTTCGTCCAGCCGGTCGGCCCGATCGCCTACCTGACCGTCGGCCGGCGCCGCTGAGTTCCTGCGCCGCGGACGTGCTGCTACGCCCGCGTCGTCAACCGGTGCCGGCCGACCGTCGAGCCCGGGCTCGGCGTTTGCCCTCGTGCATCGCCGCGACCCGGGCGACCGGGATCGCCCGGCCCTCCTCGACGAGTTCCGCCGGCAGGGCCATCGGCGCCGGCATCAGCTCCCGCCAGGGGTCGGCGTCACCCAGGATGGCGGCCGCGTTCCGGACGGTGAAGTCCGACGGCCTGGCCCGGTCCAGGTCGGCCCAGTCGAGCGGGAACGACACCGGAACCCCGGTCCGCAGCCGCGGACTGTAGGCGGCGACCACCGTCGCCCCGCCCGAGCGGGTGGCATCGATGAACACCTTGCCCTCTCGGTCCTCCACGATGTACGCCGTGGTGGCCACCTCGGGGTTCAGTCGCGCCGCTCGAGCGGCCAGTGCCCGGGTGGCGGCAGCCGCCTCCTCCGCCGCGACCTCCGGCAGCAACGGCACGAAGATGTGTACCCCCTTTGACCCGCTGGTCTTCACCGCCCCGGCCAGCCCGAGTTCGTCCAGCGCACGCCGGACCAGGTGCGCGGTCACCACCACCACGTCGAAGCCGGCGCCGGGCGGCGGGTCCAGATCCAGGATCAGATGGCTCGGGTGCACGCTCGCGTTCGGGATGATCGTCGGGTGGTACTCCACTGCGCGCTGGTTCGCGAACCACAGCAGGGTCCGCCTGTCGTCGCACAGGGCGTAGCGGATCTCCCGGTGCGAGGCGTGCGCCCACACCGTCGTGGTGCGCACCCATCCGGGGGTGTACGAGGGCAGGTTCTTCTGCATGAACGGCGGCTGCCCTGGCCGCACCCGCACCACCGACAGCGGCCGGTCGGCGAGCACCGGCACCAGCCGGTCGGCGACCGCGTCCAGATAGTCGACCAGGTCCCGCTTCGTCTCGTCGCCGTCGGCCAGCGGCACGTCGAGGTTGGTCAGCTCGACGCCGTCGCGGGTCTCCGGTGGTGTCTTCGGTCTCCTGGCGCGGTCCTGGGGCATGCCACCGAACGGTAGCCCAGACACCGGCGAATGCCCGGTCAAGCATCCGGTGACGTCCGCCCGATACCGTGGCGCGTGCGCAAGGCCCCGCTGCCGGTCCGGGACGGCCTGAACCCCAGCCGGATCCGCCTACCCGAGTCGGGTCCGTCGACCGTCCTGGAACATCTCGTCGAGCGGTTCGCCGGGGACGCCGAGCGCGTTCGGGAGAAGGTCGATGCGGGGGAGGTGGTGGACGGCGACGGCGCGGTGATCGGCGCTTCGACGCCCTTCGTCCCCGGACGGTGGGTGTTCATGTACCGGGATCCGGCGCCGGAGCCGCGGGTGCCGTTCGAGATCGAAATCCTGCATTCCGATGACGATCTCCTGGTCGTGGACAAGCCCCATTTTCTGGCCACGATGCCGCGGGGGCTGCACGTGGTCGAATCGGTGCTGGTGCGGCTGCGCCGGCAACTGGCCGAGCCGGACCTCAGCCCGATCCACCGGCTGGACCGGGTCACCGCCGGCGTCCTGATCTTCAGCAGGCGTCCGGAGCACCGCGGGGCCTACCAGACCCTGTTCGCCCGACGGCGGGTCACCAAGTACTACGAGGCGGTCGCACCGTTCCGGGTCGAGGTCCGGATGCCGACGACCGTCGAATCGAGGATCGTCAAGTATCGGGGAACGCCTACCGCGCAACAGGTTCCGGGTGAGCCGAATGCCCGCACCCGGATCGAGCTGCTCGCCGTCGACGGTGACAACGCGCTGTACGGCCTGCATCCGGCCACCGGCAAGGTGCACCAACTGCGGCTGCACATGAACTCGCTGGGTGTGCCGATCGTCGGCGACAACTTCTATCCGACGCTGCTGGACACCCCGCGCGAGGACTACTCGAGTCCGCTGCAGCTGCTGGCCAAACGAATCGAGTTCGACGACCCGTTCACCGGCGAGCCACGCCGTTTCGAGAGCCGCCGGCGATTGAGCGGCTGGCCCTCGAACCCCAGCAGCGAGTGAGGGTCGACCTGCGGGAGTGGCGACCGTGTGGGTGAGCTAGCGCCGCACGCCGATCGAGGCGGTGGAGCCGAGCAGGCAGACAGCGACGACCGCACCGAGCGAGGTCAGCAGCGGCGCCGTCCACGCGCCGGTCGCGTCGTTCAGTGCGCCCAGCACGGTCGGACCGATGCAGGCCACGCAATAGCCCGCCGTCTGGATGATCGAGGAGAGTTGACGATTCTCCCGCAACGACCGGGAACGCAGCACCACCACGGTGAAGATCGTGACGAATCCGCCACCCTGGGCGATACCGCTGCTGACGATCCACACCACCCACAGGTCGGGTGCGATCAGCAGGCCGAGCGGCAGGGCCGACCACAGCACGCCGTTGACGAGGAAGGCGACCAGCGGTCCGCCGAGCCGGTTGATGATCACGGGTGTGCCGACGGCGCCGATCAGGGCGGCGATCTGGAAGATCGAGGAGGCGGCGCCGGCGCCGGTTCGGGTCATTCCCTGCTGGTCGGCGAGGATCGTCGGCAGCCACGCGGTGAGCCCGTAGTAGGCGTATGCCTGACCCGCGAACGCACCGGTGAGCAGCCACGTGGACGGCCGGCGGAGCACCGGCGGCTGTCGCTTCGTGCCGGCCTCCCGGGGCGGGGTCACCGGATGGGGAACCGTCGGCGGGTGCGCTTCGGTGCGGCGGCGGGCACGGGCGGTCAGCGGCACCCACGCCAGGCCGGCCAGCACCGGGAGGACCACGGCGCCGGCGAGCGCGATCTGCCAGCCGAACGCCGCCGCGAGCGGTCCGCTCACCGCCAGCACCAGCATCGACCCAACGTTGAGCGCCCCGGTGTAGGCGCCGGTCATCGAGGCCGCCCGATCGCGGAAGTCACGGCCAACGATCAGCGGACCGAGCAGGTTTCCGACGGTGATCGCCAGGCCGATCAGCAGCGTTCCGACGAACGCCGCCGGCACCGTGCCCGCCGACCGCACCAGGAGCCCGACGAAGATCACCAGCAGCGCGCACAGCACGGAAATCTCGATGCCGAGGCGGCCGATCAACGCCGACGCGCTGGGCGAGGCCAATCCGAAGCACAGCACCGGCAGGCTGGTCAGCAGCCCCACGGTGCCCGCGGTGATCTGCAGGTCCGCCTGCAGATCGACGGCCACCGCCGAGATCGCGACCAGCGGGGCGCGCAGGTTCAGGGCCAGCAGCAGCAGCCCGGCCAGCACGCCGGCCTTCGACGCCGGACGTGCTGGGCGCTGCTCGGACACGCCGGACCTCCTCGTCACCGGGGCGGGCCTGGCCCCGGGGACATCCTGCCGTTCCCATGCGTCGTACTTCGCAGCGGATCGACCGGCCGGCCGCCACTCGTATGGGCGAGGCTCCCAGGGTGCGCACCGCCTCGGGCAAGCCGAGCAAGACCGGGCGAAACCGGATGAAACGGGCGAGGTTTCGCGGACCTGATCAGCGGCCGGACCGGCCGTGGTGGGATTCTGGTGCGCGTCGCGCCGCGAAGCGTCACCGACATCAGGGGGTCGCCGATATGTCCACAGCGGAAGAGACCGTCAGCACCGTGACAACCGGGCGGGGCGACGTCCAATGCGCGATCGTCGGCGACGGGTTGCCCGTGCTCGTCGTGCACGGCTCACCCGGTGGCCACGACGCCGCCATCGCGATGTCCCGCTTCCTGCTGCCGCACGGCTTTCGGGCGATCGCACCGTCCCGCCCGGGCTACTTCGACACGCCGCTGAGTGCCGGGCGGACGCCGGACGAGCAGGCCGACCTGTTCGTCGCCCTGCTCGATGCGTTGGGGGTCGAACGGGCGGGTGTGCTGTGCTGGTCGGGCGGTGGCCCGTCGTCCTACCGGCTCGCGGGCCGGCATCCGGACCGGATCACCGCGCTGGTCGCCTGCGCCGCGGTCAGTCGCCGGTTCGTCCTGGCGCACGAGGACATTGCGGACAAGCTGATCATGGGCACGGGCCTGGGCCGGCGGATGCTCGAACTCATGGCCAGGCACACCCCGGAGAAACTGGTCTCGGCCACGCTCGCGTCGGAGGGCGACCTGACAAAGGAACAGATCGGCCGACGGGTCGCGCAGATCATGGCCGACCCGCAGGAGGAGCGCTTCACCATCGACCTGGCGCTGACGGCCAACCATGCCGGGCCGCGCAGGGCCGGTTACGAGAACGACCTGCAACAGTTCGAGCGGATCGAGTCGCTCGACCTGGCGCGCATCGACACGCACTGCCTGATCGTCCAGGGCGCCTCGGACTCCGACGTCATCCCCGAGTACAGCGGGTTCGCCGCCGAGCAGATCCGGAACGCCGAGCTGGTGGAGCTGGCCACCGGCACGCATCTCGCGTTCTGGGTGCATCCGGATGCGGAACCGGTGCGGCAGCGGGCGATCGAGCTGTTCCGGGACGCGGCCCGGTCGTAGCCGACCCGAGTCCGCCAGGGCCGGAACCCGGCCCCCGGCCATCCCGCGGGGAGGCGGCTGGTTGGATCGCCTGGTGCGTGACGGTTCGGGTTTCGGGTTCCGGGTGGGTGCCCGGCTGCCGGGGCTGCAGGGTCGCACCGGGATCATCACCACCCCGCACGGCCCGATCCGCACCCCCGCGTTCATCGCGGTCGGCACGAAGGCCACGGTCAAATCGCTGCTGCCGGAATCGGTTGCCGCCCTGGGGGCGCAGGCGGTGCTTGCCAACGCGTACCACTTGTACCTGCAGCCCGGCTCCGAGGTCGTCGAGTCTGCCGGCGGTCTCGGCTCCTTCATGAACTGGCGCGGCCCGACGTTCACCGATTCCGGTGGCTTCCAAGTGATGTCGTTGGGAGTGGGCTTCAAGAAGGTGCTGGCGATGAACACGGCCGGCATGCAGTCCGACGACGTCATCGCACCGGGCAAGAACCGGTTGGCGACGGTCGACGACGACGGGGTGACGTTCAAGTCGCACCTGGACGGGTCGACGCACCGGTTCTCGCCGGAGATCTCCATGCGGATCCAGCACCAGCTGGGCGCGGACATCATCTTCGCGTTCGACGAGTGCACGACATTGATGAACACCCGGCGCTACCAGGAACTCTCGGTTGCGAGAACACACTCGTGGGCCAAGCGGTGCGTCGCCGAGCATCGACGGCTCACCCAGGAACGCGCCGGCCGGCCGTATCAGGCGCTGTTCGGGGTGGTGCAGGGTGCGCAGTACGAGGATCTGCGCCGGCAGGCGACTCGCGACCTGCTGGACCTCGGGTTCGACGGGTTCGGCATCGGCGGGGCGCTGGAGAAGGAGAACCTGGGCACCATCGTCCGGTGGGTCTGCGAGGAACTGCCGGACGAGCTGCCGCGGCACCTGCTCGGGATCAGTGAGCCCGACGACATGTTCACGGCCATCGAGAACGGCGTCGACACCTTCGACTGCGTGTCGCCGTCCCGGGTCGCGCGCAACGGTTCGCTCTACACCTCGGGCGGGCGGATCAACATCACCAACGCCCGGTTCAAGCGGGACCTCGGTCCGCTGGATCCCGGCTGCGACTGCGCCACGTGTTGCCACTACACCAGGGCGTACCTGCATCACCTGTTCCGGGCCAAGGAGATGCTGGCGGCGACCCTGGCCACCATCCACAACGAACGGTTCGTCGTTCGGCTCGTGGACCGGATCCGGGACAGTGTCGAGGACGGCCGGTTCGCCGAGTTCCGAACCGAGTTCCTCGGGCGGTACTACGGGGGCTGACCCACCTCCCAAGCGCTGTTGATCATGCAGAAGGTGTCGTTATCCGCACGGCCTTGTCAAGGGGTCGGTGCAACACAGGGGGGGTCAGGGGACCCGGGATCGGTCAGAGTCAGACGCGGACGGCGGCGCCGGGAACGTAGCCCGGCTCGTGCCGCTTGACCAGGCCGATCACCGGGTAGGTGATCGGCAGGAAGACCACCTCGACCAGCACCTTGTACAGGTAGCCGGTGACCACGTAGCTGACGAACTCGGCGCCGGTGATCACGCCGAAGAAGGCGATCGTGCAGAACACCACCGTGTCCGCCAGCTCACCGACCACTGTGGAGCCGATCAGCCGCAGCCACAGCGCCTTCTCCTTGGTCCGTTCCTTGATCTTGACCAGCACGTACGCGTTCAGCAGTTGCCCGGCCAGGTAGCCAAGGATGCTGGCCAGCACGATCCGTGGAACGAACCCGAGGACGGCCTCGAACGCCTCCTGGTTGGTGTAGGCATCGGCCGCGGGTGCGATCTGGACCAAGTAGAACGTGATCGAGGCCAGGATCGACAGGCCGAAGCCCAGCAGAATCGCGCGTTTCGCGCGCCGGAACCCGTAGACCTCGGACAGCACGTCGCCGAGGATGTAGGTGAGCGGGAACAGGATCGCCCCGCCGTCGGTGATGATCGGGCCGAACTGGATCAGCTTGGTGGCGCCGATGTTCGAGATCAGCAGCAGCCCGCAGAACAACACGACGATCAGGTCGTAGTTGCCCGTGCGCGGTGTGGTGTCCGGGTTGGACAGAGCCCGGTCCGGCGGTAAGTCGTTCACGGCGCCATCCAAGCAGCACCACACCTGCCGAGTGAATGGTGTGCGGCTGAAGAACACCCCAAGACGCCGCACACGGTTCACCCGACGGGCTGGTCCCGGGACTCGCCGGTTACCAGGGCGTGCGGCTGCACGATCCAGGGCTCCCGGGGGAGCGCGGCGGGGTCGAAGCGGGGGATCAGCGTCGCCGGAGTCACCCGCTCACCGTGAGCGGCGAGGCCGAGCGACACCGCGATCAGCCCGAGCACCTCACCGGCGGGTAGCCCCGCGGCCGCGAGGTCGGACATCGTGACCGCGCCGTCCCGTTTCGCCAACCGCTGCCGGTGCTCGTTCAGGGCCAGCGGCACATGCGCGTAGGTCACCGCCGGCAGTCCGAGCAGCGAGGCAAGGTACGCCTGTCGTGGCGAGGAGCCGAGCAGGTCGTCGCCGCGCACCACCTGGTCAATGCCCTGCGCGGCATCGTCCACCACCACCGCCAGGTTGTAGGCAGCGACCCCGTCGTTGCGGCGCAGCACCAGATCGTCCACCACCCCGGTGAACGGGCCGGTGAGCAGGTCGGGCACCGTCCATCGGTCCACCCCGGCGCGCAGCCGCAGCGCGCCCGGCCGCGCCGCCGCCCGCCGCTGCGCGACCTCGGCCGGTGTCAGCGAGCGGCAGGTGCCCGGGTAGGCGCCGTCCGCGCCGGGTCGTTGCGGGAATGCCGGGTCGGGATGCGGGGCGGATGCCGCCTCCCGGATCTCCCGACGGGTGCAGAAGCACTCGTAGGTCAGGCCCCGGGCGATCAGCGAGTCGACGGCCTCGCGGTAGAACCCGGTCCGCTCCGACTGGCGCGCCACGGGGCCGTCCGGTTCCAGCCCGATCGCAGTCAGGTCGGCGAGTTGGCGTTCCGCCGCACCCGGCCGCACTCGATCCAGATCCTCCAGCCGGACCAGGAACCGCCGTCCCGTCGAGCGGGCGAACAGCCAGGCCAGCAGCGCGGTCCGCAGATTTCCAAGGTGCAGGTCGCCGGAGGGGCTCGGGGCGAATCGGCCTGCCCCGACCGTCGATGGCGCGGACGTCATGGCCGACCATCATGCCAACCCGGCACGGGAGGACGGGGGAGCGGTCAGGAACGCTCTGACACGTCGGCGTGATCCTCCGAGGGCGCTGGCGGGTCAGGCAGGGAGGGTGCGCCCGCGATCGCGTCGGACAGCCACCGCCACCTCGGTTCCCACTTCGCCTGGAACTTGTCCTCCCGTCGCCGGGCGCGTTCGAGCTTGCGGCCCTTGTACCGTCGGCCCCACCGGGAGTTCGGCCGGGCGAGCCGGCACGCCGCCCACCAGGCGACGGGCCCGACGAAGCAGCCGACCAGCGCCGACCGGTACTTGCCCTTGAGCACGCAGACCAGCAGCAGCAGGAAGTGCAGGGCGGCGCCGGTCAGCACGGTCAGCCGGACCTCCAGGTCGTCGGCGCTCAGCTCATCGACGCCCAGCGGGCTGAAACCGAGCAGCACGAACCCGAACACGGCCGTGGCCAGCCCGATCATCTCGACCGAGACCCGGCCCTCGTTCGACCAGTACACGTCCTGCAGGTGCAGGATCAGTGCGAACTCGTCCAGCAGCAACGACATGCCGACACCGGCCAGAAGCCCGGCGATCTCGATCCACGGCGAATCCGGGCCGCGCAGGGCCATGATCGTGCCCAGGATCAGCAGGATGATCCCGGGCACGGCGTGGTGGATGTGCACGCCGCTGGACGAGACGTTGTTGCGGAACGGGCCGATGCCGGCACGGATCAGCCGGGTGATGATCCGGGTGGACAGGAACGTGACGATGAACGCGGCGAAGCACAGCAGCAACGGGAGCTTGCCCGGCTCGATGATGTTGTCCTGCCACCACTGTCCCACCCGCGAATGGTAGGCGGGTAACCGTTCACGTGGTGGGCGGGTCGGCGGTGCTGGGTGTGTGGGCCGCGCCGGGTGTCTGGGAAGGGTGGAATTCGTCAGGTGCGCCGGCGATCACGTCCGACAGCCAGCGCCAGCGGGGGTCCCACTTGTCGTCGAACGCAGCCTCCCGCTGCTCGCAGCGTTCGAGCTTGCGCCCGCGGTACCGGTGCCGTGCCCACCACGAACCCGGCCTGGCCAACCGCACCGCCGAGAACCAGGCGACCAGGGGCACGAAGCAGGCGATCAGCGCCGCCCGGTACTTGCCCTTGAGCACACAGGCCAGCAGAAGGCAACCGTGGATCAGCACCCCGATGAGCAGGGTGAACCGGATCTGGATGTCGCCGAGCGTGAGGTCGTCGACGCCGAGCGGGCTGAAACCGAGCAGGGCAAGGCCGATGCAGGCCGCGACCAGCCCGCACATCTCGACCGAGATCCGCCCCTCGTGGGCCCAGTAGACGTCCTGCAGGTGCAGGATCAGCGCGAACTCGTCGAGCACCAGCGACGTGCCGATGCCGACCAGGATCGCGGCGAACTCGAACCACGGCGACTCGGGTAGGCGCAGCGACATCAGCGCCCCGAGGATCAGCAGGATGATGCCCGGGACGGCGTGGTGGATGTGCACCCCGCTGGACGAGACGTTGTTGCGGAACGGTCCGATGCCGGCCCGGATCATCCGGGTGATCACGCGGGTCAGCACGAACGTGACAACGAACGCCAACAGGCACAACAACAGCGGGAGCTTGGCCGGTTCGACGATGTTGTCGTACCACCACTCACCCATGGCACTCACCCATGGGTTTCCCATCGGTCGGCGAGGGTTTCCCGGCGTTCGGGAGCCCGCACCGGCAGCAGCGCCACCAACCCCAGACTCAGCACCAGCAGGATGCCGACGATGCCGGCCCGGTCCGCACCGAACAGGTAGGTGAAGAAGCCGAACAGAGTCGGCGCCAGGAACGACACCGCCCGGCCGGTGGTGGCGTACAGGCCGAAGAGCTGACCCTCCCGGCCCAGCGGGGCGAGGCGGGCCAGGAACGTGCGGGACGAGGACTGCGCCGGCCCGACGAACAGGCACAGGATCAACCCGAAGATCCAGAACGCGGTCGGGCCGGACAGGAACAGCAGGATCGTGCCGGAGACGATCATCCCTGCCAGGGAGGCGACAATGACCGTCTTGGGTCCGAGGCGGTCGTCGAAGATGCCGGCGGTCAGCGCACCGATGGCCGAGACGACGTTGGCCACCACGCCGAAGATCAGCACATCGGCGCTGTCGATGCCGTAGACGGTGACGGCCAGCACCGCGCCGAAGGTGAACACCGCGGCCAGCCCGTCCCGGAACAGCGCGCTGGCACCGAGGAAGTACACGGTGTGCGGGCTGGTGCGGTACAGCTCCCGCAGGTCCCGGAACAGCACGCCGTAGGAGGCGAGGAAACCGACTCGTCGGGACGCCGGGCCGCTCCGGATCTCCGGCACGGCGAACAGCACGGGCAGGCCGAAGATCGCGTACCAGGCGGCCGCGAACAGCGCGACCATCCGGATGTTCAGGCCGTCCTCGGAGGTCACCCCGAACCAGCCGACGTCCGGCGCGATGAAGCCGACGTAGCAGATCAGCAGCAGCACGATGCCGCCGAAGTACCCCATCGACCAGCCGAATGCGGACACCCGGCCGATGGTCGCCGGGGTCGACACCTGGTGCAGCATCGCGTTGTACGACACGGACGCGAACTCGAAGAAGATCGACCCGAGGGACAGCAGCAGCAGTCCCAGCCACAGGTAGTGGTAGTCGTTCTTGACGGAGAACAGGCCAGCCATGGTGATCACGGTCAGGCCGGTCCACACACCAAGCGACAGCCTGCGCCGGCCGCCGGCGTCGGCGCGCTGCCCGGTGACCGGGGCCAGCACGGCGACCACGAAGCCGGCGATACCCAGGGACCAGCCCAACCAGGTGTTGGCGGAGATGCTGCCGGGCAGGTCGACGCCGACCGCGTCGGTCAGGTAGACGGAGAAGACGAAGGTGAGGATGACCGCGTTGTAGGCGGCCGATCCCCAGTCCCACAGACCCCAGGCGATGACGCGGCCCCGCGGCACCGGTCTGCCGTGGGTGCCGGGTTCCACGGCGGCCGTGCTCATCTCGGGGCGGGTCCGCGCCGAGCGTGCACGGTCCACCCGCGGGGGGTGCGGAGGTCACGCAGGTCCGGTGCCTGCCGATCTTCCGCGGAGCGACGAGCATCGCGCATGTCAGTCCATCCCCCTGGTCTGCGGGCCGGGTGCTGCCACGGCTGAATCTATGGCCTGTCCGGCCCGCCGGACGGGCTCGTGACCGATGTGTCACCGGACCGACGCCGATCAGGTCGCTGGCCATTCGTGGGCTCCGGCGGTAGCGGTCCGGTCAGGTACCCCTGGAGGGTGGCGCCCACCGAGGTGATCAGCTGCGCCGGCGTCAACGTCACCACCGGCTCCAGGAACAGCAGGTAGCGGCTCACGACCAGACCGAGCACCTGGGTCATGAGCAACCCGGCCCGCCGGCTCCGTTCCTGTTCCGGGATGCCGAGCGACGCCGTGAACGGCCCGGCCACCTTGCCGACCCAGAATTCCCGGATCAGCCGGGCCTTGCTCTCGTCGGCCAGCGCGGTTCGCAGCCAGGCCGCCAGCCCGGCGCCCGCCGGCGACTCCCACACGGACAGGATCATCGTGACGATGCGCTCCCCGAGACCGTCCGGTCCGGCCGCGCCGATCCCGGCGAGCATCGCCGGCAGGTCGATGGGTATCTCGATGGTGGCCATGAACAGCTCGTCCTTGGTGCCGAAGTAGTGATGCACAAGGGCCGGATCGACGCCGGCGGCGGCGGCGATGCGCCGGATGGACGCGCCGTCGTAGCCGGAGGCCGCGAACGTCGTCCGGGCGGCGTCCAGGATGGCCTGGCGGGTGTCCGGATTGCCCGGGCGCCGGCCGGTCCGGGTAGGCCGGCGCCTGCCGGACCGGTTGCGTGAGGTGCCCGGCCGGCGGGTCACGGGGTCCGGGGACGGGTTCGCGTCCGGCGGGCCGTCAGGCATGCACTCGCTTCCTCGTACGGTCAGGCGGTGCGCCGGCGCAGGGTGGCCGCCGCCAGGATCAGCCCAAGGATCACACAACCGGCGACCACCACGAGGTCGACCCAGAACGTCGAGGTCGGTTCGGCGTTGGCGCCGACCTCCTGCAGCGCCTCCACCGCGTAGCTCAGCGGCATCACGTCCGAGAGGGCGGACAACCAGCCGGCCATCTCATCACGGGGCACGAACAGCCCGCACAGCAGGATCTGCGGGATCACCACCACCGGCAGCATCTGCACCGCCTGGAACTCGGTGCGGGCCAGCGCGGAACACGCCAGACCCAGACCCACTCCGAGCAGTGACGTGAGGACCGCGATCAGGATCACCAGGCCCGAGGAACCGGCCGTCGTCATTCCGTACAACCAGTACGCGCACAGGGACGCGACGAGCGCCTGCGCCGCGGCCGCGCCGCCGAACGCGATCCCGTAGCCGAACAGTAGGTCGCCCTTGCCGGTGCGGGTGGTCATCAACCGCTCCAGGGTGCCCGACGTGCGCTCGCGCAGCATGGCGATGCTGGTGATCAGGAACATGATCACGAACGGGAAGATGCCGAGCATGATCAGCAGGATCCGGCTCACCGTCGGCGAGCCGTCGAACATCGCGTAGACCAGGCCCATCAGCACGATCGGCACGACGATCAGCATCGCGACCGTGCGCGGGTCGTGTCGCAACTGGCGCAGGATGCGGTGGGTGGTGGCGGCCAGGATCGCCGCGTTCATGGCGCCGGGCTCCCTGCTGCCTCACGGATCAGATGCAGGAAGGCGCGGTCCATGTCGTCGGTCCCGGCGCGACTCTTGATGGCCGCGGGGGAGTCGTCGGCCAGCATCTCGCCGTCGCGGATCAGCAACAGCCAGTCGCACCGGTTCGCCTCGTCCATCACATGCGAGGAGACCAGGACGGTCGCCCCGGCCCGCGCCCGCACCCGGAAGAAGTCCCACAGCTCCTCCCGCAGCACCGGGTCCTGGCCGACCGTTGGCTCGTCGAGCACCAGCACCGGGGGGTCGCCGACGATGGCGCAGGCCAGGGACGCCCGCGACTGCTCACCGCCGGAGAGGTTGCCGACCAGGTGCCCGGCATCGGCCGTCAGGCCGACCTGCTCGACGGCCGCGCGCGCGGTCGCGGCATCGGCGCCGACGATCGCGCCGAAGTACCGGGTGTTCTCCAGCACGGTCAGGTCCGGATAGATGGACATGGCCTGGCTGACGTAGCCGATCCGATTCCGCAGCGCGCGGGCGCCCGCGGGCTCGCCGAGCACGGTCACCGTGCCCGAGCGCAGGACCTGCACGCCGACGATGGCGCGGATCAGGGTGGTCTTGCCCGAGCCCGACGGACCGAGCAGCCCGGTGATCCGGCCGGCCATGGCGCGGCAGCTCAGGCCCTTGAGCACGATCGCCCGCCCGCGGCGCACGACCAGGTCGGTGACGGTGATCGCGTGGTCCATGACGCCTCCCCGGGAACAGAATTCAACAAAGGGTGAGTTTGGTCGTCGTGGTCAGCGTAGGACGGTTCCCGAGAAGATGTCAACGAGTGGTGAATTCAGCTGCTCGGACACCGGTTCGCGAGGCTCGACCCGCACGCTCCGGCGAGTCGTTCGACATGAGGGGTTGCAGCCGCCCCGATAGCCTTGCCCGCATGTCACGCAGCCTGTACATCGCCGCGCCCGAGAGCCAGTCCGGGAAGTCGGCCGTGGCCCTCGGCCTGGTCGATCTGCTCAGCCGTCGGGTGGGTCGGGTCGGGGTGTTCCGGCCGATCATCAACGTCGAACCGAAGAAGGACTCGGTGATCGAGCTGCTGATCGCGCAACCCGGCGTCCGCCAGGACTACGACGAGGCGGTCGGTGTCACCTACGCGCAATGGCACGCGGATCAGGACAGCGCGCTGTCCCGCATCGTCGACCGGTTCGGCGAGCTGAGCGCGCAGTTCGACTCGGTGGTCGTCGTGGGTAGCGACTACACCGATGTGACCACGGGCAACGAGTGGGCCAGCAACGCACGGATCGCGGCCAACCTCGGCTCGCCGGTGGTGCTCGTGGTGCACGGGAGAAATCGGACGCCCGAGGTCATCGCCGCCACGCTGGAGCTGGCGCGGTCGGAGCTGATCGCGTGGCATGCGCACCCGGTCGCGGCGATCGCGAACCGGGTGGAGCCGGCCGCACTCGACCGGGTTCGGGATCTGCTCGCCCGGACCTGGTCGGTGTCCGGGGCGATCCCCAACATCCCGCTGCTCGGCGCGCCCACGGTGGCGGACCTGCGAGACGCGATCGATGCGCCGCTGTGGCGCGGTGATCCCGCGTTGCTGGCGCGGGAGTCGATGGGTGTCGAGGTGGCGGCGATGACACCGCCGAACGCTCTCACCAGGCTGCGCCCGTACTCGACGGTGGTGGTGCCAGGCGATCGGTCGGACATGCTGCCCGCGTTGATCCTGGCCCACCAGTCGGCGACCTTCCCGGACCTGGCGGCGATGGTGCTCAGCGGCGGCTACGCTCCCGAACCGGCGATCACCCGGCTGATCGACGGCATCCGACCCGACCTGCCGATCCTGCTGGCCGACGGTGGAACCTTCGAGACGGCAAGCAGTCTTGGTCAGGTTCGGGGACGGCTGACCGCGGACTCGCCGGTCAAGCTGGAGAAGGCGCTGCAGGCGTTCGCCGAAGGGGTCGACGCCGACGCGATCGTCGGCGCGCTGGACGTCGCCGACCCGAGCGTGGTCACCCCGATGATGTTCCAGTACCGGCTGATCGAGCGGGCGCGTGCGCAGCGCCGGCACGTCGTGCTGCCGGAGGGCGAGGACGAGCGCATCCTGCGTGCGGCGGCGATCCTGCTGCGGCTGAACGTCGCGGACCTGACACTGCTGGGCAACGAGGTGGCGATCCGGACCAAGGCCGCCGCCCTTGGCGTGGACGTCTCCGCCGCCCGGATCCTTTCGCCCACCGACCCCGAGCTGGTGGCCAGGTTCGCCGCCGAGTACGCCCGATTGCGGGCGCACAAGGGCATCACCCTCGATCTGGCCACCGACATCGTCACCGACGTCTCCTATTTCGGCACGATGATGGTCCACCTGGGGATGGCCGACGGCATGGTCAGCGGCGCCGTGCACACCACCGCGCACACCATCCGGCCTTCGTTCGAGATCATCAAGACCGCCCCCGGGACCAGCGTGGTGTCCAGCGTCTTCCTGATGTGCCTGGCGGACCGGGTGCTGGTCTACGGCGACTGCGCGGTCAATCCCGACCCGACCGCGCCGCAACTGGCGGAGATCGCGATCTCCTCCGCACAGACCGCCGTCCAATTCGGCATCGAACCACGGGTGGCGATGCTGTCGTACTCGACGGGCAGTTCCGGTTCGGGCGTCGACGTGGACAAGGTGCGGACGGCCACCGCGATCGTCCAGACCCAGCGACCCGACCTGTTGGTGGAGGGGCCGATCCAGTACGACGCCGCGGTCGACCCGGATGTCGCGATCACGAAGCTGCCGGATTCGGCGGTGGCCGGCCGGGCCACGGTGTTGATCTTCCCGGACCTGAACACCGGGAACAACACCTACAAGGCGGTGCAGCGCAGCGCCGGTGCGGTGGCGATCGGGCCGGTCCTGCAGGGCCTGAACCAACCGGTGAACGACCTGTCCCGCGGCGCGCTCGTCGCGGACATCGTGAACACCGTGGCCATCACCGCGATTCAGGCCCAGGGCGACGACCTGAAAGGTGCGGTGTGATGAGAAACCCGATCCTGGTGCTCAACTCGGGCTCGTCGTCGATGAAGTACCAATTGATCGATCCCGACGAGGGACAGGCGGTGACGACCGGGCTGATCGAGCGGATCGGGGTGGCCGGTGACGAACCCGGTCGTGCCCGGCACCAGCAAGGCGGCAGGACCTTCACCTTCGAGGGCGAGATTCCCGACCATGCCGTGGCTCTGGAGGTGATGAAGGGGTTGTTCGGCGAGGCCGGCGACCCGATCGACCGCTCCGGTCTGGTCGCGGTCGGACACCGCGTGGTGCACGGCGGTTCCCTCTTCGGTGATCCCACCCTGGTCGACGAGAAGGTACTGGCCGAGATCAAGCAGTTGTCCGTGCTGGCCCCGCTGCACAATCCGGCCAATGCCACCGGCATCGAGCAGGCCATGCGCGCGTTCCCGGACCTGCCGCAGGTGGTGGTCTTCGACACGGCCTTCTTCCGGGACCTGCCGGCCGCGGCGGCCACCTACGCCGTCGACCGGGCGGTGGCCGCCCGACACCAGGTGCGGCGGTACGGCTTCCACGGCACGTCGCACCAGTACGTGTCGGAACGGGTCGCCGCGGTGCTGGGCCGCGATGGGGACGACCTGCGGCAGATCGTGTTGCACCTGGGCAACGGGGCGTCGGTGTCCGCGATCCGCGGCGGCCGCGCGGTCGAGACGTCCATGGGGCTGACCCCGCTCGAGGGTCTGGTGATGGGGACCCGTAGCGGGGACATCGATCCCGGGGTGGTGTTCCACCTGGCCCGCGCCGGCCGGTCGATCGACGACATCGACACTCTGCTCAACCGGCGATCCGGGATGCTCGGCCTGGCCGGGGTGTCCGACTTCCGGGACATCGAACGGCTGATCGCCGATGGGGACGCGGATGCCGCGTTGGCCATGGAGGTGTACTGCCACCGGGTGCGCAAGTACATCGGCGCCTACCTCGCGGTCCTCGGCGGCGCGGACGTGGTCACCTTCACCGCAGGGGTGGGTGAGAACGCCGCCGGCGTACGGGCCCGGATCCTGTCCGGTCTCGAACCGCTCGGACTGGTCCTGGATCCCGATCGGAACCAGGTGCGATCGTCGGCGGCGAGAGCGATCTCCACCGACGAATCGCCGATCACCGTGATGGTGTTGCCGACCAATGAGGAACTGGCGATCGCGCGGGCGACACTGACCCTTGTCGATCGTTCGCCGCAAGGGCTCGACCCGGCTTCGCCGGGACCGGCTGCCGAGCACTGACCGCCGGTGCTGGCGGTCCTGCAGGGCCTCTGGACCATCGGCCTGGTCGTCGCGGTGGGCTATCTGCTGGCCCGGACCGGCTTGCTGCCGGAGTCGGCGCCGGTGGTGCTGTCCCGGTTGGTGTTCTTCGTCGCCACCCCGGCCCTGCTGCTGGAAACGCTGGCCGGAGCACCCATCTCGGCGGTGCTGTCCGATGGTCTCGCGGTCACGGCGCTGACCACGACCGTGTCCTGGGTGTGCTTCGTGCTGATCGCCCGGGTGTGGTGGCACCGGGACGTGGGCTCGGTCGTCGTCGGCTCGCTCGCGTCCTCCTACGTCAATGCCGGCAACCTCGGAATCCCCTTGGCGGTATACGTCTTCAAGGACGCGACGGTCGTCGCGCCGGTGATGCTGTACCAGCTCGTCGTGCTTGCCCCGATCGCCTTCGTCGTGCTGGACATGGTCGAGACCGGCCGTCGGCCCTCGCTGCGCAGGGTGCTGATCCAGCCCGTCCGCAACCCGGTGATCATCGGCTCGGTGATCGGCATCTCGCTGGCCGCAACCGGCACGAGCATCCCCGAGGTGATCAACGCCCCGCTCGACCTCATCGCCGGCATGGCGGTGCCCGGAGCGCTGATCGCGTTCGGTATCTCCTTGCGCGGCGCCCCGCTGCCCGGTCGCGGCGGGCGGGCGGCCGACATTGCGGTGGTCGCCCTGCTCAAGCTGGCGCTGATGCCCATGGTGGCGTACGTGTTGGGTCGCTGGGTGTTCGGAATGGTTGGGGCCCCGTTGATGGCGTCCACGATGTGCGCGGCGCTGCCCACGGCGCAGAATGTGTTCGTCTACGCGGTGCGGTACAAGGCCGCGGTGCCGTTGGCCCGGGACGCGGTGGCGACGACGACGCTGCTGTGCATCCCGGTGCTGGTCGCCATCGCAGGAATACTCAGCTGACCGCGCCGTAGGCATCAAGCCAGCGGGCCATCTGCGCGTATACGGTTGTCCGGACCGACGGGGTGGACAGCAGCAGGTCGTGCATCCCGTCGACGATGCGGATGCATGTGACGTGCCGGCCGAGCAGGGTGGACCAACGGGCGATGGCGTCAGCGTTGAGCACCGCATCCCCGCGCAGGAGATCGTCGGTCCATTGCCGGGCACGGATGCTGCGGCTGCTGCACATCACCAGCAGCGGCATCGCCAGCTGCAGGCCGGAGTGCGCCCGGGCGATCGCCCGCTGCGCGGCCGAGAGCCATTGCGCGCGAACCACACCGCCGGTGACCGGCTTCCACGCGGGGTTGAACTCCCACTCGCCGCGCTCGGTGCGGTGGATGCTGATCTGGTACTGGCTGCGGGTCGGGGTCTGCACCACCAGCTGGGGGCGGTTGCGGGCCAGGACCGCGAAGGGGCGTGGGGCCAGGGCGCGCACCGCCCAGTTCGCCGGCACGTCAAGGAACGGGCTGTTGAGCACGACGGCGGTGAGCGCGCTCCGGTCGGTTCCGCGCACGGATGAGTCGTGCAGCCACAGCGCCCCGATCAATCCTCCGGTGGAGTGGGCGTTCAGCACCACCCGGTCGTGTCCGTCCGCGAGGACGGTGTGCAGCGCGGCGTCCAGCTCCGCGTAGAAGTCGGACACGTCGGTCATGTCCGCCGGTGTCTGATGGCTCAGCAGGGAACGGCCGTTCTTGCGCAGGTCGATCGCGTAGAAGTCGTCGCCGCGGGCGATGTGGAAGTCGGCGAGCTCCCTCTGGTGGAAGTAGTCGGAGAAGCCGTGGATGTACAGCGCCGCGGTGGACCCCGACCGGCCCGACCGGCGACGCACCAGGGTGGAGATCACCGGGCCCTCCCGGTCGTCGGGGAGATCGAGGGTCAACGCCTCGTAGGGTTCGCCGAACACGTCCGGGCGCGGGTCGACGAACAGCACGTCGGTCGGGGCTGACGTCGGGTCGGGCACGCGCATGAGGATAGGTGCTCATTCCGAGTCCGCGCTGATCCGAGTCCCGTTTCGGGGCCGTCTTGTCCGGCTCAGTGGGTCCCGGATCAGCGCAACTCGCCGTCGGCGTCGGCGATCGGGTCAACCCGCGGGCGCGTCGAGATCCACCGCGTCGTCCCCACCCGGATCGGCGGCACCCTGCTGGTCGTCGCGGTCCGCCCAGTCCAGCAGCGGCGCGATGTCGAACGGGGCGTCGTCGATGCCCGCGTGCAGGTCGCCCAGCTCGGCGAACCGGGCCGGCACCGTGGCCATGGTGAAGTCGTCCGGCAACACGTCGTCGATCTCCGACCAGAGGATCGGGGTGGAGACCGTGCCGCGCGGGGTGCCGCGCACCGAGTAGGCGGCGGCGATGGTGTGGTCGCGGGCGTTCTGGTTGTAGTCGACGAACAGCATCGTCGGATCGCGGTCCTTGCGCCACCACGCCGTGGTCACGTCGGCGGGGGCACGGCGCTCCACCTCGCGGGCGAAAGCCAGTGCAGCGCGGCGCACGTCGCCGAATCCCCAGAGCGGCGGGATCCGCACGTAAATGTGCATGCCCCTGCCGCCGGAGGTCTTCGGCCAGCCGACCGCGCCGAGTTCGTCCAGGATCTCATGCGCGACGTGCGCGACCCGGCGCACACGGGCCCAGTCGCATTCCGGCATCGGATCCAGGTCGATCCGCCACTCGTCGGGCTTCTCGGTGTCGGCTCGCCGCGAGTTCCACGGGTGGAACTCGACCGTTGACATCTGCACCGCCCAGATGACGCTGGCCAGTTCGGTGACGCACAGCTCGTCCGCGGTCCGTTTGAATCGGGGAAAGAGGACATTGACGGTCTGCACCCAGGGTGGCGCTCCCCGCGGAAGACGCTTCTGGTGCACTTTCTCCCCGGCGAGCCCCTCCGGGAACCGGTGCATCATGCAGGGCCGTTCCCGCAGTGCGCGGACGATGCCGTCGCCGACGGACAGGTAGTAGCCGGCCAGGTCGAGCTTGGTGGCGCCGGTCTGCGGGAAGTAGATCCGGTGCGGGTTGGTGATGCGCACGGTACGGTCGCCGACCGTCAGTTCGATCGGGTCACCGGCGTCGCTGGAACGGGCCACCGGGTCAACGTAGGACGTTGGCCACCGCGTCGACGACCGGGGTATCGCCGGAGATCAGATCGAGGGTCAGTCCGGCGGTGCGCGGCTCGTCCAGCAGCGCAAGCAGGACGGCGGCGACGTCCTCCCTCGGCACCTCGCCGCGGCCCGTGTGCTCGGCCAGCCGGACCCGGCCGGTGCCCGACTGCATGGTCAGGACCCCGGGCCGCAGGATGGTCCAGTCCAGGTCGCGGGACCGCAGGTCGTCGTCGGCGGCCTTCTTGGCATCGAGGTAGGCCGCAAACACGTCGTCCGCCCCGGCCGGCAGCCCGGCCGACCCCTTGTCCGCACCCATCGCCGAGATCATCAGGTATCGCCTCACTCCGGCGATCTCGCACGCCTGGGCCAGCAGTGCGGCACCACCGCGATCCATCGTGTCCTTGCGCCGCGCACCGCTGCCCGGACCGGCGCCGGCCGCGAACACCACCGCGTCCGTGTCTTTCAGGATGGTGGCCAGGTCCTGCGCTGCGCCGGACTCCAGGTCGAACTGCACCGGATGGGCGCCCACGGCGACCAGGTCGGCCGCGTGGTCCGGGTTGCGGACCAGACCGACCGGATGCTCCTCCCGTTCGCCGAGCATTCTGGCCAGGCGCAGTGCGATCTTGCCGTGTCCACCCGCGATGACGACCCGCATGCCGCCCACCGTACGCATCGCACCGGCACCTGGCCCTATGCGGAACGTCGTTCTTATCATCTGCGGGTGCCCGGCTGGCTGAGTCTGCTGCTGACGATCGTTCCGATCGTCCTGGCCGCGGCCTTCGGCACCAGGCAGGTCATCTACTCCACCCGCGCCCGGGGGATGCCGCAGGTGCCGACGGGGTGGCTGGCCGCGCAAGGCGTGGTCGTCGACGAGCGGTCGCTTGGGCGCCGTCGGCCGGCGAAGGACGGTACGGTGCAACGCGTTCGCCGGCCGGTGATCGCGTTCCGGGCCGCGGATGGGCGGGAGATCACCTTCATCTCGCGGATCCGTGCGGCCGGCACACCCGCGGTGGGCTCGCTGGTGGACGTCTATCACGATCCGTTCGACCCGACGCTCGCATGCGTCGCCCCCGCGTCGCTGCCCAACGTGGTGCCCCCGCTCGGACTGGCCGAGAAGTGGGTGATCGTGAACATCTGGATCATGGCGGGCGTGGTCGTGCTGATCATCGGGCTTGTGGTGATCCACGCCTGAGCCGCCCGCCGGGGCGCGTCGGAAGGTCGCGGCAACGGGGCCGTGCCGACGGGCCGCGGCGACGGGCCGCGGTGGGTCAGGCCTGGATCACCGCTCGGACGTGGGCGAGGGCGGCGGGGGCCCAACGGTCGTGCAGCGTCGCGAAGGTGGACCAGGCCTCGGTCGCGGGCCAGTCCGCCGGCAGCAGCGCGGCCGGCAGACCGGGATCGATGCGCGGAAACACCCGCCACGAGTCGATGACCCGCAGGTAGATCGTGAACGCCTGCTCGTCGCTCGGGTCGGCGACGGCCAGGTCGGCCCGGTGGGCGGCGATGAACCGGTTGTACTGGGCGCGCAGCGCGGGCAGGTCCCACCACTGCGCGACGTCGACCGGGCTCAGATGGTGCGCGGCGAACCAGGTCACATAGCGGTCGAGATCGGCGGCCGCCAGCACGTCCCGAGTCGGTTCGGCCAGGTGCCGGGGCGCCACCCAGACGCCGGACGCGACCGTGCCGAAGCCGAGCCAGCTCAGCTCGCTGCGCAGCCGATGTCGTTGCGCCCGTTCGGATTCGGGCACGGAAAACACCGCGAGCACCCAACCGTCGGCCTCCACGGTGGTCGGTCGGTGGAAGATCCGGCGATCGCCGGTGGTCAGGTCGACCATTCCCGCCTCGGTCAGCCGGTAGCCCGCCCGGCCGTGCACCCGCTCGGGATGCAGGAGCCCGCGTGTCTTTAGCCGGCTCAGGGCCTGCCGGCCGGCGGACTCGCCGACCCCGACGAGCGACAGGCAACGCAGGAGATCGGCCACCGCGATGGCGCCGCCGAGTTGTCGGAGGAACGAGCCGGCGAACGACACGATCAGCGACCCGGGACTGCCCTGCCGGTCCGGCGGCAGCACGGCCGATCCGGTCGCGCGGCTCACCCGTGCACTCCGCCTGCAGGCGCCGGGCTTCGCGCCGGCAATGCGCGGGCCGCGCCGGCAATGCGCGGCGCGGCCCCTGCAAACTCGGCGCGAAGCGCGCAGGCACGGAAAGGCGCGCCTGTGCCGCGCCGGCGAGGCCAGCGATCGCTCATGCCATCTGGCGGATGACGTCCAGCGCGTCCCACACCTCGGTGAACGAGGTCGGTAGGGGGGACAGTCCGATCCGGATGGCCTGCGGCGCACGGAAGTCGATGAGCACCCCGGCGTCGGTGAGCCGCCGCGAGAGGTCCCTCGCGTCCGGCCGGGCGATGCTGACGTGCCCGCCGCGTCGCGCCGGGTCCCGCGGACTCATGATCTCGAAGCCGCGTGGCACCAGTGATTCCTCGATCACGGCGACGGTCATCTCGGTCAGTGCCATCGCCTTGCGACGGATCGGGCCGATGCCGGCCTCGGCGATGATCGCCGCGCCCTCCCGCACCCCCAGCAGGCCCAGCAGGGTCGGGGTCCCGGACATCATCGAACGGATCCCGGTCGCCGGCACGTAGCCCTGCTCCATCTCGAAGGAGTCTCGACGGCCGAGCCATCCCCAGATCGGCTGATCCAGCACGCCATGATGCGTGCGGTTGACATAGACGAACGCCGGCGCGCCCGGCCCGGCGCCGACGAACTTATAGGTGCAGCCCACCGCGAAGTCGACATCCCAGGTGTCGAGCTCGATCTCGGCCGACCCGACGGAGTGGCACAAATCCCAGACCACCAGCGCACCGGCGTCGTGCGCGACCCGGGTGATCGCCGCGACGTCGGCGAGATACGCCGACTGGTAGGCGATATGGCTCAACGTGACGACGGCCGTGCGCTCGTCGACAACCGCGGCGACGTCCTGTGCGGTGACGCCGCCGTCGATGGGCGGTACCAGCCAGACGAGTTCCAGACCCAGGTCGCGGGCCAGCGACTCGACGACGTACCGGTCCGTGGGGAAGTTGTCCCGGTCCAGCACGACCCGATTGCGGCCGGGCCGCAGGTTCAGCGCGGCCCGCATGGCCTTGTAGAAGTTCACCGTGGTGGAGTCGGCGATGATCGTCTGACCGGACGCGGCGCCCAGCGCAGCCTCGGCCAACTCGTCGCCGACCAGTTCGGGAAGGTCCATCCAGCCCTCGGACCAGCCGCGGATCAGTCGGCCGGCCCACTGCTGTGTGGTGAAGTGCTGCCAGGTCTCGGCGATCGACCGCAGTGGCCGGCCGAGCGAGTTGCCGTCCAGGTAGGCGACGACCTCGTCGGTGGTGGGCAGGTAGCGGCCGCGGAAGGTGGCCAGCGGGTCCGCGTCGTCCAGCGCCTGCGCGCGCGCCCGGTCGAGGGTGGTGGCGGTCGTCACGGGAGCTCCTTGACGTCGGCGGCGCCGATCTCGGTGCGGACGGCGTACAGCTCGGGGAAGAAGGTCAGGGACAGCGCACGGGACAGGAACGCGACCCCGGACGAGCCGCCCGTGCCCCGCTTGTACCCGATGATCCGTTCGACTGTCTTCAGGTGCCGGAACCGCCAGGTCTGGAACGTGTCCTCGATGTCGACGAGCTCCTCGCAGGTCTCGTACACGTCCCACTGGTGCTCAGGGTCGGCGTACACCCGGGTGAAGATCCGCACCAGCTCCCGGTCGAGGGTGTGCGGCTCAGCGAAGTCCCGATCCAGCAGGCGCTGCGGGATCGGGTAGCCGCGGCGGGCCAGGTACGCCAGGAACTCGTCGTACAGGCTCGGCGCGTGCAGGTCCCGCTCCAACTGGGCCGCGGTCTGCGGTTCGTGCGCGAAGATCGCGATCATGGCCCGGTTCTTGTTGCCCAGCAGGAATTCCAGCGTCCGGTACTGCGCCGATTGGAAGCCGGACGAGTGGCCCAGCAGCCCGCGGAACTGCGCGTACTCGGACGGGGTGAGGGTGGCCAGCACGGACCACTGCTCGATCATCTGCCGCTGCACGTGCTTGACCCTGGCCAGCCGCTTGAGCGCCGGGCCGAGCTCGTCGGCGCGCAGAAGTGTGATCGCGGAACGGATCTCGTGAATCACCAGCTTCATCCACAGCTCGGTGACGTGGTGCACGGTGATGAACAGCATCTCGTCGTGGTGGTCGGACACCGGCTGCTGGGCGTGCAGCAGCTCGTCCAGGTGCAGGTAGCTGCCGTAGTTCAGTCCCTGCAGATCGCGCTGGATGCCGTCCTCGAGCGGACGGATATTGCTCGTCTGCGTCGTTGTCGTCGTCATGGGTGCCGCCTTCCGTGACCCCACGGTATCGCGTGCTAGTGACGATCGTCAAGGAAACGATAGAGCACGGCTGGGAAGCCGGCGTGCGCCGTGTGAGTGTGGGTCGATCCTCACCCCGACGGTTCTCGGGTGAGCCGTTCGATCCGCGTCGCGGCATCCGGGGCCAACGCGACCAGGGTCGACCGATCGCCGAGAGTGAAGTCGTGCCAATCGAATCCCGGGGAGACGACCGTCGACACCAGGCTCCACGGACCGTCCGGCGACGAGCCCTGCCACCACCCGGCGGGTACGTGGACCTGGGGTAGCTGACCGGCGGCGACGTCCGGCCCGAGCAGCACCTCACGGTGCGCCCCGAGCTCCGGGTCGATCAGCATGATCCGCAGCGGCGCCCCCGAGTGGTGGAAGTAGACCTCGTCGCTGTGCAGCCGGTGCATGGCGGAGAAGTCGTCGCCGATCAGCATGAACAGGATGGCCGTGGCGCCGCCGCCGGTGAACGTGCGCCGGAACAGGCCGCCCTCCAGTGCGAGCGGCTGCAGGTCGAGCGCGTCGGCGAGGGCTCGAGCGTCCGCCGTCAACGAGCCCACCCGCCCCGACGCGTCACGCCAGCACCGGAACCGTGGCCAGCGCGGCCTCAAGGTCCGCGTCGGACAGACCCGAGTCGACCATCCGGTCGTTCAGGTAGGCGTCGTACGCCGCCAGATCCAGCAGGCCGTGCCCGCACAACGCCGTGACGATCAGCTTTTCCTCGCCGGACTCCTTACAGGTCAAAGCCTCCCGGATCGTGGCAGCCAGCGCATGGGTGGGTTCGGGCGCCGGCACGATGCCCTCGGTGCGGGCGAACCGGATCGCCGCGGCGAAGCACTCGG